>JACDBB010000197.1 GCA_013695145.1 Euzebyales bacterium
ACCTGCCGTCGCTGCTGGACCAGGTGCCGCGAGTCGACGAACCGTAGAATCGCGGTCAGAGTCGAGTGGCAGGCGGCGTCACGGTCCTCGGAATCTCGGAGCAGGCCAGCGCAGCTGCTCGCGATGGCGGTCGGTGGTGACGTCAGGGGGGTCAGCCGACCACGACGCCGAGGAGGGTGCCCAGGAGGTAGGTGGCGGTCGCGGCGGCCGCGCCGATCGCCAGCTGGCGGACGGCGCGGCGGAGGAGAGGGCCACCGGTGAGGACGCCGATGACGGCGCCGACGATGAGCAGCGCGACGCCGGCAAGAGCGACGGCCCAACCCAGCGCAACACCGCCGGTCGTGACCAGGAACGGGACCACCGGGACGGCGGCGCCGACCGCGAACGCCGCGAAGCTCGAGGCGGCTGCCCCCACGTCCGAGCCCACCACGTCGAGGCCGCCGTACTGCCATCCCTCGGCCGGATGTTGCTCGCCAGAGCCACCGCCATCCTCCAGCAGCGCGACGGCAGCCCGCTCCGCCCGTTCCGCCGTCATGCCCTCGGCGCGGAACACCAGCGCCACCTGATCCCCGCCCGCCCGGCGCAGCGCGGCGCGGTCGGCCGACGCGAGGCCGCCCTCCGAGCTCTGAAGCAGCTCGCGCTGCGACCGGACCGACACGAACTCGCCGGCGGCCATGGACAGCGCGCCGGCCAGCAGCCCGACCAGGCCAGCGAGCAGCACAATCTCTGTCGAGGATCCGGCGCCGGCGAGTCCCAGCACCAGGGACGTGTTCGACACGAGCCCGTCGTTGACGCCGAAGACCGTCGCCCGCAGCAGACCCGCAGCCCGCGTCCGGCCTTGCTGGGCGAGCCCGGCCACGACGTGGGAATGGACCAGCTCGTCCGCCGCGATCGCGTCGCGGCCCTCCACCTCCCGCTCGCGCGATCGCACGAGCTCGGCGCGCTGCATCAAGGCGAGCACCATGAACCCGCCGCCGTGACGGGCGAGCCATCCCAGCACGCGCCCCTGGAAGCCCGGCCGGTGCCGGGCGGGCCCCTCGCCACCCAGCAGCGCCGCGAAGTGGGCGGCGTGGCGCTCCTCCGCGTCCGCGAGGGCGAGCAGGACGCGTCGCTCCTCGCCCTGCCTGGCCTCGGCGAGCGCGCGATACACCGCGGCCTCGTCCCGCTCGGCCCGCAGCTGGCGCTGCAGGCGGTGCACGGTCGAGCGGACCCGCCGGCTGACCATCCACGCTCCTCGAACGTTGCGTCCAGGGTCGTGGCCAGGGTACCCGGCGGCCCGCTCAGACCCGCTCCCGCACGGAGCTGTTGTCGCCACGCTCGCAGGTGATGAACTCGCGGTCGACGCGCAGGCCGACGCTCTGGTACAGCCCGAGGGCGGCCTGGTTGCGGGCCATCACCGACAGGCCCAGCAGCTCGACCCCGGGCACGGCCGCCAGGCGCCGCAGCGCCTCGCACAGCAGCGCGCGGCCGAGGCCGAGGCCCCGCGCGTCGCGGGCGACCACGAGCTGTGACAGCCACCCGTCGGTGTCGCCGTAGACCCGGCACACCGCGGCGCCGACCAGCTGGTCCCCTCTCCAGGTCAGCACCTGCAGGCCCGGGTCGAAGCCGTCGTGGCCGAGGAACGCGTGTCGCCACTCGTCGAACGGCCGGTCGTGGTGGCCGGCGACGTCGGCCCAGACCGAGTAGACGAGTTCATGCAGCACCGGCGCGTCCCGCTCGAGCTCGAAGGGCCGAACCGCGACCCGTTCCGGCCAGCGCGGCTCGGGCAGCGGCGCGTCCGCGCGCATCTCCAGCTCGAACGAGGAGCGGACCGGCATGAAGCCGTGACGTTCCAGCGCCGCGAGTCGCGCGCGGTCCTGCCGGGGGGCGTCGAGCTCCCGGGCGCCCGCGGCCTCGAGCCACCCGAGCAGCTCGTCGTACGCCGCCTGCCGCGCCGGCTCGTCCAGCCACGGGGCCACGCTCAGGCCGGCGTCGCCCTCGCCCATGCGGGCCGCGAACCCCACCATGTCGCCGCCGCGCTCGAGCACCTGGGTCCGCGAGGCGAGGTCACCCGCCCACTCCAGCCCGTGCCGGACGTCGGCGTCCTCGGTCTCCGCCTTGCCCCACCAGGCGACGTCGGCGGCCCGCTCCAGCGCCGCGAGCGCCGCGACGTCGTCGAAGGTCGCGAACCGCGCCGCGAAGGAGCTCGCCATGCGCGGAAAGGTAGCTGACTCCGCGTCATCCCGGACGGCTACGGCGGGCGGGCGCCGGCGACGTTCCACGCCGGCATGGCCGCCCCGGCGCAGCCGGCCAGGTCGCCGAAACGGCTGGCGACCAGCTCGGGCGGGTCACCGTACACGGCGGATCAGGAGGGGTCGAGGACGACGGAGCGGGCAAGGTGGCGCGGCCGGTCGGGGTCCATGCCCCGCGCCCGCGCCACGGCGACGGCCAGCCGCTGCGCCCGGACGAGCTCAGCGAGCGGGTCGCGAGCGGCGTTCTCCCACGACGCCCCGGTGCGGGCGACGTCGTCGGCCAGCCCCGACGGCGCCGGTCCGAACACCCACACCAGGCTGCGGTGGTCGGCCACGCTGATCGGCCCGTGGCGGTACTCCATCGCCGGGTACGCCTCCGCCCACGACCGCGACGCCTCGCGCAACTTCAGCGCCGCCTCCCGCGCCACGCCGACCGCCCACCCCCTGCCCAGGAAGGTGAACCGCGCGCGCGTCTCGGCCTCCTTGGGCAGCGGAGCGAGCAGCGCCTCCTCCGCCTCGTGCGCCAGCGCGTCGATCTGGTGACCGACGTGAGCGCGCACCAGGGCGAGCGCGCTCGTGGCGAAGCGGGTCTGGACGACGGAGCGCTCCTCGGCGAAGTCGAGCACGACGACCTCGTCGACGGCGTCGGCGATCGGCGAGCGGGGATCCGCGGTGATGGCGAGGGTCGGCGCCCTGCCCGCCAGGCGGGAGACCAGGTCGAGGACCTCCGTCGTGGTCCCTGAGCGGGTGAGCACAAGGACCCGGTCATACGCGCGTTGGACGGGCATCTCGGACGCCGCGTAGGCGTCGGTCTCGCCGTGACCGGCGGACTCGCGCAGCGCGGCGATCGACTGGGCCATGTACAGGGACGTGCCGCAGCCGGCCACGGCCACGCGCTCGCCCTCGCGCGGGAGCACCGAGCCCATCAGGGTGGCCAGCGCCGCAGCCTGTCGCCAGCAGTCGGGCTGGCTGGCGATCTCGCCCTCGACGTGGCCCATCGCGCCGCCATCCCCTCTCATGTGCTCCGCCGGTCTATTTGATGCTGCCCGCGGTGAGGCCGCCGACGAGGTGGCGCTCGATGGCCGCGAACAGCAGCACCACCGGGATGATCGCGATCAGCGACGCGGCGAACAGGTACTGCCACTGCACCTGGTACTGCCCGACGAACGCCGTGATCCCGACGGTCAGCGGCCGCCGGGCGGCGGTCGATGTGAGCGTCAGCGCGACGACGAACTCGTTCCAGGCGGCGATGAACGTGAAGATCATCGCGGTCAGGACGCCGGGCATCGCCAGCGGCAGGGTGACCCACCGCAGCACCTGCATGCGCGAGCACCCGTCGAGCGCGGCCGCCTCCTCGAGCTCGTAGGGGATCGACGAGAAGAAGCCGTGCAGGATCCAGATGGAGAACGCCAGGTTGAACGCCCCGTTGGTGAGCACCAGCGCGGTGTAGGTGTTGACCAGGCCGAGCATGACCATCTCGCGGTACAGGCCGATGACCAGCGCGGTCGGGGCGAACATCTGGGTGACGAGCACGAGCAGGAGGAACGCCTGACGGCCCCTGAACCGATGGCGAGCGGTGTAGTAGGCCGCGGGCACCGAGACCGTCAGGGCGACCGTCGTCGAGAGCCCGGCGATGATCAACGTGTTCCGCAGGTACTCCCAGATCGGCGCGGCCCGCCACACGTCGACGAAGTTGCGCCACTGCCACGCCTGGGGCAGGTAGTCCGCCGGGGTGGTGAACAGCTCCGCCTGCGGCCTGACCGCGGTGAGCAGCATGTGCAGGTAGGGCGCGAGGAACACGATCGCCACCCCCCAGCCCACTGCGGCGAGCGCCGCGGCCTTCACTCGACGTCGCGCCGGCGGCGCCTGTCCGACGTCCAGGCGCACGGGCTCGTCCACAGTGGTCGTCACGTGGCCTGCTCCTTCCAGCGGACCAGGCGCAGATACAGCACGACCACCACCAGCACCAGCGAGAAGTTGACCATCGCCATGGCCGCGGACTCGCCGATGTTCCTGTTCTGGAAGGCCAGCTTGTACATGAACGTCGTCGTCGTATCGGTCCGGTTGCCCGGTCCACCCTCGGTCATGGCCCAGATGATCGGGAAGGAGTTGAAGACGTTGATGACGTTGATGACCGTGGCGACCATCAACGCGGGACGCAGCAGCGGGAGGGTGATGTTGCGATAGGTGCGCCACGCGGAGGCGCCGTCGACGCGGGCGGCCTCGTAGAGGTCCGCGGAGATGGTGTGCAGGCCGGCGAGCAGGGCGTACGTGGTGAACGGCAGCGACACGAAGACCGCCACCCCCATCATCCAGCCGAAGGCGACCCGAGGCTCGCCGAGCCAGTCGATCGGCGCGCCGATGAGGCCGAGATCGGTGAACGCCCGGTTGACGACCCCGTAGAAGAAGTCGAGCATCCACCGCCAGATGATCGCGGTCATCACGACCGAGGCTGCCCAGGGCACGATGAGCGACCAGCGCACGACCCTGCGGCCGGGGAAGTGGCCGTGCATCAGCTGCGCGAGGCCCAGGCCGATCCCGACGGTGACGACGACGACGCCGACGACCCACACGACCGTGTTCAGCAGGACCCGCGCGAGGGCGGGCTCGGCGAGCATCCGCCGGTAGTTGTCCAGTCCCGCCGCGCCGGCGATGAGGCCCGTGGGGCTGACCTCGGAGAACGAGGTGCGCAGCATCTCCACGGCCGGCCACAGCACCACTCCCGCGATGAGCGCCAGGGCCGGACCGAGCCACAGCAGCGGAGCCAGCGCCGACGAACGGCGGGGGCGCACCGTCGGTCCCCGCGCGGGGGACGTCACCGCCAGCGGCGGGCCGGCCGGCGTCTCCGCGGTCTGGGTCATTCGATCCCCACCCTCACCCACCGCGACCCCTCCCCTGCCGGGCTACTCCGAGGCCGCGCTCGCCTCCTGCTGGATCCGCCCCAGCACCTCCTCCGGCTCCGCATCCTGCACCGCCGTCCCGACGGTCTGCTTGACCAGGCCGTCGACCGTGCTCCACGCCGGCTTGGTCGTGGGATAGAACCGCGCCGACGGCAGCGCCTCGATGAAGGGTTGGAGCACCTCGTCGCCGGCCAGGGCGTCGCTCGAGGACTGGGTCACCGGGAGGAAGCCCTCCTGGGTGATGAACTCGCTGTAGTGCTCCTCGGTGTAGAACAGATCGAGGAACCGCCGCAGCGTCTCCTGGTTGCCGTCCTTGCGGAAGGCCATCAGGTAGTCCTGCACGCCGAGGGTCGACGGCTCGTTGCCCTCGGCCGGGGGGATCGGCGCGATCCCGTACTCGAGCTCGGCGTTCTGCTCCTCGATGATGCCGGGCAGGAACACCGCGCCGTTGAGCATGCCGACTTGACCCTGCGCGAAGACGTTGAACAGGTCGGTGCGGTTGGTGGTCGCCGGATTCGGCTGGGTCAGGCCGGGCTCGACCAGGTTGTCGCGGAGCCATTGCAGCGTCTCGACGTTCTCCGGACTGTCGATGGTCCACTCGCCCGCGTCGTCCACCCAGTGGCCGCCGTTGCCGTTGATCCACATCTGGAACTCGGCCTGAGCCTCCTCCGGGCCCAGCGGCAGCCCGTAGCCGACCACGCCGTCGCCCAGCCCCTGGAGCTGCTCGGCGGCGTCGCGGAGCTCGCTCCAGGTCGCCGGAGGCTCGCTGATGCCCGCCTCCTCGAACAGCGCCTCGTTGTAGAAGAACAGGCGGGCGCTCGCGATGAAGGGGAGGCCGTACTGGGTTCCGTCGACCGTCGCGTTGTCCGCGAACGTGGGGAGGAAGTCCGCCATCGTCTCCTCGGAGACCACCTCCGAGGCCTCGTACAGGAGGTCGTCCGCCGCGTACTCGGCGAACTTGTTGATGTTGAGCAGGTCGGGCTGCTGGCCAGTGGCGATGAGCGTCGCGACCTGCTGGTCGATGTCGTTCCAGTTGATGACCTGCAGGTCGACCTCGTGACCGGGATTCGCCTCCTCGAACTCCGCGATCAGGTCCTGCCAGTAGGGCTCGACGTTCTCGGTGTACTCCGCCGCGACGAAGGTGATGGTGCCGCCCTCGCCCTCGCCCGCCGCTTCGGTCCCGCGCTCGCCCGCCGCTTCGGTCCCGCCCTCGCCGGCGCCGGTCGGGCCCGCCGCGGGGTCGCCGTTCGCGCCGCCGCACGCGCTCAGCACGAACGCGGTGATCGCGGTCGTGGCCGCGATCGCCAGGTGTCGCCGATTCATGTGCAACCACCCTCTCCCTGAGGCCCGCAGGCCTTGACCGAGAATCGATAGGAAAGTATCTTGACAATCTGTCCGCGTGTCAAGGGTTTCGGGTTCCGGGCGGGAGGTGCGATGAGGGCCGACGGGGTGTCCGGCCCCCCGAGGGTGCTCCGCCATCTCAACCGCAACCACGTGCTGCGCGTGGTGCGGGAGTCCGGACCCATCAGCCGCCCGGCCATCGCGCAGCTCACCGGGCTCTCCCGGCCGACCGTCAACGACGTCGTCGGCGAGCTCGTGCGGGGCGGCGTCGTGGACGACGGGTTCACCGAGCCGGCGTCCGCCCGACCGGGACCCCGAGCCAGGCTCGTGAGCTTCCGCGCCAGGGCGGGACACGTCCTCGGAGTCGACATCGGCGGAACCAAGGTGGTCGTGCACCTGGCGGACCTGGCGGGGACCATCCTGGCCACCCGCCGCGCCCGTACCGCCGCCGCCCGGTCCCGGACCGACGTGCTGCGCACGGTCAGGGACTGCGCCGATCAGGTGATCGCGATGGCCCAGATCCCCCTCAGCTCGGTGCGAGCGGTCGGGGTGGGCACCCCCGGTGTGGTCGACCCCGCCACGGGGGCGCTCGCCCTCGCCCCCCAGCTGCCGGACTGGGAGGGCATCGTCCTGTCGGAGGAGCTCGACCCGCGCCTGGACGCGCCGGTCCACGTCGCCAACGAGGTGCATCTCGCCGTGCTCGGAGAGCGCTGGCGCGGCGCGGCGCGGGACGTGCGGGACGCGGTGTACCTCCACATCGGGGTCGGCATCGGGCTCGGGATCCTCATCGACGACCAGCTCTACCGCGGCAGCGCCGGGGCGGCGGGCGAGATCGGCTACCTCCCGCTGACCGACGCGGACGCTGACCGCCCGGAGGGGATCGGGGCGCTCGAGTACGCGGCCTCCGGCGCGGGGTTCGCGCGGCGCGGCCGGCTCGCCGCCGAGAAGCCCGGCGGCGAGCGCCTTCGCGAGCTTGCCGGCGGTGACCCCGACGCGGTGAGCGCTGAGACCATCTTCCAGGCGCTGCGTGATGGCGACCCCGTCGCCGCCGGCATCACCGAGGAGCTCGTCGAGCTGCTCGCGCGCGCCACCGCCTCGGCGTGCCTCGTCCTCAACCCCGCGACGGTGATCCTCGGCGGGGGCCTGTCGCAGGCGGGGGCGGCGCTCGCCGAGCCGTTGGCGCGACGCGTGCGGTCGCTCGTGCCCATCCCGCCCCGCCTTGAGATCTCCGAGCTCGGCGACCTCGCCGTGGCCTACGGAGCGGTCCGGCTCGCCCTCGACGTCAGCGACGAGCGGCTCTACCGGATGAGCGCGAACGGCGAGCGGCGGCGGACACCGTGAGAGTGCTGGCGATCGGGGCGCACCCCGACGATCTCGAGATCCTCTGCGGGGGAACGCTGGCTCGCTACGTCGCCGAGGGCCACGAGGTGGTGATGGCGACCGTCGCCAACGGCGACCTCGGCAGCTTCGTCCACCAGCGCCCCGAGATCGCCGGGCTGCGTGCCGCGGAGGCGCGCGCTTCGGCGGCGGTCGCCGGCGCTGAGCACCTGACCATGGGGATCCCCGACGGGGAGGTGAGCGCCGCCTCGCCCGACCAGCGCCGGATGATGGTCGACCTCGTCCGAGAGGCCCGTCCCGACGTGCTCATCACGCACCCGCCGGACGACTACATGACCGACCACAACCAGGCCTCGCAGCTGGTGTTCGAGACGAGCTTCCTGGCCACGCTGCCGCTGCTGGAGACCGCTCGCTCCCACCACCCGATCGTGACGCCGCTCATCTACATGGACACGATCGCCGGCCTGCAGTTCGAACCGTCCGAGTTCGTGGACATCACCGACCACCTGGACACCAAGCTCGCCATGCTCGCCGAGCACCGCACCCAGCTCGAGTGGCTGCGGGATCACGACGACGTCGACATGCTCGAGCAGCTGCGAACCGTGGCCAGGTTCCGGGGACTGCAGTGCGGCGTCACCTACGCCGAGGGCTTCCGCCCCTGCAACGTGTGGCTGCGCGCGACGACCAGACGGCTGCTGCCCTGACGCTAGGAGACATCGTGACCGTGACGCCGACGAGCGCCGACTTCCGGTACGCCCTCGCTCCCTTCATCGACTTCCGCGACCGCCAGGCGTGCGAGCGCGTCCGGGCGATCAGCCGCGACGAGATCACGCGGCACGACAACCCCGACTTTCGCATCGCCGTGATCGACGACGGCCAGACCTTCTACCGTCGTTTCGCGGAGGACCTCGTCGGGCGCATCAGGGACGCTAGGGACGCCGGTGAGCAGTTCGTCGCCATCCTGCCGGTCGGCCCGATGCCTCAGTACCGCATCGCCGCCGAGCTCATCAACCGCGAGCGGCTGCCGCTGTCCCACGTGCACACCTTCAACATGGACGAGTACGCGGACGAGGACGGCAACACCGCGCCGAGCACCTGGGTGGGCTCCTTCCGGCGCGCGATGTGGGAGCACTTCTTCAGCCTCGTCGAGGATGACCTGCGTCCGCCGGAGGGGCAGATCCACTTCCCGACCGGTGCGACGGCGACGACCTACAGCGACCAGATCGCCGAGCTTGGTGGGGCGGATGCCTGCTATGGCGGCATCGGGTGGTGCGGCCACATCGCATTCTGGGAGTCGCACCTCGCCGCCGAGTTCGACGGGTTGGACGACTACCTGGCCGCCGGCTCTCGGGTCGTCGACCTCCATCCGATGACGATCATGCAGAACGCCCTCCACTCGTTCGGCGGGGACTGGTCGTGGGTGCCCCCGAGGGCGGTCACCATCGGCCCTCGGGACATCATGGGCGCCAAGCACCGCAGCCTCTGGTTGGACGGCGCCATCGGCGGTGGGGTGTCCTGGCAGCGCTTCATCGCCCGGCTCGTCGCCCACGGGCCGGTGTCGACCGCCGTGCCCGGCTCGATCCTGCAGCTCGCGCGCACCGACTACACGCTGCTCGGCGATGTCGCGGACGACGTGACGATCCAGATGGCCTGACCACCCGCTCAGCCCTCGCGGCGCAGGACCAGCGGCAGGACGGGGCCGGCGCCGGCGCCGCGCAACAGATCCGCGGCGACGGTCACCGTCCAGCCGGAGCGGACGGTGTCGTCGAGCAGCAGCACCGGGCCGGCCGGGACGTCGGCGGCGGGACGCAGACCGCGCGCGGCGTTGGCCGCCTGGTGGGTGGAGTTGGCCATGGCCGCCTGCCGCGGGCGGTCCGGTTCGCCGCCCTCGAGGGCGGCGACGACTGGCAGCCGGCCGAGCGCGCCCAACCGCTGGGCCACCGCTGTGAGCAGCGGCCCGCGGCGCCGCGACGGCAGCGGGCAGATCCACGTGGGCCGCTGCGCCCAGTCCCAGCGCGCGAGCGCCGCGACGAGCCCGTCCACCACCTCGTCGAAGGCCGCGGCGTCACGTTCGGGGTCGAAGGCGCCGTCGAGGAGGGAGGCGAGCGGCCGGTCCCACCCGCTGGTCGCGCCGTCGGCCAGGACGCGCCCGACCTCCGCGCCCCGTCCCTTGCCGATCCCGCCGGACCGGTTGCCGGACGGGTCCGCCAGCCCCGCCGGCCACCGCCGTCGCGGCGGCAGCGGCGTGTCGACCTCCCGGAGGTAGCGCTCCGCGGCGCCGAGATGGTCGGCTGCGTCCACGGCCAGGTGCTCGGGCGGCCCCGCGCAGCTGGCGCACCGCCCGCAGTCGGCCGCCGCGGGGTCGTCGAGCTCGGCGCGCAGGAACGCCATGAGGCACCGGTCGGTGGTCGCGTAGCGGCGCATGGCCTGCTGCTCGGCGCGGCGCGCTTGGGCGATCCGGTCCAGCCGTTCGGCGTCGTAGTGCCAGGCCTGCCCGGTGGCCTCCCAGCCGCCCTGGACGCGCCGGACGGCCCCCTCGACGTCCAGGACCTTCAACATGGATTCGAGCCGTCCCCGGCCGAGGTTGGCGCCCTGCTCCAGCGCGGGCGTCGACACAGGCCCACCAGCCGCGCCGAGCACGTCGAGGACCTCCTGGACCTGCGCCCGCGGCGGGAAGGCCGTGGCGGCGAACCACGCCCAGATCGCCTCGTCGGCCTGGGTGGGCACCAGCACCACCTCGGCGCGCTCCACGGCCCGGCCGGCGCGGCCGATCGCCTGGTAGTACGCGATCGGGGAGGACGGCATCCCCACGTGCACGACGAACTGCAGGTCCGGCTTGTCGTAACCCATCCCGAGGGCGCTGGTCGCCACCACGCACTTCAGCTCGTTGGCCTTGAGCGCCGCCTCGATCCGCTCCCGCTCCACGGGGTCGGTCCTTCCCGAGTAGGCGGCGGCGTCGATCCCCGCCCCGCGCAGCCACGTCGCCACCCGCTCGGTGTCAGCCACCGTCAGGCAGTAGACGATCCCGGCGCCGTCGCGTGCGGCGACCCAGGCCGCGAGCCAGGCCATCCGGGCGGCCGCGCCGTCCACGTGGTGGACCGCCAGCCGCAGGCTCGCGCGGTCGAGCTTCCCGCGCAGCGTCAGGGGCCGGGCTCCCAGCTGGGTCGCCACGTCGGCGGTCACCCGATCGTTGGCGGTCGCGGTCGTCGCGATGACCGGCACGCCGTCCGGCAGCGCGTCGAGCAGCGTGGTGATCCTCCGGTAGTCGGGCCGGAAGTCGTGGCCCCAGTCGGACACGCAGTGCGCCTCGTCGACGACGACCAGCCCGACGCTGCCCGCGAGCTGTGCGAGGACCCGCTCACGGAACGCCGGGTGGTTCAACCGCTCGGGGGAGATCAGGAGCAGGTCGACCTCACCGTCGAGCAGCCGCTGGATCACCGCGTCCCAGTCGGCGACGTTGGTCGAGTTGATGGTCTCAGCCGCCACGCCGATGCGCGCCGCCGCCGCGATCTGGTCGCGCATGAGCGCCAGCAGCGGGCTCACGAGCAGCGTGGGACCCGCACCTGCCTCCCTGAGCAGACGCGTCGCGATGAAGTACACGGCGCTCTTGCCCCAGCCGGTGCGCTGGACGACGAGGACGCGCCGGCGCTCGCGCACGAGCGCGTCGACCGCCGCGCGCTGGTCCTCGCGCAGCCGCGCTTCGGGGCCGGCCAGCTCCGCGAGCAGGTGCTGCGCCCGGCCCGCGAGCACGGTCGGGTCCGCGAACGACGAGGCGGCGGGCACGGTGGTCGATCCTCTCGGGGCCGTCATGGCACCCAGGGTGCACGATCCATGCGACAGCTGCCGTCGCCACGGCGCCCTCGGTGTGGACGAGCCCTTCGCGGTTCTGGTCACACCCCCGATGGGAAAGGTTCGGACACCGCACCCGCAGCATGGCGGATGCCCGCACGGAAAGATCCTCGCATGACGTCACCAGCCGCGGCCGGCCGACGGGTCGCCGCCAAGCCGTGGGTCCGCAAGGCCGCCCGCTTCGGGCTGGCCGCCAAGGGCGTGCTGTACGCCGTCATCGGGGCGATCGCCCTGCAGATCGCGATCGGCGGCGGCGGCGGCGAGGCCAGTCAGCAAGGCGCGCTTCAGCGCATCGGCCAGGAACCGTTCGGCGCGGTGCTGCTCGGCGTCCTTGCGGTCGGCCTGGCCGGCTACGCCGGGTGGCGGCTGATCCAGGCCGTCCGCGGGACCGACGAGGACAGCGCCGCCAAGGACATCGCCCTGCGGATCGCCGCCGCGTTCCGCGCGGCGCTGTACGGCCTGCTGTCCGTGGTCGCCCTGCAGGGCATCCGCGGCGGGGGCGGCGGCGGCGGCGACAGCGAGCAGGAGCTGACCGCACGGGTCCTCGAGCTTCCGGGCGGCGTCGTGCTCGTGGGCATCGTCGGCGCGGTCATCCTGGTCGTGGGCGGGCTGCAGGCCAAACGCGGTGTCAGCGCCGAGTTCATGGAGGACCTCGAGTCGTACGGCGTCAGCAACAACGAGCGCAGCGTCGTTCGACGCCTGGGAGTCGTCGGGCATGTCGCCCGCGCCGTGGTCTACGGGATCATCGGGGGGCTGCTGGTCAAGGCGGCCCTGGACGCCGACCCCGACGAGGCGGTGGGCCTGGACGGCGCGCTTGCGGAGCTGGCCAACCGTCCCTACGGCCCGTGGCTGCTCGGGATCGTCGCCTTGGGCCTCGTGGCCTACGGCGCCTACTGCCTCGTGGCGGCCAGGTCGGTGCGCACCGACGCCGAGTAGCGCCGCGTGACGGGGGACGGGTCGTCTCGCGACCGCCCTGACGTCCGATCGTGAGAATCAGGCCTGCTCGCCGTCGCCATCGTCGGGCGGCAGGGTCAGCGCCGGCGGGGGCACTCCGGGCGCGTCCGGGTCCGGCTCCGGCTCCTCCTGGTCCTCGGACGGAGGCTCCGGCTCAGGCGCTCGGTCAGGCTCAGGCGCCGGGTCAGGCTCAGGCGCCGGGTCAGGCTCAGGCGCCGGGTCAGGCTCAGGCGCTCGCTCCAGGGCGCGCGGCGGGAGCTGCCGCGACCTCCGCGTCGGGATCCTCGACCGCCGAGCGGTCAGCCGGCCGGTCAGCAGGCACCTCGGCTTCGGCAGTACGGGTTGTGGCGCCAGGCTCGTCCTTCGGCTGTTCCTGTGCTGCCGCGGCTGCGTCAGAGGATCCAGCACCGGTGACGCGGTCCAGCAGTCTGCGAACGGCAGGGATCAGTCCCTCGGACGCATCCGCGTCGACCTCGTCGTCGGGGATGACAACGCCCGCGCCGGGGGTGCCCGGCGGAGGCTCACTACCAGGAAGGACAACGATGCCCACGACGCCGAAGGGACTGGAAGGCTGCGCGGGTGTACCGACGCCCAGCACCGGGGCGTCGAGAGCCTGCAGTCCCGCACTGCCTGCCCCGACGATTGTTGCCAGGACCAGACCAGCCAATACCACCGAGCCGAGCAACGTCTGCAACCGCCAACGCATTGATGTCATGGCCCCGCCCCCCCTTCGGACCGCCACTGGACCAGGGCGGCGGGCCCGCGTCCGAGTGGTGAGACTGACCACGCGACCCGCATCGCATGGTTGCGAGGGAGTATCGACACCCGCCTTCGCGACTTGAGCGGTCCCGCCGACTTTCGCGGCGGCCCCCGCCCAGGGTTCTCGCAGCTGGCGAGTTTCTCTCTCCTCGGGCGCCCGCAACGATCGCACCCTGCGCAGATGAGCCGCTTCTGGCCAAGAATCTCACTGTGCAGCGAGATTGCGGCATGACGCCGTACCCGGCGGTGGATCCGGACTTAGAGCCACCTCCTGCAACGTGCTTGAGACCGGGGAGGTAGGTCGGGGCGCAGCGTCGACGCGGTCGGAGCGTCGGCGGACGCCGCGGGTCGTGACCTTCGTCGGCCCAACCGGGCGCGGCGAGATTGCGTCAGTCCGAATCGGCGGCCATGGTAGCGGCGCCCCGAGCCGGCGCGGGCCTGCGGAACAAACGCCACGCCAGAGCGGCGATCAGCAGGGGGACCAGCACAGGAGCGGTGGCGCCGGCCAGGACGATCAGCCAGCCGACCACGGTCACGAACGCCCGCGCGGCCCTGTCGATGTAGGCGGCGATCGACAGGCTGCCCGGGTCCTCGTCGGCCAGCAGCGATGTCGTGTCGGGCTCGACGAGCTCCACGGTCAGCGTCGAGAACGAGGTGCGGTCGTCGAGCACGTTGAGGCGCCCGCGGAGCTGCTCGATGCGCTCCTGGATCCCGGTGAGCTGCTGCTGGACGGCGATCGCGTCCTGCACCCCGGCTGCATCTTCCAGCAAGCCGAGGTAGAACGCCTCCTGCGCCTGCTCGTGCCGCAGCCGCGCCTCGAGGTCGACGAACTCGGCGGTCACGTCCTGCGAGGTGATGTCCTGGCTCCGCACGGTGCCGATGTCGCCCGCCGACGCCAGCAGGTCCTCGTACCCGGCGACGGGGACACGGACGGTCACGGTCCCGGAGGTCGCGCCGTCCTCAGTCGTCCGGGTGGTCGACGACACGACCGCGCCGCCGAGCGACGTCGCGGTGGACACCACGCGCTGGAAGGCGCGTTGGTAGCCGTCCTCTCCGACCTCCACGGTCATGGAGCCCTCCTTGATGATCCGCTCGCCCCGCCGCTCGGCGGCCAGCGCCGCGTCAGGCACGGGTTCGCCCTCGACCGGCGACGCGGCCGCGTCGCCGGCGATGCCGCCCTCAGCACCTCCGTCATCCGCCGGCTGAGCGCCAGCGGCGACATCGGTGAGCTCCTCACCGACGCCAGCGGGCGCGGTCGCCATATCGGCCTCCTCCTCCGGCCCCGCGTCCCCCGCGCCGGAGGACGCGCTCGTCTGGTCAGCTCCCGAGCAGGCGGCGAGCAGCAGGCCAACGGCCAGCGCGATCGCGGGGAGTCGTAGTCGGCGCATGAGGTCCTCCGTGGTCGGCCCGGCCAGGGCGGCGCCCCGACTGCGAGTCTCTACTACGGGCGTAGGACGCCGCGTGCGGCGTCGCGGTTCCCTGCCGTTCGGACGCCGTGGCCCGCCACCGGGTCGCGCGTCCACAGCTGCGCGGAGATCTCCACAAAGATCCCCACAGCGGCGCGCGCGCCTCCAGCCCTAGGCGGGTGCGGCATGCACCGTCCACGGTGCCGGTCACCCACACCCTGTGGAGTGCGCCGTCCACCGGTTCGCTCATCGCCTGGCGGCTGTCACACCCTGCTGCGACGCTGCGGGAGACGTCAAGGGCGGACGCCGGGCGCCTCGCCGGGACGTCCGGAGCCCGCCGACCGCCAACCAGGAGCCACCGATTGAGCAGCCAACCGGGCACCACCGCGACGGTCAGGGCGCTGCCGGCCCAACCGGCGGGCGAGGGTTTCGACCGCGTGCCGCCCAACAACCTCGAGGCCGAGGTCAGCGTGCTGGGCAGCATGCTGCTGTCCAAGGACGCGATCGCCGAGGTCGCCGAGATCATCGGGCCCGAGGAGTTCTACAGGGGCGCGCACCGGACGATGTTCGAGGCGGTCAAGGGCCTGTACGACCGCGGTGAGCCGGTCGACGCCGTGACCCTGGCGGACGAGCTCGAGCGGCGCGGCCAGCTCGACGACGTCGGCGGGGCGCTCGCGGTCACCGACATCGTGTCGCGCGTGCCCACAGCTGCGAACGCCCTGTACTACGCCCGGATCGTGAGCGGTCATGCGCTTCGCCGGCGCCTCATCGAGTGCGGGACCCATATCACCCGCATGGGCTACGACACGGCCGAGGAGGTCGAGCAGTCGGTGGACCGGGCCGAGGGGCTCGTCTACCGCATGGCTCAGCACGGCCGCGTCAGCGAGTTCACCCCGATCAAGCAGCTGCTGTCCGCCGGCTTCGAGCGCATCGAGCAGCTCCACGAGTCCAACGCGGCCGTCACCGGGTTGCCGACCGGCTTCGCCGACCTGGACGAACTCACCGCCGGCCTCCAGCCTGGCAACCTCGTCATCATCGCATCGAGACCGGCGATGGGTAAGAGCACGCTGGTCACCAACATGTGCACGCACGTGGCGGTCGAGGAGCGCAAGTCCGTGGTGCTGTTCTCGCTGGAGATGAGCGCCATGGAGCTCATCCAGCGGGTGCTGGCGGCCGAGGCCAAGATCGACTCGGACCGGCTGCGCACCGGACGCCTGCGCGACGACGACTGGCCCAAGGTCTCCCAGGCGATCGGACGGCTGGCCGAGACCCGGCTGCACATCGACGACACGCCGGGAACCACGTTGATGGAGGTCAGGTCCAAGTGCCGGCGCCTCAAGCAGAAGCACGGCCTGGACCTGATCGTGCTGGACTACCTGCAGCTGATGCAGCCGCACCGGCGGGCGGAGAACCGCGTGCAGGAGGTCGCCGAGCTCAGCCGCGGGATGAAGATCCTCGCCAAGGAGCTCGACGTCCCGGTCATCGCCCTGTCCCAGCTCTCCCGCCGCCCCGAGGAGCGCACCGACCGCCGCCCCCAGCTGTCCGACCTGCGTGAGTCAGGGTCGATCGAGCAGGACGCCGACATCGTCTGCTTCATCTACCGCGACGAGGTGTACGACCCCGACTCGGCCGCCAAGGGCGAGGCCGAGCTGATCGTCGCCAAGCACCGCAACGGTCCACTCAAGACCATCCACCTGGCGTTCTTGGGCAGCACGTCGAGGTTCGCCAGCCTGCGCCGCGGCTCCGGGTCGGGACCGGCGGGCCCGCCGCACCCCGGCGCCCCGCTCTAGCCCGCGCCGAGGTCGCGCGGGCCGGCAGGTCGGGTAGGTTCGGCAGCGACGGCGCCACCGGACGGGCCGCATGGTGCGGGTGAGCCGGCTAGGAGCTGGCGCGGCCACTAGAGCACAAGGATCTGCGCACCGATGCCCCACGACCGCACACCTGCCGTGAGCCTGCCGCCGGTGCGCCCATGACGTTCGGGCTGGGGGTCGACCCGTTGGTCCTGGTCGCGGCCGGGCTCCTCGTGCTCGGCGTGCTCTCATCGGCGTTCGCGACGCGCATGCGACTGCCCGGCCTGCTGCTGTTCCTCGCTCTGGGCATGGTGATCGGCGACGACGGGCTGGGCTTGCTGAGCCTCGACGACCCTGGCGTCGCCCAGACCGCGGGGGTGCTCGCGCTGCTGCTCATCCTCTTCGAGGGGGGTCTTACCACCCGGCCGGCCGACCTGCGCCGCGCCGCCGTTCCCGGCTTCGCGCTGGCCACCGTCGGTGTCGTGCTGACCACAGCCGCGGTCGCCGTCGGTGCGATCGTCTTCACGGGGCTGGACGTGTTGACGGCGCTGCTGATCGGCGCCGTCGTGTCCTCGACGGATGCCGCCGCGGTGTTCAGCGTGCTGCGCCGCTCTCCGCTGCCACGCCGCATCACCGCCCTGCTCGAGGTCGAGTCGGGCGCGAACGACCCGATGGCCATCCTGCTGACCATCGGGCTGCTCGAGACCTGGCGGGCTCAGCCCGGGGTGACCGAATGGCTGGTGTTCGGCGCGCGGCAGCTGGGCGGTGGCGTCGTGGGCGGCGTGGTCGTCGGTGTCGTCGGCGCGTGGCTCCTGCGGCGCATCGAGCTGGGCGCCGCCGGCCTGTACCCGGTGCTGGCCCTGGGCTTGGCCGGTGTCGCCTACGGCGCCGCGGCCGCCGCCGGGGCCTCGGGCTTCCTGGCGGTGTACGTCTGCGGCCTCATGATCGGCGCGCGGGTGCCGCGTTACCGTCGCGGCATCCGCACCTTCCACGAGGGCCTGGCCAACATCGCCGAGATCGGCCTCTTCCTGCTGCTGGGCCTGCTCGTCTTCCCCTCTCAGCTGCCTGCGGTGATTCTGCCCGCACTGGGGGTGACGGCGGTGCTGGTGCTCGTCGCCCGGCCCTTCGCGGTGCATGCCACGATGATCTGGCCACTGCTGCGTCGCCGGTGGGACATGCGGGAGCTCGGGCTCGTCTCCTGGTCGGGCTTGCGCGGTGCGGTGCCCATCGTGCTGGCGACGTTCCCCCTCACGGCGCAGTACCCGGATGGGGTGGCGATCTTCAACATCGTCTTCTTCGTGGTGCTGGTGTCCACGGCGGTGCAGGGCTCGACCATCGGTCTGGTCGCGCGCCGCCTCGGCCTGGTGAAGGAGGACGCCACGATCTGGGCGCCGATCGCCGAGATCCTCCCGCTGGAGGGCGCCGACATCGACCTGGTGGAGGTCGACGTGACCGACCACCTGCACATCGCGGGCCGGCAGCTGCGCGACGTGCCGCTGCCGCACGGGGCCCGGCTGACGGCGATCATCCGCAACGAACGCACCATCGTCCCGCACGGCAGCACCCGTCTGCTGCCCGGCGACCGCGCACTGGTCACCGCCCCCCGCGACCCGCGCGCCGCCGAGCGCGTCACGATCTGGGCGACCGGCGAGGAGCACACCGGTGATCACCCCGTGGCCGAGCCCTACTGACCCGCCCTTGCCGACCCCCGCCGGCGGCGGGTCGTGGCGCGGCGTCAGTGAACTACTCGCCGCGCACGATCTCCACGCGGATGTCGGCGACGACATCGGCGTGGAGACGCACGCCGACGACGTGCTCGCCGAGCTGCTTGATGGGCCGCTCGAGCGGCACGCGGCGTCGGTCGACGGGGAAGCCGAGCTGCTCGCGGACCGCGCTGGCGATGATCGCGTTGCCCACGGAGCCGTAGAGGGTGCCGTCCTCGCCCGCCTTGGCGGGGATCCGCACGACTCTCGCCTCCAGGCGGTCGCGCAGCTCCTCGGCCTCCTCACGGCTACGGGCCTCGCGCTTGGCGCGCGAGGCGCTGATGGCCTCGGCGTCGGCGATGGCGCCCTTCGACGCACGCATCGCCAGCCCGCGCGGCATCAGGTAGTTGTTGCCGTAGCCGTCGGCGACATTGACGATCTCGCCAGCGTCGCCGAGGTTGTCGACGTCCTGTTTGAGGATGACCTTCATCGGGTCGTGTAGGGCAGCAGCGCCATCTCGCGGGCGTTCTTGATCGCCTCGGCGAGCAGCTTCTGATACTGGGGGAGCGTGCCCGTGACGCGGCGCGACCGGATCTTGCCCCGATCGCTCATGAACTTGCGCAGCAACGCCACGTCTTTGTAATCGATGTAGCTGACCTTGTTCTTACTGAAGTAGCAGTCTTTGCGCTTGGGCGGGCGAGGCGGCATCGGTCTTCTCCTGTGTGACGAACGCGGTATGCGGCGGGCAGCTCAGAACGGAACGTCCTCGGGGTCGGGTGGAGCCGCGGCCGGTGGTGTGCCGCCACCGCCTCCCCAGCTCTGGTTGTTGCCGCCTCCACCGGCACCGCTGGCGCCACCGGATCCGCCGCGGCTGACCTTGTTGACCGTCGCGCGCGCCCAGCGCAGCGACGGGCAGACCTCGTCGGCTTCGATCTCGGTGACCCAGCGGGTCTGCTTGTCCTTGTCCTCGTAGGAGCGGCTGATGAGCCGGCCCTGGACCATGACGCGGG
>JACDBB010000211.1 GCA_013695145.1 Euzebyales bacterium
GGTCCAGCTGGTCGCGTGCCTGGAGCGCGGCACCCGAGAGCCGGTCCTCCACGGTCGCGTGGTCCCGGGTCGCCTCCAGCGTCGCCTCGGGCATCGTGTTGACGGTGTCGGGGCCGGCGAGCTCCTCGACGTACAGGACGTCGGACAGCGCCGGGTTCTTCGTCGACGTCGACGCCCACAGGGGCCGCTGGACGCGGGCGCCCTGGTCGGCGAGCTCCGCGAACTCTGGCCCGCCGAAGATCCGCTGGAAGGACCCGTACGCGACCCGCGCGTTGGCGATGCCGGCCGTCGCGAGCTTCGGGCTGTCGTCGCCGAGCACCGCGTCGACCTTGCCGTCCACGCGGCTGACGAAGAACGACGCGACGCTGGCCACAGCGGACAGGTCGCCGCCGGCCTCGGCCCGGCGGCGGAGGCCCTCGAGGTACGCCTGGGCGACAGCGGTGTACCTGGCGACGCTGAACAGGAGCGTCACGTTGACGTTGACGCCCTCGGCCAGCAGGCGGGTGATCGCGGGAACTCCAGGCTCCGTGCCGGGGACTTTCACCATGAGGTTGGGCCGGTCGAGCGTGTTGAACAGGTCCAGCCCCTCCGCCACCGTCTCCTCGGTGTCGAACGCCTTGGCCGGGTCCACCTCGATGGACACGAACCCCTTGGTGCCACCCGAACTCTCGTACAGCGGCAGGAACGCGTCGCAGGCCCCGCGAACGTCAGCGGTGATGAGCTGCCAGAACGCCTCGCGGGGATTCGCGCCGCGCAGCTGGGACAGCTGCTCGGCGTAGGCCGGGTCGTCTCCGAGCGCACCCTCGAAGATCGTCGGGTTGCTGGTCAGCCCGTCGATCTCGCCCGCGGCGATCAGGCGCCGAAGATAGCCGTCCTGGGTCAGGTAGGACCGACGGATCGAGTCGAGCCAGACGGACTGCCCGAGGTGCTGCAGCTGCTGGAGCGGGTTGGGGGCCATGGCGATCACCTTGCGTCGGGGCCGTCAGCGGCGAGCAGCCCGTGCGCCGCGGCGGCGATGCCCTCGGGCGTGAAGCCGAACTGGGCGTACAGATCCTTCCACGGCCCCGACGCGCCGTAGCGGTCCAGCGCCACGTGGGCGTCGGCCCACTGCGACCACCCGAAGCTGGCGGCCGCCTCGACCGACAGGACGGGGACACCGGGAGGAAACAGCGCGGCGCGGGCGTCGATGCCCCTGGCCTGCAACAGCTCCCAGCAGGGCAGCGACACGACCCTGGCACCCACGCTCTGCCCGGCCAGCTGCGCTGCCGCCTCGACGGCGAGGTGCACCTCGCTGCCGGTGGCGACCACCACGACGGCCGGGTCCGGCGTGTCGGCGACGACGTAGCCGCCGTCGGCGACCCTGTCGGCGTCGGTGGCGTCCAGCACCGGCACGTCCTGGCGGGTCAACGACAGCAGGCTCGGCCCGTCTGTCCTGCCCAGTGCGTGTCGCCATGCCCCCACGGTCTCGACGGCGTCGGCGGGGCGCAGGACGTGCAGGTTGGGGATCGCCCGCAGCGACGCGAGGTGCTCCACGGGCTGGTGGGTCGGACCGTCCTCGCCGAGGCCGATCGAGTCGTGCGTCATCACGTAGATGACCGGCAGGCCCATCATCGCGGCGAGCCGGATCGTCGGGCGCATGTAGTCGGTGAACACCAGGAACGTGCCGCCGAACGGCCTGACCCCGCCGTGCGCGGCCATGCCGTTCATGGCGGCACCCATCGCGTGCTCGCGGATCCCGTAGGCGATGTTGCGTCCGCTGAAGTCACCGGGCGCGACCAACCCGCCGTCGGAGATCGCCGTCGCGTTCGAACCGGCCAGGTCGCCGGAGCCGCCGATCAGCTCGGGCAGGCGCGCCGCGACGGCGTTGATGACCGCCCCCGAGCTCTTGCGGGTCGCCTGTGCCGTCCCTGGCTCAGGGGCCGGCAGGTCGGAGTCCCACCCGTCGGGCAGACGCCCGGCCAGGACGCGCTCGAGCTCGGCGGCGAGGTCTGGGTGGGCGTCGGCGTAGGCGGCGAGCCGGCGCTCCCAGTCGGCGCGCAGCTCGGCGCCGCGTTCACGCTGATCGGCGTGCGCGGCCGCCTCGGGTGGCACCGTCATGGGCTCGTCGTAGGGCCAGCCGTACGCCGCTTTGGTCGCCGCGATCTCCTCGGGGCCCAGTGGCGAGCCGTGCGCCGCGGCGGTGTCCGCCTTGGTCGGGGCTCCCCAGGCGATGACCGTTGGCACGGTGACCAGCGTCGGGCGGCCGTCGGCGTCGGCGGCGACCTTCATGATCTGGTCGAGTTCGTCGAGGTCGTTGGCGTCGGCCACGCCCAGCACGCGCCAGCCGTAGGCGGCGTAGCGCGCCGCGACGTCCTCGCCAGAGAAGGAGCGGTCCGTGCGCCCGTCGATCGTGATCTGGTTGTCGTCGTAGAAGACGACCAGCTTCTCCAGCCCGAGGTGGCCGGCCAGGCTCGACGCCTCGGACGCGACACCCTCCATCATGTCGCCGTCGCTGGCGAACACCCAGGTGCGGTGGTCGATGATCTCGTGCCCGGGCCGGTTGAACCGCTCGGCCATGAGGCGCTCCGCCAGCGCCATGCCCACTGCGTTGCCGAGGCCCTGTCCGAGCGGGCCGGTGGTCGTCTCGACGCCGGGTGTGTCCACGAAGTTCTCGGGGTGGCCCGGCGTGCGGCCGCCCAGCTGCCGGAAGCGTTTGAGCTCGGCCAGCGGGAGGTCGTAGCCGGTCAGGTGCAGCAGGCTGTACAGGAGCATCGACGCGTGCCCGCAGGACAGCACGAACCGGTCGCGGTCTGGCCAGGACGGGTCCGCGGGGTCGTGCTCCAGGTGGCGGGTCATGAGCGTGTAGCCCAGCGGCGCCAGAGCCATGGGGGTGCCCGGGTGGCCGGAGGCTGCCGCCTCGACCGCGTCCATGGCCAGGGTGCGGATGGTGGTGATGGCGAGCTGGTCGCCTCCGTCGCTCATAGGCGCCGAGCTCCTTCGTGGTGATGGTGTGCACGTCGAGACCGCGAGGCTTGCGGCGCAAGCGTCGGCCGGGCGGGGGCCGGCCCTGGCTGCCGCGCGGATGGTCGTCGCCCATGGTAGAGGATGGCGCGGCGAGGTCGTCCGGTAGGGACGCGCGGAGTCGAGCGTCGCGTGGGTGGGCACTACACTGGCGGTGCCGCGCCCCACCTGGCGTCGCCGTCCCTTCGAGACAAGGCCATTGTGGACACGCCCGACCACCGAGACCCTCTGCGCCGCTTCCGGTGGTTGGCCGTTGTCACGTTGGTCGCCTCACTCGCGCTCGTCGCGCTGGGCGGCGCGGTGCGCGCGACGGACTCGGGGCTGGCGTGCCCCACCTGGCCGGGGTGCTTCTCGGCCGGGGACTTCGTTCCTGCGCTCCAGCTCAACGTCTGGCTGGAGCACAGCCATCGGTTGGTGGCGGGCGCCGTCGGCCTGGCGATCGCCGCGCTGCTGGTGTGGGCGATCGCCCGCTTCCGCCATCAGCGGGGGGTGCTGCTGGCCACCGTCGCCGCCGCGGTGCTCGTCAACGTCCAGGCGGCGCTCGGGGCGCTGGTGGTGCTGCGCCTGCTGCAGGCGGAGCTGGTCACCGCGCATCTCGGGATGGCCATGCTGGTCGTGGCCTGCCTGGCCTACCTGGTCGTGTCCGCCGGGCGGGGCCAGGCGCAGCCCGACGCGTCGCGCCGCGATCTGGGGCTGGCGCGCACGTCGATGCTGGTCACCGGCCTGTGCTTCGTCCAGATCCTCGTCGGCGGGCACGTGACCGGTCTCGCGGCTGGCCTGGCCTACACCGACTTTCCGCTCATGGGCGGCGCCGTCTTCCCCGAGATCACCAGCGAGCGCGAGGCCTTCCACGCCGCGCACCGCTTCCTGGCCTACGCGCTGGTGCTCGCCGTGGCGTACCTGTGCGCCCGGGCGGCGCGCTACCGCCGCGAGCATCCCGCGGCGCCCAGCCGGTCGGTCCGGCTGCCGCTGTGGGCCGCCGGACTGGTGGTGATCCAGGTCGGCATCGGCGTGGGCAACCTCTACAGCGGCACCTCGTGGCTCACGGTCATCCCGCACCTGGCGGTGGCCAGCTGGATCTGGGTGGTGCTGGTGCTTGGCACCATGCACGCCTACCGTGACGCCGAGCCCGCAGCCGCCGCTTCGGGGTCTCGGGATGAATCCGACCGTCAGCTGGTGAACCGTTGAGTATGGCCAGGATCGCGCCGGAAGAGCCGCTGAGGACCCGCCCGCCCCCACGCGCGCGTCAGATCCTCGGCGCCTACGTGGGGCTCACCAAGCCGCGGATCATCGAGCTGCTCCTGGTCACCACGGTCCCCACGATGGTGATCGCCGAGCGCGGCCTGCCCGACCTGTGGCTGGTCGCGGCGACGCTCATCGGCGGGAGCCTCGCCGCGGGCAGCGCCAACACGATCAACTCCTACCTCGAGCGTGACATCGACGCGCTCATGGGTCGAACCAAACGGCGGCCCTTGCCCAACCATCTGGTGCCCGCCCGCGACGCCCTGATCTTCGGGGTCGTGCTGGGCGGCGCTTCGTTCGCGTGGCTGGCCGGGTTCGTGAACGCGCTGTCGGCATGGCTTGGTGTGGCCGCGATCCTGTTCTACGTGTTCGTGTACACGCTCGGCTTGAAGCGGCGCACGAGCCAGAACATCGTGATCGGCGGTGCGGCTGGCTGCGTGCCCGTGCTGGTCGGCTGGGCCGCCGTCACCGGGGAGGTCGGGCTCCCCGCGTGGGTGCTGTTCGCGATCGTCTTCTACTGGACGCCGCCGCACTTCTGGGCGCTGGCGATCAAGTACCGCGATGACTACGCGCGCGCCGGGGTGCCGATGCTCCCGGTCGTCCGCACCGGCGCCGAGACCGCACGCCAGATCCTGCTGTACTCGATCCTGATGGTCGCGGTCACGCTGATCTTCGGTCCGATCGGCGGCATGGGCGCGCTGTACCTGTCTGCGGCGCTGCTGCTGGGCGGGGTGTTCCTGGCCCACGCGATGCGGCTGGTCCGCACGTATGGCGGGGCCGGGGACACCTCCGCCGCGGAGAGGGTCGCGATGGGCCTGTTCCGCTACTCGATCACCTACCTCGGCCTGCTGTTCACCGCGATGGCCGTCGACGCCGTCATCCAGGGCTGAGGCCGCGGCGGTCTCACTCCCAGCGGAAGACGCGCGCGGCGACCCAGGGGGCCGCGAGGGCCCAGGTGGTCAGCACGGCCAGCGGCATCAGCACCGCTCCCGCGGCGAGCGGCTCGGGGCCGAGCGCCGCGCGCAGCAGCTCCGCCAGCGGGGCGGCCGGCAGCAGCTGCGCCCCCACCCGCAGCGGCGCCGGCAGCACGTCGAGCGGGAAGATGATGCCGCTGCACAGCAGCAGCACGATGAACAGCCCGTTCGTGATCGCGAGCGTCGCGAGGGCGGGCAGCCGCCCGGCCAGGGCGAGGCCCAGCCCGCAGCACGCCGCGGTGCCCAGCAGCCAGGCCGTCACGGCCAGCGCCAGGCTGGCCGGCCCGACGTCCGGCCGCCATCCGAGCATCAGGCCCGCAGCCGTGATCGCGACGGCCTGGAGCGCTTGGACGCCGAGGACCGCCAGCACCTTGGCCGCGACCAGCTCGGCGCGCCGCAGCGGTGTGGCGCCGAGGCGCTTGAGCACCAGGTAGGAGCGCTCGAAGCCCGTCGAGATGCCCAGCGACACCACTCCGGCCGCCACCACGGACAGCGCGAGCACGCCTGGCGCCAGGAACGCCGCGGGCGCCTGGCCGCCGGAGGGCAGCACCCGCACGAGCGAGAAGAACACCAACAGGCCCACGGGGATGATCATGGTCGCGAGCAGGTTCTCGCCGTTGCGCAGGAGCAGGCGCGCCTCGAAGGCGGTCTGCGCGCGCAGGCGGGCGAGGCTCACCCGTCCTCCACGGTGGACGGGATGTCGCCCCGATCGTGCGGGAGCGGCGGTCTCACGTCGTCGGCGACCAGGCGCAGGTAGGCGGCCTCGAGGCCGCCGCCCGCCGGTCCGATGCTCGCCAGCGGCACGCGGTGCTCGGCGAACCACGCGGCGACCGGGGCGATCGCCGCGCGGTCGGCGGCGAGCACGAGCCGTCCCGGACCCGCCGCCTCGACGCGGGCGCCGACCAGGCGCGCGACCTCGTCTGGATCGACGTCGCCCTCGTAGGTGACCTCGATTCGGTCGCCGGCCCCTGCGGCCAGGCGCTCTGGCCGGTCGATGGCGCGCAGGCGGCCGCGGTGGACGATGGCGACCTCGTCGGCCAGCGCCTCGGCCTCGTCAAGGGCATGGGTGGTCAGCAGCACGGTCGCCCCTCTGGCGCGCAGCTCGGCCAGGAGCCGCCAGGTGTCCGCGCGCGCGACGGGGTCCATGCCGGCCGTCGGCTCGTCGAGGCAGGCCACCTGTGGTCGCCCCACCAGCGCCAGCGCCAGGGACAGCCGCTGGCGCTCGCCACCGGACAGGGTCCGGACGCGCGCGTCCGCCGGGGGCCCGACGAGGCCGACGCGCTCCAGCAGGCGGTCGGGGTCCAGCGGCTCTCGGTAGTAGCGGGCGTACAGGCGCACCAGCTCGCGGGGGCTCGCGGCCGGGTAGGCGCCGCCGCCCTGAAGCATCACGCCGAGCAGGGGCAGGACGACATCACGGTCGGCGACCGGGTCCCGCCCGAGGATGCGCACGCGGCCGCCGTCGGGCCTGCGGAACCCCTCCAGGCACTCCACGGTGGTGGTCTTGCCGGCGCCGTTCGGGCCCAGCACCGCCAGGCACGCCCCCTCGGGCACCGTGAACGACAGCCCGTCCACGGCCGTCACCGCGCCGTAGCGCTTGGTGAGGTCGACCACCTCCACGGCGGGGACGAGGGTCATGCGGGTCCTGCTCCTGGTGGGGTCGGCGGTGGCTGGCAGATCGCGGAGGACGGTTCAAAGGCCATCGAATCGTGACGCGGTCGACCATGGGACCGCCGCGACCCGTCCGGGAGGCGGGGTGGCCACGAACTCGAACCTTGAACGCTGACAGGCGAAGGATAGGACGCATCATCGCGATGCTGAGCAGCCGCCACCGGCCGGACGTGGTGGTGGTTGGCCTGGGTGCCGTGACACCGTACGGGGTCGGCGTCAGCGCACTCTGGGACGGGCTGGTCGCCGGCCACAGCACCGCGCGGACGATCAGCCGGTTCGACCCCACGGGGTTCGCGGTGCGCTTCGCGTGCGAGGTCCCAGGCTTCGATCCCCGTTCGCACCTGCCCCGCAAGCTCGTCCGGCAGGTCGACCCATTCGCCCAGTACGCGCTGGTGGCCGCTGAGGAGGCGCTGCGGGGCGCCGGGCTGGTGGAGGGGCCAGGTGGAGCGCTGCGCCTGCCGCTGGTCGACGGGCTGGACCCGGCCCGTGTCGGGGCGATGATCGCGTCGGGGATCGGCGCCGTGAACGAGGTGAGCGAGCAGCACGACCGCCTGCGGACCGGCGGCCCAAGCAGGGTGCGTCCGTACCTGTCCATCGCGCTGCCGCTGAACATGGGCGCCGGCCAGGTGGCGATCCGCCACGGGCTGCAGGGCCCCGCAATGGCCGTGGTGTCGGCGTGCGCGTCGTCCGGTGACGCCATTGGTGTGGCGCTGGACTCGATCCGCGCCGGGCGCGCAGACGTCGTCGTCGCAGGGGGTGCGGAGGCGGCGATCACTCAGGTGACCATGGCGGGGTTCGCCGCGGCCGGGGCGCTGAGCCGGCGCAACGAGGCGCCGGAGCGAGCCAGCAGGCCGTTCGACGTCGCTCGCGACGGCTTCGTCAACGGCGAGGGCGCAGGACTCGTCGTGCTGGAGCGGGCCGACCACGCGGCGGCACGCGGTGCACGGGTGCTCGCGCGCCTGGTCGGTTATGGCAGCTCCAACGACGCGCACCATGCGACTCAGCCATCTCCCGAGGGCACGGGGGCGGCGCGCGCGCTGCGGACGGCGCTGGCTGACGGCGACGTGGACCCCGCCGAGGTGGATCACGTCAACGCCCATGGCACCTCCACCCCTGCCAACGACGCTGCCGAGGCGGCTGCGCTGCGGCGCGTGTTCGGCTCGGCGGCCGACGCGATCGCCGTGACGAGCACCAAGTCGGCGATCGGGCACCTGCTGGGCGCGGCCGGGGGGGTAGAGGCGGTCGCGACCGTGCTGGCCATGCGCGACGGGATCGTGCCGGCGACGCTGAACCTCGAGCGGCAGGATCCCGCCTGTGACATCGACGTCGTGCGCGGCGAGCCCCGCAAGATCACCATCCGCGCGGCGCTGTCGAACTCGTTCGGCTTCGGAGGCCACAACGCCGTGCTCGCCTTCCGCGCGGCGGCCCGATGAGCCGGCCAGCCCTGCGTCGGCGGGGCGGTAGGGTGAGGGGCCACCACCTGTCGCCCGGATGACCAGCATTCGGTGGCCACCGCCGCGTGATGGCCACAATCGAGATCTCCAGAACCGCGCCGCAGGCTTCGCGATTCACGGACCAGCGTTCACATGACGGTCGCTGCGCGACCGCCACAACCGGCATACGGAGAATCGCCCTCGCAAGCTCGGGCGCATTCACGGATCTAGAGGTCGACCCATGCCCACCGCGCTCGTCTTCCCCGGCCAGGGGAGCCAGCGACCCCAGATGGCCGCGCCATGGCGGGACCACCCCGGGTTCGCCCGCTGGGCCGAGGCCGATGAGGTCCTTGGCAGGGACACCACGCGCCTGGGCCTCGAGGCCGACGCCGACGAGCTGCGCGCACCGGCCAGCTGCCAGGTCGCCCTGTTCGTGCACGGCGCGGTCGTCCTGGAGGGCTGGCTGGCCGCGGGAGGAGCGGAGCCCGTCGCCGCGGCCGGGCACTCGCTCGGCGAGTACGACGCGCTCGCCGCCGCCGGTGTGCTGTCGTTCGCCGACGGACTCCGGCTGGTGGACGCGCGTGCGCGGCACACCCAGGCCGCGGCGGACGCGTCGCCTGGCACGATGGTCGCCTGCCTCGGGTTCGACGTCGACGATGTGCGTGCGGCCGCCGGCGAGTTCGGTGCGCACATCGCCAACGACAACGCCCCAGGGCAGGTTGTCGTCGCCGGCGCCCGCCGCGCCCTCGCGGCGCTGCGCGATCGCTTGTCCGAGGCCGGCGGCAAGGTGATCTCGATCGACGTCGGCGCCGCCTACCACAGCCCGCACATGGAATCCGCGGTGCAGCCGTTCGGTGAGGCGCTCGACGCGGCCGGGTTCGCCGAGGCCGCGGTTCCGGTCGTCGCCAACGTCGACGCGCGCCCCCACACCGCCGCGGCCGAGTGGCCGCACCTGCTGCGGGCGCAGCTGACGGCCCCCGTCCGGTGGCGGGAGACGGTCGGAACCCTCGCCGGGCTCGGCGTCACGGAGATCGTGGAGCTCGGCGCCTCCGCGGTGCTGACCGGCATGGTCAAGCGCATCGACCGCGACCTGGACCGCCGCACCGTCACCAGACCCGAGGAGCTCTAGTGCCCCGCACCGCATCCAACTGGGCGCTCGTCACCGGTGCGAGCAAGGGAATCGGCGCCGCCACGGCGGCCGCGCTGGCCGCGCAGGGGCGGGACGTGCTGGTGCACTACGGCGCCGACGCCGATGGCGCGGCGCGGACGGTCGACGCCTGCGCAGCCGCGGGGGTGGACGCCCGCGCGGTCGCCGCGGACCTGCGGGAGGACGCGGACCCGCTGCTGGCCGCCATCGACGAGGTCGGTGGCGTCGCTGTGCTGGTGAACAACGCCGGCGTCGCGGCGGACGGGCTCGCCCTGTCGATGACCGACGCTGCGTTCGCGCTGACCCTGCAGGTGAACCTGACCGCTGCGTTCGCGCTGTCCCGCGCGGCGCTGCGCGGCATGCTGCGCGCCCGGACGGGACGCATCGTCAACGTCACCAGTGTGGTCGGGTTGCACGGCAACCCGGGCCAGGCCAACTACGCCGCCAGCAAGGCGGGGCTGGTCGGCCTCACCAAGGCGCTCGCGCGCGAGGTCGGCAAGCGCGGCATCACAGTCAACGCTGTGGCGCCGGGGTTCATCGAGACCGCCATGACCGCCGAGATCGACGCGGGCGCCTTCCAGATCCCGGCTGGCCGGCTCGGCACGCCCGAGGAGGTCGCGGCCGTCATCGGGTTCCTGTGCGGCGACGCGGCCACCTACGTCAACGGCGCCGTCGTGCAGGTCGACGGCGGCCTCTTCGCCTAGCGCCTCCAAGTGCCCACGTCCGGCATGCGCTTCGCCCACCGCTGGGTCGGTCCACCCGTGCTGCGCTGGCTGCGGGCCGACGTCGAGGGCCGCGACCACG
Source organism: Euzebyales bacterium (assembly GCA_013695145.1). Taxonomy (GTDB): domain Bacteria; phylum Actinomycetota; class Nitriliruptoria; order Euzebyales; family Egibacteraceae; genus JACDBB01. The sequence continues at coordinate 10,269 of JACDBB010000211.1, forward strand.
TCCCGGGCATGGGCGGCGTCCTGCTGGCAGCCAACCACCGATCGTTCCTGGACCACTACCTGCTGTCCGCCGCCAGCCCCAGGGCCATGCGCTTCCTCGGCAAGGCGGAGCTGGCCCATGGCGCGGTGGGGCGGGTCAACACCTTCTTCGGCATGATCGCTGTGGACCGCGGACGCGCGGACATGCTTGCGCTCGACGAGATCGTCGGGCTGCTGCGCGCCGGTGAGGTCATCGGCGTGTTCCCAGAGGGCACCCGCTCGCCCACGGGACGGCTGTTCCGGTTCCGAAGCGGTGTGGCGCGGGTGGCCGCGGCCGCCGGCGCTCCTGTCGTGCCGGTCGGCCTGCGCGGTACGGCGCAGGTGTGGCCGCGGGGCCAGGGGCCGTCGCGGCGGCGGCCACCGCCGGAGATGGTCGCGGCGCGGTTCGGTCCCGCGCTGGCGCCCCCCGAGCCGACCGGCCGGTCGCGGCGGATCTTCACGGAGCGGCTGTACACCGCAGTCGCCGAGCTGTGCGACCAGCCCCTGGCGACCGGCTTCGCGCCCATCCGCGCTGAGTCGTGACGCTGACCCAGGGCGGCAGTCAGGCACACTGCGGCCACGGGAGGTCACGCTTCGAGCGCCGTAGCGGCGCCGAGACCCTGCGGGCAGGATGGGTGGGCCACCCCAGCCGACGAGGATCACGCTCTCATGCGCGCAGTCGCCGCCCTCGCCATGGTCGCGCTTCTGCTCGCCGCCTGCCGCGGCGAACAGGAGCAGGGTGCCGGTGAGGGGATGGGAAACATCCCGCTGCGGACCCGCGAGCCGGCCACCGAGCCCGCGACCGAACCGGCTCCCACCACCCCGCCGCCCACCAGGCCGAGCGGGCCGACCTCGCCCTCGCCGACCGGTGCGCCGCCCTCGACCCCGACCAGCGCCGCCACCCAGGCGCCAGGCGACGTCGAGGAGGCCGAGCTGGAAGCGACGGTGGTGGCGAGCGGCCTCGAGGCCCCGTGGGAGGTGGTCTTCACCGCCGAGGGGCGCGTCCTGCTGACCGAGCGGGACACCGGCGTCGTGTCCGAGGTCGCCGACGACGGCGCGGTCACCGAGCTCCAGACGCTGCCCGTCGAGTCGCAGGGGGAGGGCGGGCTGCTCGGGCTGGCCGTGGCGCCGGCCACGGAAGACGCAGGCCACCAACCCCTGCTGTACGCCTATCTGAGCACCTCCGAGGACAACCGCATCGTGCGCTTCGTGCCCGGCGACGAGCCGGAGCCGGTGCTCACCGGGATCCCCAGAGCTCGCATCCACAACGGCGGCAGGCTGGCGTTCGGCCCGGACGGGATGCTCTACGTGGGCACCGGCGACGCGGGCGCGTCCGAGTCGGCCCAGGACCCCGAGTCGCTGGCGGGCAAGGTGCTGAGGCTCACGCCGGAGGGCGAGGTCCCAGACGACAACCCGACGCCCAGCTCACCGGTGTGGTCGCTGGGCCACCGCAACGTGCAGGGTCTCGCGTTCGACGCCGATGGCGCGCTGTTCGCAAGCGAGTTCGGGCCCGATCGTGACGACGAGATCAACCGCATCGAGCCGGGCGCGAACTACGGCTGGCCGGTCGTGACCGGCGAGGCGGGGGAGGACGGCTTCGTCGATCCGATCTTCGTCCGTCAGCCCGCCGACGCCTCGTGGAGCGGTCTCGCGGTGCTCACGGACGGCGCCATCCCGCAGTGGGAGGGCGACCTGTTCGTCGCTGCGCTGCGCGGCGAGCGGCTGTGGCGGCTCGCCCTCGACGCCGCGGGCGCCGTCGTCGAGTCCGAGGAGCTGTTCGTCGGCGAGCTCGGCCGCATCCGTCAGGTGGTCCAGGCGCCGGACGGCGCCCTGTGGCTCTTGACCAACAACCGCGACGGCCGCGGCGATCCCGCGCAGGACGACGACCGCATCATCCGCATCGCCCCCGTTGGCCTGTAGGACGCGGGGCCTGCAGAGCGCGGAAGATGAGATCGTGCGCACCCGTCGCCTCACGCGTCGTCGCCGCGGAGCTCGGCCGCGGCGGCCTCGAAGTCCTCCTCGGGGCGGCCGTGGTCGACCCAGCCGGTGTAGAACGCGATGAAGTCGTCGAGGTCGCCGGCGCCGGCCAGCGGGACGTCGCGGACGTCGCCGAACGCGAGGGTCAGCAGCCGGCGACGCTGGTAGGCGGCATCGACAGGGTTCGCGACCCCGTGCCCGGCCAGCTCGAGCACCTCATCCAGCTCGTAGGCGTCCTCCTCGGCCTCGACCGCCCAGTGGTGCTGGCACTCCGCGTACGCGCAGGCCAGCCAGCTGTCGGCCTCCTCGCGCAGGAGGAACCACGCGGCGGCGCGGATCACGCCGCTCGCGTGCGTGGTGGCCGCCGCGACATCGCGGTCGGGCAGCGCTTCGTCCTCCGCCTCCAGCGGGTTGGTCGGCCCCAGCCCCTCGCGGAGAAGGAGGTCGGAGGCGAGTTCGGCCGCGTCGGCCAGCGTGGCCTGCGTGTAGTGGTCCTGGCGCAGGCGGCTCACCACGTCCGCCCAGCCCAGATCCGCGGGCTCGGCGTCGCCTGGCGGTGGCCCGTCGGGCACCGCCACCGGCTGGCCCCAGCGGCCGATGTAGGCCCAGCGCAGGAGGCCGCGCGCCTCGAGGACGGGGTGGGCGAAGGCGGGATCGGGCTCCCCAGGCGCGGCGGGGACGACCCATCCGGCCGCGGCCCACGCCGCCGCCGTGGGCAACTGCTTGGCGTACGGCCGCTCGCGGCACGCCTCCCATGCGGCCTGCGCGGCGACGGGACCCCAGCCGACCCGCACCATGGCGGAGCGCAGGTCCAGCCAGTCGTCGTCCGCTTCCAGCGGCGCGCCGCGCAGGTCGCTCCAGTCGTGCGCCCGCACGCGCCCCACCCACTCGAGGACCAGCGCCGCGAGGGCGTCGTCGTCGGCCTCGTCGGGCAGCGGTCGGTTCCCCAGATCCACCGCGCGCGCCCGGAACGCCGGGGCGAGCACGCGTCCGTCCGGTGCGCGCAGCATGGTCGCTCCCGCCACGGCGCTCCAGGTGCACGACTCGAGGGGGACGACCTCCTCAGAGCCCAGGATGAGCAGGTCCATGCCCGTGCCTCCTCTCCCGGATTCCTGGATCGCCTCGCTCCCCTTCCCCGGTTCCAACGGCGCCGCGAGTGGCCGGTCGGGGCGGGCTGGGGCACAGTGTGCCAGGCGGCCCCCGCTCCGCTTCCGCCGACACCGCCGACCTTCGAGCGTTCGCGATGAGCCTGCCCGACATCACCGTCCCCGCCGACCTGCTGCCCGTCGACGGGCGCTTCGGCTGCGGCCCCTCCAAGATCCGCCAGGAGGCGGTCGAGGCACTGTCCGCGGCCGCCCCGGCGCTCTTGGGGACCAGCCACCGGCGCCCTGCGGTCAAGGACCAGGTGCGCCGCGTGCGGGAGGGCCTCGACGTGTTCTTCGGGCTCCCGGCCGGCTACGAGGTGCTGCTGGGAAACGGTGGCGCCACCCTGTTCTGGGACGCCGCGGCCCACCACCTCATCGAGCGTCGCAGCGCGCATGCGGTGTTCGGTGAGTTCTCGACGAAGTTCGCCAGGGCGGTGGCCGGCACGCCATGGCTGGAGGAGCCGGTCGTGGTGGAGAGCCCGCCAGGCACGCACCCGGTCCTGGAGCCGGTCGAGGGGGTCGACGCCTACGCGCTGACCCACTGCGAGACGTCCACCGGCGTGGCCATGCCGGTCCGGCGACCCGACCCTGGCGGGGACGCGCTGGTGCTCGTCGACGCCACCAGCGCCGCGGGGGGGATCGCCTTCGACCCGGTCGACGCGGACGCGTACTACTTCTCACCCCAGAAGTGCTTCGCCAGCGAGGGCGGCCTGTGGGCCGCGCTGTGCTCGCCGGCGGCGCTGGACCGGGTGGCCGCGATCGCCGCGAGCGGCCGGCACGCGCCCGCCACGCTCGACCTCACCGTCGCCAGGGACAACGCGGCCAGCGACCAGACCTACAACACGCCCGCGGTCGCGACGCTGTTCCTGATGGCCGAGCAGCTCGACTGGATGAACGGCCAGGGCGGGATCGCCTGGGCGGCGCAGAGCTGCCTCGCCAAGTCCAGCCACCTGTACGGCTGGGCGCAGAGCCGCTCCTGGGCGGCCCCGTTCGTCGCCGATCCCGCGCAGCGCAGCCCGGTCGTGTGCACCGTCGACCTCGACGACGGGGTGGCGGCCGACATCGTGACGGGCATCCTGCGCCGCCACGGCGTCGTGGACATCGAGGCGTACCGCAAGCTCGGCCGCAACCAGTTGCGCATCGCCACGTTCCCCGCGATCGACCATGCCGACGTCGAGGCGCTCACCGCCTGCGTCGACCACGTCGTCGGCCGCCTGTAGTCCCCCCTGTTCAGCGGACCGGTGCGCACCTACGATGAGCGCGCTCGCACCGCGCAGAGGGCCGCGTCTCGCGTGGCTCCGGGGCCTCGAGCAGGAGGTGAGGCGGACCATGACCGGCAGGGATCCGAGCCCCACCGTCCGGATCCGCGACGTGATCCTGCTCGGGCACACCGGCGCCGGCAAGACCGCGCTCGCGGAGGCGATGCTCGCAGCCGCGAACGGCGAGCAGGCCGGGCGGGGGGGAACCTTCGACCACGAGCCGGAGGAGGTCGACCGCGGGCATTCCCTCGCGCTCGCCACGGCCTCCATGGAGTGGAAGGGCCACCGGGTCAACCTGCTCGACGCGCCCGGTGGCCCTGATGCTGTCGGCGACGCCTACCCGGCGCTGCCGGCGGCGGACATGGCGGTCTTCGTCGTGGACGCCAGCGTCGGCGTCCAAGCCCAGCACGACGAGCTGTGGGCCGCGTGCGCGGAGCTCGGCCTGCCGCGAGCGGTGCTGATCAACAAGTTCGACCGGGACAACGCCACCTACCAGCGCACGATCGACGCCCTGCGCGAGCGGTACGGCAGGCCGCTCGCCCCGGTGCACATGCCGGTCGGCGTGGCCCGCGAGTTCAACGGCGTGATCGACCTGCTCCACGGCACCGCCGTGACACTCGAGGCTGGCGAACGCGCGGACGGACCGGTGCCCGAGTCGCGCGCCGAGCAGGCGGCCCGCAACCGCGAGCACCTGGTCGAGGCGATCGTGGAGAACGACGACGCGCTGCTGGAGCGCTACCTCGATGGCGAGATCGGCGACCCCAAACAGCTCGCCGACGTGTTCGCGCACGGCATCGCCACCTGCGGCTTCTTCCCGGTGCTGTGCGGGGCGGTCGCGCTCGAGATCGGCCCCCGGCTGCTCCTGGACTTCCTGGTCGACGAGGGTCCATCCCCCGTGGACCGCAGCCCCGTCACCGGGCTCGGCCCGGACGGTTCCCCCGCTACCCGTGCCCTGGACGACCCGGTCGCCTGCTACGTCGCCAAGACGACGTCCGACCCCTACCTCGGGCGCGTCAACCTGCTGCGCGTCGTGAGCGGCACGCTCGCCGCCGACGACGTGCTCACCGTCGCCCGCAGTGGCGACAGCGTCAGGATGCACCACCTGTTCACGCTCCAGGGCAAGGAGCAGACGCCCGTCCAGCGGGCTTCCGCCGGCGAGTTCGTCGCTGTCGCAAAGCTCGACGGCGTGTGCACCGGTGACACGCTGCACGCCGAGGGTGCGCCGTTCGCCGTCCCGCCCGTGCGCCTGCCTGAGCCCTATCACCGGGTCGCGATCGAGCCGGTCACCGCCAGCGACGAGGACAAGCTGTCGATCGCGCTGGCCAGACTGGGGGAGGAGGACCCGGTGGTGCGGGTCGAGCGCGATCCCGAGACCCGCCAGACGGTGCTGCACACGCTCGGGCCAGGCCATGTCGACGTCACGATCGCCCGGCTGCGGCGCAAGTTCGGCGTCGCCGTCGAGCAGGTGCCGCGCCGGGTCGGGTACCGGGAGACGCTGCGCGGCCCGGGCGCCGGGGTCGGCCGCCACGTGAAGCAGTCCGGCGGCCACGGCCAGTACGGCGTCGCCCACATCGAGGTCGCTCCCTTCGACCGCGGCGCGGGGTTCACCTTCCACGACAGGATCGTCGGCGGTGTCATTCCCAACCAGTTCATCCCGAGTGTCGAGAAGGGTGTGCGCGAAGCCATGGCGAACGGGGTGCTGGCCGGCTACCCGGTCGTCGACGTGGAGGTCAGCCTCCTCGACGGCAAGCACCACTCGGTCGACTCATCGCAGATGGCGTTCGAGGTCGCGGGCTCGCTGGCGTTCCGCGAGGCCGCCGCCGATGCGGGCGTCGCCCTCCTCGAACCTGTGATGGACATGGCGGTCACCGTGCCCGACGCGCTGACCGGCGACGTGCTGGGGGACCTGTCGAGCCGCCGCGGCCGCATCACGGGCACCGAGCCGGCCGCGCCCGGCCGCACCAGGGTCCATGCCCAGGTGCCGGAGGCCGAGCTGCTCGCCTACATCGGGGAGCTGCGCAGCCTCTCGAGCGGCGCGGGCACCGTCATCATGAGCTACAGCCACCACCAGGAGGTGCCCGACCACCTGGCCCGCAAGGTCGTCGAGGCGGCGGCGGACAGCTGACGGAGGAGCACTAGACTAGACTCGGCGAGCATGCCAGCACCCCACATGAGCGCCGAGGCGTTCCGCCTCCACGGGCACGACCTGGTCGACTGGATCGCGGACTACCTCGACGGCGTCGAGGACCGTCCCGTCACCGCGCAGGTCGAGCCAGGGTGGGTGCGCCGCCAGCTGCCGCCCGAGCCGCCCGAGCGCGGGGAGCCGTTCGCGGACGTGCTGGCCGACGTCGAGCGGATCGTGGTCCCCGGGCTCGCGCACTGGCAGCACCCCAGCTGGTTCGCCTACTTCCCGGCCAACAGCTCCGGACCGGCGGTGCTCGGCGAGCTGCTGTCGGCGGGCCTCGGTGTCCAGGGGATGCTGTGGGCCACCAGCCCCGCCTGCACCGAGCTCGAAGCGCACCTGCTCGACTGGATGGTCACGGCGCTCGGCCTGCCGGAGGTCTTCCGCTCCGACGGTCCCGGCGGCGGCACGATCGCCGACTCGGCGTCCAGCGCCGTGCTGTGCGCCCTGCTCGCGGCGCGTGAGCGCGCCACCGCCGGAGCCATCAACTGCACCGGGATCGACCGCCCATTGGCCGTGTACGCGACGGCGCAGGCGCACTCGTCGATCGAGAAGGCGGTCCGCATCGCGGGCCTGGGCAGCGACGCGCTGCGCACCGTCTCGGTCGACGGCGAGCACGCGCTGTCGCCCGCTGCGCTCGACGCGGCGCTGGAGGCCGACCGGGCCGCGGGCGTGGAGCCCGTGATGGTGGTCGCCACGGTCGGGACCACCTCGTCGTCGGCGCTCGACCCGCTCCCCGAGATCGCGGAGGTCTGCCGCCGGCACCGGGTGTGGCTGCACGTCGACGCCGCCTACGCGGGTGTCGCGGCCGTCTGCCCGGAGCTGCGCTGGATCCACGCGGGACTGGAGCTGGCCGACAGCTACTGCACCAACGCCCACAAGTGGCTGCTCACCAACTTCGACTGCACGCTGTTCTACGTCGCCGACCGGGCCGCGCTGGTCGGCGCGCTCGGCATCCTGCCGGAGTACCTGCGCAATGCCGCCACAGCCTCGGGTGACGTGATCGACTACCGCGACTGGCAGGTGCCCCTCGGCCGCCGGTTCCGCGCGCTGAAGCTGTGGTTCGTGCTGCGCCATTACGGCCTGGAGGGGCTGCGCGCCCACATCCGCGAGCACGTCGAGGCCGCCAGCTGGCTCGCTCAGCAAGTCGTCGCGCACCCCGACTTCACCCTCGCGGCGCCCGCGCCGCTGTCGCTGGTCTGCTTCCGGCGCCTGGGCGGCGACGCGCTCAACGAGCGGCTGCTCGCCGCGCTCAACGACTCCGGCGAGCTGTACTGCACCCACACGCGCCTGGACGGGGCGTACACGCTGCGCCTGGCGGTCGGAGGCACCCGCACCGAGCGCCGTCACGTCGAGGCCGCATGGGCGCGGGTCACCGCGACGGCGGCGCGCCTCGTCGCCCACCCCGGCGCGCAGCGCGACGCCGAGCAGCCCGTGTGACGGCTCCCTCGGCCTCGTCCCGGGCTTCCGATGCGACCGCAGCCAGCCCTCCAGCGCCCGAGCGGCTCGATCTCGGGCATCGCCGCGCGTCGCTGGCGCGCATGGCGTCAGGGACCCTCGACGTGCTGGTCGTCGGCGGCGGCGTCACCGGAGCGGGTGTCGCCCTCGACGCCGCCAGCCGGGGCCTGGACGTCGGACTGGTGGAGCAGCGCGACTGGGCCGCGGGCACGTCGAGCCGCTCGAGCAAGCTCATCCACGGCGGCCTGCGCTACCTCGAGCAGCTGAACTTCGGGCTGGTCCGCGAGGCGCTGCGCGAGCGCCAGCTGCTCCTGTCGCGCCTGTGCCCGCACCTGGTGCAGCCGGTCCCGTTCCTGTACCCCCTGACGCATCCCGTCTGGGAGCGCGCCTACGTCGGCGCCGGCGTCGCGCTGTACGACGGCATGGCGGGGCTGTTCACTCGCGATCATGCGCTGCCGCGGCATCGCCACCTGACCCGCTCCGGGGCGCTGCGCGTCGCGCCGGCGCTCAAGCGCGGGGCGCTGGTGGGCGCCATCCAGTACTGGGACGCCCAGGTCGACGACGCCAGGCACACCCTGACCGTCGGACGCACCGCGGCGGCGTACGGGGCGGCCGTCGCGACCAGCGCCCGCGTGGTGGGGTTCCTGCGCGAGGGGGAGCGTGTCGTCGGCGCCGTGGTCCACGACCTCGAGGGCGGCGACGAGCTCGCGGTCCGCGCCCGCGTCGTGGTGAACGCCTCCGGCGTGTGGACCGACGACGTCCAGGAGCTGGCGGGCCGCGGCCGCATCCGGGTGCGCGCCTCCAAGGGCGTCCATCTGGTCGTTCCCCGCGACCGCATCCACGCCGACACCGGGATGATCCTGCGCACCGAGTCCAGCGTGCTGTTCGTGATCCCGTGGCCGTCGCCGCCGCGTCAGCGCCATTGGATCATCGGCACGACCGACACCGACTGGGACCTGGCCAAGGGCCACCCGGCGGCCAGCCGCACGGACATCGACTACCTGCTGGAGCGCGTCAACGCCGTCCTGTCCACCGCCCTGTCCCCAGCCGACGTCGAAGGGGTGTACGCCGGGCTGCGGCCGCTGTTGTCCGGCGAGTCGGAGGCGACCAGCCAGCTGTCCCGCGAGCACGCCGTCGTGCAGGGCGTGGCCGGCCTGGTGACCGTCGCGGGCGGCAAGTACACGACCTATCGGGTCATGGCGGCTGACGCTGTCGACGCGGCCGCGCGGGCGCTTGATCGCAAGGTGCCGCCGTCACCGACCGCCGAGGTCCCACTGCTCGGGGCCGACGGCTACCGACCGCTGTGGAACGCTCGTCACCGCCTGGCCGCCGGCTCGGGCGTGCACGTCGCGCGAATCGAGCACCTGCTCGGCCGCTACGGCAGCAAGGTCTCCGAGCTGCTCGATCTGGTCGGCGAGGACGCCGCGCTCGGCCGGCCGCTCGACGGGGCGGACGACTACCTGGCCGTCGAGGTCGTCTACGCGACCAGCCACGAGGGCGCGCTGCACCTCGACGACGTGCTCACGCGCCGCACCCGCATCTCCATCGAGACGTGGGACAGGGGGGTCACGGCCGCCGGGCAGGCTGCCGAGCTGATGGGTCGCGCGCTCGGCTGGGACGAGACCACCCGCGAGCGTGAGGTGGAGCACTACCTGGCCCGTGTCGAGGCCGAGCGCTCCTCCCAGCGGCAGACCGACGACGCCACCGCCGACGCCGCCCGCATGGGCGCCCCGGACGTCCGGATGGGCGCCTCGACAGGCTGATCCGCGCGAGCTGACCGGGGGGACTCGTGGCCATGGGGTCGTCGGCGGTGCGGATGAATCAGAGGCCGAGTGGGAGGCCGCGCTGCCCGCGCGCTAGCATCCGCGCCTTCGAGCGAGGCGAGCAGGCGGGAGCGCGGCTTGGCGGGAGGATCAGGGCACGGCACCAAGGCGGTCGTCGTCGCGCTGTTCGCCAACCTCGGCATCGCGGCCGCGAAGCTCGTCGGCTTCCTCATCACCGGCGCCAGCTCGATGCTCGCCGAGGCCGTGCACTCCGCCGCCGACAGCGGCAACCAGGGCCTGTTGCTGCTCGGCGGCCGCTGGGCAAAGCGGGAGGCCACGCGGCGGCACCCGTTCGGCTACGGGCGTGAGCGCTACTTCTGGGCTTTCGTGGTCGCGCTGGTGCTGTTCTCGCTCGGGTCGCTGTTCTCCCTGTACGAGGGCGTCAGCAAGCTGCGCGACCCGCATGAGCTGGCCTCCCCGCTCGTCGCCGTCGTGATCCTGCTGATCGCGATCGCGCTGGAGAGCCAGGCGCTGCGCGTCGCCGCCAACGAGGCCAGGTTGGAGAAGGGCGACGCCGGCTGGTGGTCCTACATCCGGCACGCGCGAAGCCCCGAGATCCCCGTCATCCTGCTGGAGGACATCGGCGCGCTGTTCGGGCTGGTGTTCGCGCTCACCGGGGTGGGCCTGTCGACGCTCACCGGCGACGCGGTCTACGACGCCTACGCGACGCTGGCCATCGGCGTGCTGCTCGGCGTCATCGCCGCGGTGCTCGCCTACGAGATGCGCAGCCTGCTGCTGGGCGAGAGCGCCACCCCGGCGCACGTCGCCACCATCGAACAGGCCATCGGGGCCACCCCGGGGATGACCGAGCTGCTCCACCTGCAGACCCAGCACCTCGGCCCGGACGAGCTGCTCGTCGCCGGCAAGGTGCGGATGGACGGCACCCTCGGGTTCGCCGAGGTGGTGCGCTGCATCGACGACGCGGAGCGGCGCATCCGCGAAACCGTGCCGATCGCCCGCGTGATCTACCTGGAGCCCGACATCGACTGACCCGGCCCGGTCGTCGGTGGCATGGCGCGGCGGTCAGGCCAGCAGCGACCGGTAGAGCCCGGCGGTCCTGGCGGCGATCGCGGACCACGTGAAATGCGCCTCGACACGCGCGCGGCCGGCCCGACCCATGGCAGCGGCGCCCGCGGGGTCGGCGAGCAGTGCCGACAGCCGCTCGGCGAAGGCGAGCGCGAAGCCCTCGGGGTCCGCGGGCGAGCCGAACGGGTCGTCGCCCGGCTCGAAGGCCACGAGGTGCCCGGTCTCGCCATCGACCACGACCTCGCCGACGCCGCCCACAGCCGAGGCGACCACGGGGACCCCGCACGCCATGGCCTCGAGGTTGACCAGGCCGAATGGCTCGTAGATCGACGGGCAGGCGAGGACGGAGGCGCAAGTGAGCACCTGCGCGACCTCGGGCTGCGGCACCATGCGGTCGACCCACAGGACGCGATCACCGAGCGCCTCGACACCGGCGCGCACCTCGGCGGCGATCTCCGGCGTGTCGGGGGCTCCGGCCAGCAGCACCAGCTGGACCTCCGGGTCCAGGTGGCGCGCGGCGTCGAGCAGGAGCGGCAACCCCTTCTGGCGCGTGACGCGGCCGACGTACACCACGGACGGCCGCGCCGGGTCCACGCCCATCGCCTCGGCGGCGGTCCCGCCCTGCGCGCGCCAGCGGTCGGGGTCGATGCCGTTGTGGATCACCGTGACCCGGTCGGGGTCGACGGCCGGGTAGCAGCGGAGCACGTCGTCGCGCATCCCGGCCGACACCGCGATGATCGCGTCCGCGCCCTCGAGCCCCGTCCGCTCGGCCCACGACGACAGCGCGTAGCCGCCGCCGAGCTGCTCGGCCTTCCACGGCCGCAGCGGCTCCAGGCTGTGGGTGGTGGCGACGTGCGGGACGTCGTAGCAGCGGCGTGCGAGGTCCCCGGCGAGGCTGGTGTACCAGGTGTGGCTGTGCACCAGATCGGCGCGCGCGACGCCGGCGACCATCGCCAGGTCGGTGGCGAGGTGGCGCAGCGCCGCCACGTGCGGACCGCGGCCGTCGAGCGCCTCCCACGTCCCGTAGGTGGCCGCCACGCGCTGGTCGTCGCGGGCCGCCCCGAAGCAGTGCACCGCGACCTCGGCGTGCTCGGCCAGCGCCGCCGTGAGCCCGTCCACGTGCACGCCCGCGCCGCCGTACACCTCGGGCGGGAACTCGCGCGTCAGGACCGCCACCCGCGGCCGGGACCGGGCCTGCGCATCCATGACGGTCGCTGCGCGATCGCCACCCCCAGGAGTGTGAGAATCCATGTCAGCTCCATGGCCATCGCTGCGCGATGGCCCCACCGGGGATTGTGTGAGTGCGCCTCCGTAGGCTGGTTTGACACTGTGTCGGAACAGCCACGCATAGCGCAGGAATCTCGACACGGTGTCGACACCGGGGCGCTCGGGCGGTCACGACTCAGACATCCACCTTCTGGCCCTTGCCGATCACCACGATGCCGTCGCCGGAGACGGTGAACCGCTCGCGGTCGCGGTCGAGGTCAACGCCGATCCGCGCGCCCTCGGGGACGCGCACGTTCTTGTCGATGATCGCGTTGCGCACGACCGCGTGGCGGCCGACGTCGACGTTCTGCATCAGCACCGAGCCCTCGACCTGCGCGTAGGAGTGCACGAACACGCCGGGCGACACGACAGAGCCGGCTACCTCACCCCCCGAGACGACGACGCCCGCGCACACCATCGAGTTGACCGCGTGGCCCACCCGCCGCTCGTCGCTGAACACGAACTTGGCGGGCGGGAAGGGCTCGCGGTAGGTGAGGATCGGCCAGCGCCGGTTGTAGAGGTTGAACACCGGATGGATCGAGATGAGATCCATGTGCGCGGCGTAGTACGCGTCCAGCGTCCCGACGTCGCGCCAGTAGGACTTGTCGCGCTCGGTCTCGCCCGGGACGAGGTTCTCGGCGAAGTCGTAGACCCGCGCCTCGCCCGCCTCGACCATCATCGGGATGATGTCCCCGCCGAGGTCGTGCCGGGAGCCCCGGTCGGTCGCGTCGGTCGTGACCGCCTCGATCAGCGCCGACGCGGTGAACACGTAGTTGCCCATCGACGCGTACACCTGGTCGGGGGCGTCGGCCAGGCCCGTCGCGTCCTTGGGCTTCTCCCGGAAGGCGGAGATGGTGCGGCCGTCAGCCGCCGTCTCGATGACGCCGAACTGGTCGGCCTGCTCCAGCGGCGCGCGGATCGCCGCGACCGTCACCCCCGCTGCCGACGCGATGTGGTCGGACAGCAACTGCCGGGGATCCATGCGGTAGATGTGGTCGGCCCCGAACACGATGACATAGTCGGGGCGCTCGTCGCCGAGCAGGTTGAGGTTCTGGAAGATGGCGTCCGCAGAACCGGAGAACCAGTGCGGCCCCTTGCGCATCTGCGCCGGCACCGGGGTGACGTAATGGCCGAGCAGCGGCGACAGCCGCCACGTCTGGGCCAGGTGCCGGTCGAGGCTGTGGCTTTTGTACTGGGTCAGCACCACGATGCGCAGGTACCCGCCGTTGACCAGGTTGGACAGCACGAAGTCGACCAGCCGGTAGTCGCCGCCGAACGGCACGGCGGGCTTGGCCCGGTCCAGCGTGAGCGGCGCGAGCCGCTTCCCCTCGCCGCCGGCGAGGACCATCGCGAGCACGTGGGGACCGGGCACGCGGTCACCCTACACGGCACGCCGCGCCGGACGCGGACCACGCTGACGCGGTGCGGATCAGCCGAACAGCTCGGGCAGCGGCAGGCGGAACCCCGGCATGACGTCGCCACCGGTGAGCGTCTGCTCGCCGCGCAGCAGCTGAGCCGTGCCGTCGGGGTGATGCTCGGCCACCATCCGCCGGTCCGGGTAGACCACCCACACGAGCCGGGTCCCCGCGTCCAGCCAGGAGGCCGTCTTCTCGGCGACCTGCGTCGCCCGGTCGGCCGGGGACACGACCTCCACCGCCAGGTCGGGTGCCATGGCCTGGAACCCGGCGAGCGCCTCGGGTGCGGGCAGGCGGTCGCCGCGGACGAACGCGGCGTCGGGGGCGCGGACGGTGTCAGGGTCACGGGACAGCAGGAACCCGGTCTCCGCCGCGAACGTCTCGCCGATCCCGCTCTCAAGCGCGAACACGGTGAGGCAGGAGCCGATCCTTGCGGCGAGGATTCCGTGCATGCCTCCCGCGGGTGACATCTGGCGGAGCTTCCCTTCGACCAGCTCGTAGCGCCACCCGTCGTCGGGCAGCTCCAGGAGCCCATCGGAGGTCGCCGGCGCCTCCGTCCGCGTGGGCGCCTCGCTGCTCATCTGGGACACCTCCTGGCAGCGCCGGTCCTGTGGCAGGCCAGCGTACGCCGACTCGGCGACGAAAGCCGGGCACGCTGGTGCTGCTCGCCCTCCCGGCGACATGTGCGGCCGATTCACACTCAGCCGGTGGTCGTGAAGCAGGCCCCTTCGAGTTCGTAGCTCTCTGCGGTCGGACCCGTGAAGAAGTCCTCCACCAGCGTGGCGCCGGTGGCCGCCTCAGGGTCCGGGCGGAAGATGACGCTCTGCCGCACGACCGCCTCGTTGGGGTCGCCGGCAAGGTTGCCAGCGCCCTCGGGGAGCATCCCCTCGTAGTCGACCGACTCGATCTGGCCGATGGCCTCCAGCAGCCCGGCTCGGGTCAGGTCGCCGTTGGAGGCCGCCTGTTCGAGCGCCGCCCTCAGCGGGTAGCTCCACGCCCAGCCGGAGGTGTAGCCCTCGTTGGGGTCGACGTCACCGAGGGCCTCACGCATCGCCTCGTGCCCTGGGGTGTCGGCGTCGTAGGGCGGCCATGGCCCCGACAGCAGCACGAGGCTCTCGACCGCGGGCGCGGCCGGGCTGTCGAGCAGGCCCTTGTTCCAGCTCGGGCCGGTGAACATGAACTGCCCGGCGTACCCCTGGGCGGCCGTCTGGCCGACGATGGCCCCGGCGTCCGCCGGTCCGGTCGTGACGATGACGAGGTCCGGCTGCTGCTGGACGATGCCGCTGATCGCGCCCGCCTGGTTGTCTGGGCCCTGCCCGGTCTCGATGTTGGTGAACTCGATCCCGTTGGCCTCTGCGGCGACGGCGACACCGGCCGCGGCGTCGCCACCGTAGTCGCCGGGGTAGCCAACGGCGATCACCGATCCGACGCCGCCGTCGACGTTCTCCACGGCGTAGTCGACCTGGTTCATGGCCTCCAGGCAGTAGTTGATGCCCGACTCGACGATCACGTCCTCGAACGCCCACAACGACGTCCACGACGCGGGCGCGCCGACGATCTGGTCGGTCTCCATGTCGTCGATGATCGCGGCGGTCGTGGGTGAGCCCAGCGTCTGCGCCAGGGCGAGCACGTCGCCCTTGATGGCCTGGTACTCCTGGTTGTGACGCTCGGGGTTGTACTCGTTGTCGCGGACGTGCTCGGAGACGTCGACGTCGAACCCGCCGATGCCGCCGTCGGCGTTGACGCGACTCCAGAAGGCCGCCTGGGCGTCGGTGATCGGGTTGGCCAGCGCGGCGAACGGCCCGACGGTCAGGTCGGAGATCGTGCCGAGATAGATGCAGCCGTTGTCGGGGTTGGCGGCCTCGGGGCACGCCTGGTCGGTGACACCGACGTCGAACTCGACGTCGCCGGCCGCGGCCTGCTCGCCGTCGGTCTCCTCCTCCGTCGCGCCGGCGGGCTCCTCGTCCGTGGCGTCGGGGGTCTGGATCGCGGTGTCCGCCTCGGTGGGCGCGCCGGTGTCGGCGGGCTCCTCGGTGAGGTCGGCCTGGGTGTCCTCGAGCGCCTCGTCACCGCCGCCGCCCGCGTCCCTGCACCCGGTGGCCAGCAATGCGAGGACGGCGAGCAGCGCCAGCGTGCGCTTGGTCCTGATCTTTGTCGTCATGCGCTTTTCCTTTCGCTCCCGGACCGCAGCGGTCCCGGAATCAGCCTCTCATGGCCATCGCTGCGCGATGGCCACAACCTCCGATTGTGAGAACCGCCCTCGCAAGCTCGGGCGGCATTCAGGTGTCAGTAAGAGAAGGGCCAGCCCTTCCAGTAGTTGCGGATGCGGATCCACAGGCCGAACAGGCCGCGGGGTTCGAAGATCAGGAAGCCGACGATCAGCAGGCCGTACAGCATGACCTCCAGGTCCGCCGTCGAGATCAGGCCGCCGCCGCGCGCCCCCTCGCCGATGAACGGCAGAAAGCGGGGCAGCAGTTGGGTGAAGCGGGGCAGGAGCGTGATGAACAGTGCCCCCATGATCGAGCCCGAGATGGTGGCGACCCCTCCGATCAGGACCATGGCGATGAAGCGCACGCTCATCAGGAGGTTGAACGAGTTGGGATCGATCGTCCGGGTCAGGGTGTACAGCAGCGCCCCGGCGACCCCGGCGTAGGCGGACGAGATCGCGAAGGCCAGGAGCTTGGAGCGGGTCAGGTTGACGCCGATCACCTCGGCGGCGATGTCGCGGTCCCGCACGGCGGCGAACGCGCGTCCCACCTTGGACCGGGCCAGGTTGCGGCCGAGCAGCGCTGCGACGAGCAGCAGCACGAACGTGAACAGGTACGCCTTCTGCGCCCCGTCGAGCCCGCCGCCCGCTCCGGTGATCGACACCCCGAAGAGCGCGGCTTGCACCCCGTCGCGCCCCACCCCTGGGCCGCCGGTCACGCTGCGCCACTCACGGAACACGTGCTCGCCGAGGAACACCAGCCCCAGGGTGACGATCGCCAGGTACAGCCCGCGCAGGCGCGCGGCCAGCGGCGCCACGATCAGGCCGACAAGGCCGGGAACCAGCGCGGCCGCGGGCAGCCACACGATCATCGGCAGGCCGAAGCCGAGCAGGCGCGCGTCGGGGTCGCCGGACAGCACGGCGGCGGTGTAGGCGCCGAGGCCCACGAAGAAGGCGTGGCCGAGCGAGACCTGCCCGGCGTAGCCCGTGACCAGGTTCAGCCCGATGGCGCCGATCGCCGCCGCGAAGGCCGTGGCCAGCAGCAACAGCAGCGGGTTGCCGAGCACGAACGGCGCGGCGGCCGCGAGCATCACGATCGCGAGCACCCCCCAGCGCTTGCCGGGCGTGTTGAGCAGGGCGGCGTCGGACTCGTAGCTGGTGTACAGCTCGGGTCGGCCGCGCCGCGTGGGGTCTGACCGGACGCTGGCCGTCATACGCGCTCCACCTCCGGCGTGCCGAACAGCCCGTAGGGCCTGACCAGCAGCACGAGCAGCAGCACCACGTAGGGGGAGACCAGCTGGAAGTTGTTGCCGAGCCACGGCGCGTACGTGGGCTGGTAGGTGCCGACCAGCGCCTCGATCACGCCGACGACGAGGCCGCCGATCACCGCGCCGCCCACGGAGTCCAGGCCGCCGATGATGATCGCCGGCAGCGCCTTCAGCGCGATGATCCACGTCTGCTGGTCGATCGACTGCCCGGTCCCGACGAACGTGCCGGCCAGGGCCGCCAGCGCCCCGGCGATCGCCCACGACAGCGCGAAGGTGACGCCGACCGAGATGCCCTGGGTCAGCGCGGTCTCCTGGTCGAGCGCCGTCGCGCGCAGCGCAAGCCCGATCCGCGAGTAGCGGAAGAAGGCGAACAGCAGGGTCACCACCACGGCAAGGGTGACGATCATCGCCAGGTAGCGCTGCTGGACGAACACGCCGCCGACGTCGAAGGACTCCAGTCCCCACGGGTTGGCGATCGCTCGCAGGTTGGTGCCCAGGAGGCGGTTGACGACCACGCGGATCACGATGTCCACGCCGATGGTGATGATCGCGATCACGAACACCGGCTTGCCGATCATCGGCCGCAGCGCCGTCCGCTCGACGGTCAGCCCCAACAGGGCCGCGAGAGCCATCGCGCCCGCCACCGCCGCGGGGAACGGCAGGCCCGCCTGTCCCAGGTAGATCACCGCCGTGGCTCCCGCGACCATCAGCGCCGGCTGCGCGAAGTTCACCACCGACGTCGACTTGTAGATGATCACGAAGCCCAGGGCGAGCAGCGCGTAGACCGACCCGTTGCCCAGCCCTGCGACCAGCGCCTGCAGCAGCCGGGTCATCCGCGCGCCGACTCTTGCGTGGCGCCGCCGTAGATGTCCTCGATCAGGTCGCCGAACAGGTGGGCCATCGCCGACCGCTTCACCTTCTGGGTCGCGGTCAGCTCGCCGTCGTCGTGATCGAGCTCCTTGGGCAGCATGCGGAACTGCTTGATCTGCTCGGTCCGCGCGAACCTGGCGTTCGTGGCGTCGACCACGCCCTGGACGAGGGTGCGCACCTCGTCCTTCTCCGCGAGGTCGCGGTACGTCGTGTAGGCGATCCGGCGGCGCTGCGCCCACTCACCGACGGTGTCGAGCTCGATGCCGATCAGCGCGGCCAGGAACGGCCGCCGGTCACCGATGACGACCGCCTCCTTGACGAAGGGTGAGGCCTTCAGCGAGTTCTCCAGCTCGCTGGGGGCGATGTTCTTGCCGCCTGCGGTGATGATGATGTCCTTGAGGCGGTCGGTGATCTTGACGTGCGTGCCGTCGACCCACACGCCCACGTCGCCGGTGTGCAGCCACCCGTCCGCGTCCTTCGCCTCGGCGGTCGCCTCCGGGTTGCGCCAGTAGCCGACGAAGACGCCGGCGTGGCGGGTCTGGATCTCGCCGGTCTGCTCGTCGATGCGCAGCTCGACGCCGTCCTGGGGCTCACCGACCGTCCCCAGCTTGACCCGGCCCGCCCGGTTGCCGGTGGCGACCGCAGTGTTCTCGGTCATCCCGTACACCTCGTGCATCGGCACGCCGATGCCCATGAACCACTCGAGCACCTCGGGGGCGATCGGCGCGGCGCCGGAGGCTGCGAAGCGGCACTCGCGCAGCCCGATGCGATCCCGCAGGGCACGGAACAGGAACACGTAGCCGACCGCGTACAGGACGCGCGTCGCCGCGGTGTGATTGCCCCCGTGCGCCACCATGGTTCTGCCGATCCGCGCCGCCGCCGCCATCCAGAGCGCGTAGTTCGCACGCTTGAGCGCCGAGGCCGACGCCATGCGGATGTGCACGCCGGCGTGGACCTTCTCCCAGATGCGCGGCACCCCGAAGAAGATCGTCGGCTGCACCTCGCGGAGGTTCTGCTGGACGGTGTCGATGGACTCGGCGAAATGAACGACCGGGCCGCCGGCGAGGTGGAACCAGGTCGTGAAGATGCGCTCCGCCACGTGGCACAGCGGCAGGTAGGACAGCGTCACGTCGTCGGTCGACGGGGGCGGGTCGGTGAAGCCGCCACCATCGACCAGCGTGCGGATCGCAAACTCCACGTTGGTCACCGAGAGCATCGCGCCCTTGGGCGGGCCGGTGGTGCCGGACGTGTAGATCAGGGTCATCACGTCATCGCCGCTGGCCCGCGCCATGCGCCGCTCGAGCGCGTCGGGGTCGGCGGTCCTGTGCCGCTTCCCGAGCGCCACGAAGTCGTCCCAGTACAGCAGTCGGTCGTCGTGGTAGCGGCCGCGAACACCGCGCGGCTCCACGTAGACGATGCGCTCGAGGTCGCCGAGCCCGTCCGCGACCTCCAGGGCCTTGTCGACCTGCTCCTGATCCTCGGCCACCAGGATCTTGGCGCCCGAGTCGCCCAGCAGGTAGGCCACCTCGGGGGCGGGGTTGGTGGGGTACAGGCCCATGGTCATCGCGCCGACCGCCACCGTGGCGAGGTCGGTGTACAGCCACTCGGGGCGGTTCTCGGAGCCGACGGCGACCCGGTCGCCGGGCTCGACGCCCAGCGCGAGCAGCGCGTGCCCGACGTCTTGCACGGTGTCCCAGTAGTCCGCCCAGGTGATGTCCCGCCAGATCCCGAGGTCCTTCTCGCGCATGGCCACCTGGTCGGGCGCCTCGTCGGCCCACGATCGGAGGCGCGCCACGATCGTCGCGATCCGGACCGCCGGTTCGAGCGGGGCCGCCATCAGCTGTCCTCTCCGCTGCCCTGGCGCGCGGCGGGCTGGGGCACGGGGTCCTCGTCCACCCGGTGGTCCTCGCCCAGGTAGGCGCGGACCACGTCCGGGTCGCGCTGGACCTCCGGTGGCGCCCCGGACGCGATGGCCTTGCCGAAGTCGAGCACCAGGACGCGGTCGGCGAGGTCCATCACCAGCCCCATGTCGTGCTCCACGAGGATCATCGGGACGCCCAGCTCGTCGCGGATGTCGAGGATGAACCGCGCCATGTCCTCGGTCTCCTCGAGGTTCATCCCCGCCACAGGCTCGTCGAGGAGCAGCAGCTTCGGGTCGAGCGCGAGCGCGCGGCCGAGCTCGACGCGCTTGGCGATGCCGTAGGGCAGCAGCCCGACGGGGAGCTTGCGGTACCGCTCGATCTCGAGGAAGTCGATGAGGTCCTCGACGACCGCACGGTTGGCGACCTCCTGCTCGCGCGCGCGGCCGAGCCACAGGGCGGCAGACAGCGGGCCGTAGCGCAGGTGGTGGTGGCGGCCGAGCATCAGGTTGTCGATGACGGTGAGGTTGGAGAACAGCTCGATGTTCTGGAACGTGCGCGACATCCCCATCCGGGCGATCACCTGCGGCGAGCGGCCGATCAGCTGTTCGCCGAGGAAGCGCACCTCGCCCTCCTGCGGTCGGTAGATGCCGGACAGCACGTTGAAGATGGACGTCTTGCCGGCACCGTTGGGGCCGATGATCGCGAACAGCTCCTCGGCGCCGACCGCGAAGCTGACCCCGTCGAGGGCGCGCACGCCCGCGAAGGCCAGCCGCACGCCGTCGAACTCCAGGATCGGCGGCGCCTCGCCGGCGCTCATGACAGCCACCGCTTGCGGCGCTTGTAGTGCTTGACGTCGCGGAAGGAGCGCCCTTCCTCCCCGCGCAGACCGAGGTAGAACTCCTGGACGTCGGTGTCCGCGCGCAGGGTGGCTGCGGGCGCGTCCATGACGACCTTCCCGGTCTCCATGACGTAGCCGTGCTCGGCGATCCCGAGCGCCATGGTGGCGTTCTGCTCGACGAGGAGAACCGTGGTGCCCTGCCCGTTGATCGCCACGATGAGATCGCGGATCTGGCGCACCAGCCGCGGGGCGAGGCCGAGGCTCGGCTCGTCCAGCAGCAGGTAGGCGGGGTCGGACATCAGCCCCCGGCCCATGGCCAGCATCTGCTGCTCGCCGCCCGACAGGTAGCCGGCCGTGCGCTTGCGGCGGTCGGCCAGGATGGGGAACAGATCATAGACGCGTTCGAGTCCGGCGCCCAGGTTCCGGCCGTTGCGGTGCGCTCCTACCCTGAGGTTCTCCTCGACGCTGAACTCGGCGAACACCCGGCGCCCCTCGAGCACCTGCGTGATCCCGCGCTCGACGATCCGCGGCGCGGACAGCCGCTGCAGCTGCTGTCCGTCGAGGGTGACCGTGCCCTTGGTCACCTCCCCGTCGTGGATGTCGAGGAGGCCCGAGATCGCACGCAGCAGCGTGGTCTTGCCCGCGCCGTTGGCGCCGAGCAGCGCGACGATCTTGCCCTCGGGCACGCTCAGGCTGACGCCACGCAGCACCAGGATGACGTCGTTGTAGACGACCTCGAGGTTCTCGATGGCCAGCACCCGCCTCGGCTCCTTGCTCCCGCTTGAGGTGACTGGAGTCACCGCATGACACGGATAGTAGGCAAGGAGCCCCGCGCTTGTCTCGCGACAGCGCGGGTTGTCGGCGGAACGTCGCTGCGAGGCGCCCTAGGCGCTGCCGCTCAGCGGCTCGCGGCTCGCTTGTACTGCGCCACCGCCAGGGGAACGAAGACGGCCAGGATGATGGCGACCCAGATGAGGGTGTACAGCACGGGGTTCTGCAGCGGCCAGACCTCCGGGGGCGGGACCGCGGGGTTGGTGTTGCCGAACAGCTCGCGCGCCGCCTGGGTCACCGACGAGACCGGGTTCCACTCGGCGATCGGGCGCAGCACGCCCAGGTTCTCGAGCGGCACGAACGTGTTGGCGATGAACGTGAGCGGGAAGATGACCATGAACGAGGCGTTGTTGATCACCTCGACGCTCGGTATGAGCAGCCCGACGTAGGCCATCACCCAGGAGATCGCGTAGGCGAACAGCAGCAGCACGAGGAACCCCGCGAGCGCCTCCGTCAGCGACGTCCGGATGCGCCAGCCGACGAGCAGCCCCGTCGACGCCATGACCAGGATCGACAGCACGTTGTAGACGATGTCGCTGCCCGTGCGGCCCACCAGGACCGCGGATCGGGACATCGGCAGCGACCGGAACCGGTCGATGACGCCCTTCTGGATGTCCTCGGCCAGGCCGGCGCCCGTGAAGGTGGCGCCGAAGATCACGGTCTGCGCGAAGATGCCGGGGATAAGGAACTCCCGGTAGTCCACGCCCGGAACCGCGATGGAGCCGCCGAACACGTACGCGAACAGCAGCACGAACATGATCGGCGACAGCAGGATGAAGACGAGCACCTCAGGGACCCGCTTGATCTTGATGAGGTTGCGCTTGGCGACGATGGCGCCGTCGGCGAAAGCGTCCATGACTCCGTTCATCGGGCTGGCTCCTGGTCTCGGTTCTTCTCGACGCTGCGCTCGGCGTTCGGCCGGTCACCTTCGGCGTTGTTCCCCGCGTCAGCCTCCGCTGCGTGCCCGGTCAGCGCCAGGAAGACGTCGTCCAGGGTCGGCCGCCGCAGCCCGACGTCGAGGACGCTGACGGCGTCGCCGTCCAGCGCGCGCAGGGCCGCCATGAGCGCGCCGGCCCCGCCCGTGACGGGGGCGGTGAGCCTGCGGCTGTGCTCCTCGACGATCACCTCGCCCACGGCCAGCTCGGTCAGGACAGTGCGTGCCAGCGGGATGTCCGACAGATGCTCGACGACGAGCTCGACCCGGTCGCCGCCCACCTGGGTCTTGAGCTCGTCCGAGGCGCCCTGCGCGATCACGCGCCCGTTGTCGATCACGACGATGTCGTCCGCGAGGCGGTCCGCTTCCTCCAGGTACTGCGTGGTCAGCAGCAGCGTGGTGCCGGCGCGCACGAGCTCCCGGATCACCTCCCACATGTCGGTGCGGCTGCGGGGGTCCAGGCCGGTGGTCGGCTCGTCCAGGAACAGCACGGGCGGCTCCGCTACGAGCGCCGCGGCCAGATCGAGCCGCCGTCGCATGCCACCCGAGTAGGTCTTGACGGGCCGGTCGCCGGCGTCGGACAGCGAGGACAGCTCCAGCAGCTCGCGAGCGCGCTCGCGCGACTTGCGGCGTCCCAGTCGGTAGAGCCGGCCGACCATGTCGAGGTTCTCGAAGCCGGTCAGGTACTCGTCCACGGCCGCGGACTGACCGGACAGGCCGATGCGCTTGCGCACCCCCTGCGGCTCGGCGCAGACGTCAAGGCCCGCGACCTCGGCGGAGCCCGAGTCCGGCTCCAGCAGCGTGGTGAAGATGCGCACCGCCGTGGTCTTGCCAGCGCCGTTGGGCCCCAGCAGCCCCAGCACGGTGCCCTCCTCCACGACGAGGTCCAGGCCGTCCAGCGCCGTCACCTGCCCGTAGCGCTTGACCAGCCCCGACGCGCGGATCATCTCGGTCATGCCTTCCCCCTCCTCGCCCCACGCGGCCTGCCGTGACCGCAACGGACCGCAACGCGAAGTGCTCAGGTTCCATTCCTGGCGGCAGCGTAGCCTCCATATAGGTCAGTTCATGACCGCCTTACGTGGCATGATCGAAGTTCATGTCCACGACATCGCGGATGCTGCAACTGCTGTCGCTGCTGCAGACGGCACGGGACTGGTCGGGGCCCGAGCTGGCGCGACGGCTGGAGGTCAGCCCGCGCACGCTCCGCCGGGACGTCGATCGGCTGCGCGAGCTCGGCTATCCCGTTCGAGCGACCATGGGCGCCGCGGGAGGCTACCGCCTCGAGGCCGGCGCCGCCATGCCCCCGCTCCTGCTCGACGACGAGGAGGCGGTGGCGATCGCCATCGGCTTGCGCACCGCGGCGGGCGGCACGGTGGCGGGCATCGAGGAGACCTCCGTCCGGGCGCTGGCCAAGCTCGAGCAGGTGCTGCCATCACGGCTGCGCCGGCGGGTCAACGTGCTGCAGACCTACACCGTGCCGCTGACCGCCGCGGGGCCGACCGTCGATCCTGAGGCGTTGACAACCATCGCGCAGGCCTGCAGGGACCTCGAACGGCTCCGGTTCGCCTACCGGAGCCGGGACGGGACCGAGAGCGCGCGCCTCGTCGAGTGCCACCGGCTGGTGGCCGCCGGCCGGCGCTGGTACCTGGTCGCCTGGGACGTCGATCGGTCCGACTGGCGCACCTTCCGCGTCGACCGGCTCGCCTCCGCACGGGCCACAGGCGTCCGGTGCCCGCCACGCGAGCTGCCCGCGGGCGACGCCGCCGCCTACGTCGCGCAGGCCATCACCTCCAATCTCACCCGGTACCGGGCTCTGGTGGTCCTGCACGCGCCGCTGGCGGTCGTCGCCGACCGGCTGCGTCCCTCCGACGGCATGCTGGAAGCCGTCGACGATCGCAGCTGCCTGCTGCGCACCGGCGCCGACTCCCTGGAGTGGCTCGCGCTGGCCATCGGCATGCTGGGCGTCGACTTCGACGTCCGCGAGCCCGCGGAGCTCGTCGACCACCTGCGCGTCCTCGGCGATCGGTTCGCCCGCTCGGCACGCGCCGCCGCCGCGGACGGACCGCTCGCGGCCGGGTAATCCGCGCGACAGGCGCGAACCGCGACGTCCGATGGATACTGCAGCCACATGAAGCGCACCCAGATCTATATCACCGAGCAGCAGGACGTGTGGCTGCGACAGCTGGCCGCTGACCGACGGCTGCCGAAGGCGGCGGTCATCCGGCAGATCCTCGACGCGGCGCTGGAGTCCGGCGACGCCGAGGCTGAGGCGCGCGCGGGTATCCTGGCGGCCGCCGGCGTCTGCGCCGACTACCCCGACTGGCCGGAATGGCAGCGGACCGTCCGGGGCCGGACCGCCGACGAACGCCTGCGCGGCCTCGGCGCGTGAGGGCGCTGTTCGACTCGTCGGTGGTCATCGCGCACCTGCGGGGAGACGGGCGCGCGACCGAGCGGCTGCTGGCCGTTTCGACCGGGGAGCGTCTGGCGAGCGCGCTGACCCGCGTGGAGGTGGAGGGCGGGATGCGCAGCGGCGAGCGCGCCGACGTGGCCGCGCTGTTCGCCGCCATGACGCTCCTGCCGGTGAGGGACGCCGCCGCGCGCCGCGCGTCCGCGCTCATGAGGCGGTACCGGCGGTCGCACTCCGGCATCGACCTCGTCGATTACGTCATCGCCGCGACCGCCGAGCTCCACAACGCCCACCTGATGACCCTCAACGTGCGCCACTTCCCGATGCTTGGGGACCTGCGCCCGGCGTGGGAGGGCGGTTAGCGGCCGAAGCGGCGCAGGCGCAGTGAGTTGGCGACGACGCTGACGCTTGACAGGCCCATGGCCGCGCCAGCGATGATCGGGTTGAGCAGGCCGAGCGCCGCGAGCGGGATGGCCGCGGTGTTGTAGCCGAACGCCCAAGCGAGGTTCTGCAGGATGGTGCGGTAGGTGCGCCGGGACAGCCCGATCGCCGTCGCGATGCCATCCAGGTCGCCTCGCATGAGCGTGAGGTCGCTCGACTCGATCGCCACGTCGGTGCCGGTCCCGATCGCGATGCCGAGGTCGGCCTGGACCAGCGCGGGCGCGTCGTTGACCCCGTCGCCGACCATCGCCACGACCTCGCCCGCGGCCTGCAGCCGCTGGACCTCGCCGCGCTTGTCGCCGGGCAAGACCTCGGCGAGCACACGGTCGATGCCGACCTGGTCGGCGATGGCCTGGGCGGTGCGGGCGTTGTCGCCGGTGAGCAGCGCCACCTGCAGGCCCATGTCGTGCAGCCGCCGCACCGCGTCGGCCGCGCCCTCCTTCAGGGTGTCGGCCACGGCCAGCACGCCGCGCGCCTCACCGTCCCAACCGGCGAACACCGCGGTCCGGCCATCGGCCTCGAGCCGCTCGGCCCGGGACTCCAGCTCCTCGAAGAGCACCAGGCCGGCCTCGGCCAAGAGCTTGCGGCTCCCGACCGCCACCTCGCGCCCGTCCACCTCCGCGCGCACGCCGTGGCCCGCGGTGGCCTGGAAGCCGGTCACCGCAGGCAGCCCGACGTCGGGGGCACGTTGACGCGCCCCGGCCGCGATCGCCGCGCCGATGGGGTGCTCGCTGTCGGCCTCGACGGCTCCGGCGAGCCGGAGGAGCTCGACCTCGTCGCCGGTGGCGACGACGTCGGTGAGCGCCATCTCGCCCTTGGTCAACGTGCCGGTCTTGTCGAGCAGCACCGTGGTCATGGTGCGCGTGCGCTCGAGCGTCTCAACCGACTTGATGAGGATGCCCAGCTGCGCGCCGCGGCCGGTGCCGACCATGATCGCCACGGGCGTGGCCAGCCCGAGCGCGCAAGGGCACGCGATGATCAGCACCGCGACCGCGGCGGTCAGGGCGCGGCCGACGTCGCCGGTCAGCAGGGCCCACGCGGTGAACGTGACCACGGCGATCAGCATGACGGTCGGCACGAAGACCGCCGAGATGCGGTCCGCGAGCCGCTGGACCTCGCCCTTGCCGGTCTGGGCGTCCTCCACCATCCGCACGATCTGCGCCAGGGCGGTGTCGCCGCCGACGGCGGTCGCGCGTACGGTCAGCACGCCGGAGGTGTTCATGGTCGCGCCGGCCACCGTGGTCCCCGGGGTCTTCTCCACGGGCGCCGACTCGCCGGTCAGCATCGACTCGTCGACGGCGCTGGCTCCCTCGACGACTTCGCCGTCGACCGGGATTTTCTCGCCTGGGCGGACCTTCAGCAGGTCGTCGAGGCGCACCTCGTCGATGGGCACCATGATCTCGACACGATCCCCGCCCCCCGGCTCGCTGCGCTCGCCCTCACCCCGCAGATCCCCGCCCCCCGGCTCGCTGCGCTCGCCCTCACCCCGGTGCGCGCGGATGACCCGCGCCTCCTTGGCGCCGAGTTCCAGCAGCGCGCGTATCGCGCGGCCGGCGCGGCCCTTGGCGCGAGCCTCCAGGTAGCGGCCGAGCACCAGGAAGGCGATGATCAGCACGCTGGTCTCGAAGTACAGGTCCATCCCGCCGGCCGCCAGCGTGTAGACGCTGAACAGGTACGCCGCGAGCGTGCCGACGGCGATCAGCGTGTCCATGTTGGCCGTGAACCGGCGGGCGCGGCGGGCGGCTTCGCGCAGGAACGGCCAGCCGATGACCAGCTGGACGGGCGTCGCCAGCGCGAGCATCGTCCAGCGCACGACGGGGCTCATCATGGCGGCCTCGCCACCGAGCATGGTGGCGAGCATGAACAGCGCGACCGGGGCGACCGCGACGACGCGCCAGCGCCAGGATCGCTGCGCGGCCGCCTCAGGGTCCGCCTGGCCCGCGTCCCGCTCCGTCGCTCCGTCGGACGGCGGCAGGAGGGTGTAGCCGATCTTGTCGATCGCCGCCCCGGTGGCCTCGACGTCGAGCTCGCCCTCCAGGCTGACCCGCGCCGTGCCGGTGGCGAAGTTGACGTCGGCGCGCGCCACTCCTTCCTGGCGCTCGAGGATGCGCTGCACGCGCGCCGCGCACGATCCGCACGTCATGCCCTCCACGTGCAGATCGACCTGCCGGTCGGTTCCGGCGTCGGTGCGCGCCTGGCTCACCCGGGCACCTCGTAGCCCTGTTCGGTGATGGCGGCCACCAGCCGCTCGTGGCCGGTGACCGAGGGGTCGTAGGTCACCGTCACGGCGCGGGCAGCCACGTCGACGGTGGCCTTCTCGACGCCGTCGATGGGGGACAGGGCGCCCTCGATGGACGCCTTGCAGTGGTCGCAGTGGATCTCGGGCACGGCGATGGTCTCGGTGGTCACAGGGCTCCCTCGTGGACGGGGTCGCTGGGGGTCGGGCGCAGCACGCGCTTGTCGTACTTGAGCGTCTCCATCAGCTCGTCGACGATCTCGCTGGTCCTTCCCTCCTGCATCGCCTTGGCCACGCAGGTCTCCAGGTGGTTGCGGAACACGACGCGGCTGGTGGCCTCCAGCAGCCCCTGGACGGCGGCCAGCTGCTTCATGACGTCGGGGCAGTAGGCGTCGGCCTCGACCATGCGGATCACCCCGTCGAGGTGGCCGCGAGCGGTCTTGAGGCGGTTGGTGACGGCGCGCTGGTGGCTGCTCATGGGGGCTAGTCTACCCCACCTGGGGTGGGTATTCCACCGTGGACGCGGCCAAGGTGCCGGGTTGCGCAGGTGACGAGTCGGGCGCCAGGTGGTGCCGTCAGCGGTAGCGCGGACACTTCGTACCAAGGTTTCGTACGAAGTGTCCGCGCTGCATGCGCTGGTCGGATGAGGCGTCCCCCGGCGCCGCTGCCTCCGGACCGCGGCTCACCGTCGACGGCGAGGAGGTCACCGCGGGCGACGCGACCTAGGTTCGGCGATGGCCTGCTCGATGGCGACGGCCACGCCGCCGAGCTGCGCGGCGTCCACGGTCACGGCCGCCACCCGTCGACCGTGGTCGCGCAGGCTCCGCAGGTCACCTGCGGCCTGGGCCCGCACCAGGGTGGTGAAGTCGTAGGGGCGCCCGGGGATGTCGGGACCGCCCTGCGGCTCGTCGGTCAGCTGCAGCGCGACCACGGAGCCAGGGCCGCCCTTGTGGAGCTGCCCGGTGGAGTGCAGGAACCGCGGCCCGAAC
>JACDBB010000220.1 GCA_013695145.1 Euzebyales bacterium
CTCCGCCTCAGCGGCGGCGGCGTCCTCCGCGTCGCCGTCGGCGTCGTCTCGCGCGTCAGCGTCGGCGTCGGTGCCGTCGTCGTCGTCGGTGTCGTCGTCCGCCCCGGCGGCCCGCTCCGCCGCCCGCCGCGCGGCCGCCTCCACCTCCCCCAGCGCCCGGGCGGCCACCAGCGCCTGACCGGCGCTGAGCTCACCGCGCGCCAGCCTGGCGGCGGTGTCGGGCATCCGCGCCAGCGCCCTGGCCACATCGGCCTGCGCGCAGCCCTCCGCCCGGGTCAGCCCGCAGCGCGACGCCAACAGATCCGCGGTCGTGCGCGCCCCCTCAGCCACATACGCCTGCCGGGCGTCGACCTCGGCGATCCGCCGCAGCTTCTCCGCCAACGCCATCGTCTCCACCCGCTGCAGCGCCACCACCGAATCGGTCAGCGCCCCATCGGCCAGCGCCCCGCCCAGCAGCTCCTGACCCAACCGGCCCAGCGCCTGCTCGGCCACCGCCAGCAGCCCCTCCCCCCCAAGGCCAGCGGGGTCTACCCCACCTTCCGGCGGGGCCGACCGCTCAACCAACAGCATCGAACTCATGTACGACATCATCGCACGAGCCTGTGACAACAACCCCGCCCATCCACAGAAGATCCTCAAGAATCCTCGAGAGATCTTCGGGCAACCCCGCACGCCTAGTCGAGCGCGAGCAGCCCGTCGATGACCGTGACCAGGTCCGGTCCCGTGACGTCGGGGGGGTCGAACACCTCGGGGAACGTGCCTTCGAGCCGACTCGCCCAGCCGGTCACGAGTCCCGCCCGGCGAGCACCATGGATGTCCCAGGCATGGACGGCGACCAGGGCGAGACGGTCGGCGGGCACGGCGAGGGTGCGGGCCGCGTGCTCGTAAGGGGCCGCCAGCGGCTTCCACACCTCGACGTCGTCGCTGGACAGGCACTCACGCACCAGGTCGCGCAGCCCGTGACGTTCGAGCAGTCCCTCGCTGATCGCCGAGGCGCCGACGGTCAGCGTCACCGCCGGGATGCCCGCATCGGCCAGCCGCTGCAGCGCCGACGCGACGTCAGCGTGAGGCTCGAGCTCAGCGAAGGCCCCGAGGACATCGTCGGAGACCTCCTCGACGTCGTCCCTGTCGAGCAGCAGCCCACGCAGCGTCGCCGCGGCCACCTCGCGGAACGGCCGGTACGTGCCGCTGGCCGCGAGGGCGAACCCGTTGCGCAGCGTCCGGGCGAACCACAGGTCGAGGCTGCCGCCGGGCATACCCCTGGCGGCCATCCGCTCGCCGACCGGTCCGAGCCCGAACAGCGTCTCGTTGACGTCGAATGCGACCGCTGCGGGTCGTCGCGGGTGTTCAGGCGTCGCCCTCACCGTCCTCGTTCGGACCGTCCTCGTTCGACAGGTGGGCGGGTGGAGGCGGCAGGTCTTCCCGGGTGAGCGCGGCGCGAGCCACAGCGGCGGCGCCGTCGGCGGGACAGGTGGTCTCCCACGGGTGCAGCTCGCGACGGCAGGTGGGGCAGGCCAGCAGGTCGAGTTCGAGCTCGAGCCCGGACCCGCCGCCGGGCTCCTCCTCGCGGCGCGGACCTCGTGCGAAGACAGCCATGTCGGCAAGTCTAGGTGGCGATGCCGAGCCCCGTTGACCGATCTGTAGTGTGATGAGCGCGGCGGGGGTCGACGACGGCGGCAGCAGCCAAGCGCGGAACGGAGGGCAGATCATGGTCACGACCCGCGATGCGCGACCGGCCGACGCGCCATCGCTGGGCGCACTGCACGTGCGCGCGTGGCAGCGCGCGTATCGAGGTGGGCTGATGCCCGATGCGTTTCTCGACGGGCTGTCCATCGGCGAGCGCGCGGACCGGTGGGAGCGGACGCTGGCCCGAGAGCCGCGGCCCGGCGCCGCCCGCCTCGTTGCTGAGGACGAACAGGGGCGGGTGATCGGCTTCACCGTCGTCGGGCCGGCCGGTGGGCAAGCCGACGCCATCGAAGGGGAGGTCTACTCCCTCAACGTCGAGCCCGACGCGTGGGGCGGCGGCGCGGGGCGAGCCTTGCTGGCGGCAGGCACCGAGCACCTGCGCCAAGCGGGCTTCACCGTCGCGATCCTGTGGGTGCATTCCGACAACCTGCGCGCTCGTGCGTTCTACGAGCGCGCTGGCTGGCACCCGGACGGCGAGCAACGTCAAGCGGAGCTGGACGGCGTCGACGTGCCCGAGGTGCGCTACCGCGTGGCCCTCGTCGATGGCTAGAGGCGGCTAGAGGCCCACGACGGGCGCCGATCGCCAGCCTCGTCGTCGCCCGGAATGCGACGGTGCCGCGGCGACGTTGCAGCCCTGCACCTGTCACACCCGGCGAGGACGCTGGGCGGGCCCACTGACCGCCGACAACCGCGAGCGAGGTCACCCTGGACGAGGAGCGTTACCGAAGCGCCGACCGGCCACAGGCCGGTCACCCTCTGCTGCGACTGCTGCGGTGGCTGCGCCCCTACGCTTTGCCGGCCGCTGGCGCATACACCGCGCTGATCCTCGCCACGGCCGTCAGCCTGGCGGCGCCGCTGGTGCTGCGGGCGATCATCGACGCGGCCGTGGGCGTACGGCCTGAGGCGCTGGCCTGGTTGCCGGGCGACTCCTCCTCCCGCGGGCGGCTGATCGCGGCCGCGCTGCTGCTGCTCGGACTCGCCGTGGTGCGTGCGGCGCTGTCGTTCGTCCAGCGCTACGGGACGCTGTGGGTGGGCCGGCAGGTCGCCACGGACCTTCGCCGCGACCTGTTCGCCCATCTGTTGCGGCTCGAGGTGGGCTACCACGACCGCTCCTCGGTCGGGCGGCTCATGACCCGCGTCACCAACGACACCGAGCAGGTCCGCGCCTTCGCCGGCACTGCGGTGGCCGACGTGGTCAACATCGCCGTCCTGCTGATCGGGGCCACGGTGATCCTCGTCGGCGTGGACGCCCAGCTCGCGCTGATCGCGCTGGCTCCAGTCCCGCTGCTCGCCGTAGCGGCCGTGGTGTTCGCGCGCGCCATGAGACCCCGCTTCCTGCAGGTGCAGCAGGTGACCGGCAGCCTGACGGCTCGGCTGCAGGAGTCGCTGACCCAGGTGCAGGTGGTGAAGGCCTTCGCCGCCGAGGACCGCAGCGCGGCCGCCTACGCGGTCGACAACGAGGAGCTGTACACGTCCCGCATGTCGGTGGCGCGCGGCTTCACGTCGCTGTTCCCAGCGATGAGCGTGCTGCTTGCCGCCGGCACGGCCGCGGTCCTGCTGTTCGGCGGCCAGCGCGTGATCGCCGGGGAGCTGTCGATCGGCACGCTGGTCGCGTTCGACGCCTACATCGTGCTCCTGGGCATGCCGGTGCGCCGCCTGGGGTTCCTGCTCAACCTCGCGTCCCGCGCGGCGGCCTCTGCGCAGCGCATCTTCGCCGTCCTCGACGTCGAGGAGACCATGCTCGACGGGAAACGGGACGTGCCCCAGGTGCGCGGCGAGGTGGCGTTCACCCGAGTCGGTTTCCAGTTCCCCGGAGCGCAAACCCCGGCGCTGCACGACGTCAGCCTGACCGTGGCGCCCGGCGAAACCGTGGCTGTCGTCGGACCCAGCGGGGCGGGCAAGACGGCCCTCGTCCAGCTGCTGCCACGCCTGTTCGACCCCACCGAGGGCGCGATCTCGCTCGACGGCGTCGACCTGCGCGACTTCCCGCGCGAGCGGCTGCGCCACGCGATCGGCTTCGTCGGCCAGGACCCCTTCCTGTTCTCCGCGACGGTGCACGACAACGTGGCCTTCGCCCAACCCGACGCCTCGCGCGGCCAGGTCGTCGAGGCTTGCCGCCTGGCGGGCGCCCACGGCTTCGTGACGGGGCTCGCGGACGGCTACGACACGCTCGTCGGCGAGCGCGGCGTCACCCTGTCCGGCGGTCAGCGGCAGCGCATCGCACTCGCGCGCACGCTCCTGCTCGACCCGCCGGTGCTGGTGCTGGACGACGCGATCTCCGCTGTCGACGCCGGAACCGAGACCCGCATCCGCGACGCGCTGGCGCAGGCGACCAGCCGCCGCACTGTGCTCATCGTCGCGCAGCGGCTCTCAACGATCCTGACCGCCGACCGGATCGTCGTGCTCGACGGGGGCAGGCTGGTCGAGGCCGGGGTCCACACGGACCTGATCGCCGCGGACGGCACCTACGCCCGGCTGTTCCAGCGTCTGTTCGCCCCACAGGCCGTTCTGCAGGTCGCCACACAGGCTGCCCCACGGTCTCGGGGTGTCGCGGGCGCTCCTGACGCCACAGCCGGCGGTGGCGCGCTCACCGGCGACGTCGCCGTCGCGGGCGGTCAGGCATGATCGCCGCGGTGCGTCGGCTGGTTGGGCTGCTCGTCCCTCACCGCGGGCGGCTGTGGTGGGCGTTCGCGCTGATGCTGGTCACCACCGCCGGGACCCTGGCACGTCCGCGCCTGGTGGCCTACGGCATCGACGACGGCATCCGAGCGGGCGACCTCGACGGACTGCGGCTGGCGGTGATCGGCTTCCTCGCGGCGGCCGTCGTCGAGGCGGGAGCGGGCGGTTGGCAGCGGTACACGCTGATCCGTGTCGGAGTGCGGGTCATCACGGACCTGCGGAGCCGGCTGTTCTCGCACCTGCTGGCGCTGCCGCAGGCGTACCACGACCGCAACCGGCCCGGCGACCTGATGAGCAGGGTCACCTCCGACGCGGAGACCCTGTCCGACTTCGTGACCTGGTCGGTGATCACGTCGGTGCAGAACGTGCTGACGCTCGGCGGGATCGTGTGGATCCTGGTCGGCACCGACATGTCGCTGGCGGTCACCACGTTCGCGGTGCTGCCGTTGATGGCTGTCGCGACCTGGCGGTGGGTGCGTGCCACCCGGCTGCGCTACGCGCAGGTCCGCGAGGCCGTCGGCGACGTGTCGGCGTCCGCGGAGGAGTCCCTGGCTGGCATCCGGGTGGTCAAGGCCCTCGGCCGGGAGCGCGGCATCCTCGCGCGGTTCCAGGTGGCCAACACCCGCCAGCGCGACACCGACCTGGGGACGGACAAGGTGAGTTCGCTGTTCTACCCGGTCATCGACGTGCTGAGCGACGCCGCCATCGCCATCGTGCTGGGCCTCGGCGGGTTGCGGGTGCTGTCGGGCGACCTCGAGGCCGGCGAGCTGGTGGCGTTCCTGCTGTACGTCGGGCAGTTCTTCGACCCGATCCGCGACCTCACCACGCGCCTCGACAGCCTCCAGGACGCCCGCGCCGCCGCGGACCGGATCTTCCATGTGCTGGACACCCCGGTGGCCATCGCCGACCTGCCGGGCGCCCGGCGGCTGCCGGCGGTGACCGGGCACGTCCGGCTCGACCACGTGACCTTCGGCTACGACCCCGGGCGGCCGGTGCTCCACGACGTGTCGCTGGACGTGCCGGCGGGGGCGACGGTCGCCCTGGTGGGGGAGACCGGGGCCGGCAAGACGACCATCGCGCGGTTGGTCGGTCGCTTCTACGAGGTCGACCAGGGCAGCGTGACCGTCGACGGGCACGACGTGCGAGACGTGACCATCCAGTCGCTGCGCCAGCAGATCGCCTGGGTGCCGCAGGAGGTCGGGCTGTTCAGCGGCACCGTCGCCGACAACCTTCGCTTCGGCGCACCGGGAGCCACGGAGGAGGAGGTCATGGCCGCCGCGCGCGCGGTCGGTGCTGACCCGGTGCTCCGCGCACTGCCCGAAGGCTACGACACCCGCCTCGACGAGCGTGGTGGGGGACTGTCCGCAGGACACCGCCAGCTCGTGGCGTTCACCAGAGCCCTGCTGACCGACCCTGCCGTCGTCGTGCTCGACGAGGCGACGGCCAGCGTCGACGTGGAGACCGAGGCGCGCATGCAGGCCGGCCTCGGCCGGCTGCGCGCGGGCCGCACCGCCATCGTCATCGCCCACCGCCTGTCCACCATCGTGGGCGCGGACCTGATCTGCGTGGTGGACGGCGGCCGGATCGTGGAGACCGGCACGCACGCCCAGCTGGTGGCGGCGAAAGGCCGCTACGCCGAGCTGTACGCCGCGCAGCTCGACGCGGTGCCCCTGGGAGCCTGAGTCCGTCGTCCGGCCGGCGCTACTCGTCGAAGAGGTCGGGCAGCAACGTGACGGCCGTGCCGTCGCGGGCGACGGCGTGGAGCGTGTCGGCGACACCGTAGGGGCTCGCGGCGAGAGTCCGGGCGAGGCGCTCGCGCTCGGCCGCACCGTCGACCCCGGTGGCCCAGCGGGCGGATGCGGCGGCCACGGCGATCGTTCCGCGCAGCGCCAAGGCGTCCACCTCCCCGTCGCCCGAGCCCCACCACGGCCCGCAGGTCGTAGCCTCGCGAGCCCCGAGCCAATCGCGCACGACAGCGGTGAACGCCGCCTGCTGGCTGGCTGCGATGCGGTCGCGGTTGGCGGCGAGCACGCTCTCGCCGCGGCCCAGCTCGAACGCCTCGCGGTGGGGGAGCACCAAGCCGAGCCACAGGCGCAGGAACGGATCGCGGATCCGGTAGCGCACACGCTTGGTGCGGCGCGGATCCTCACCGACGGGCGTCAGACGGTCGAGCAGGCCCAGTCCCTCCAGGCTGGCCAGCGCCTCGCTGGTGGTCGCCGGCGCGAGCCCGGCACGACCGCGCACCGCGGTGAAGGTGTCCGCGCCGAGGGCCACCAGCTCGAGCGCCCGCGACGCCGCGGAGTGCGGGCTCAGCTCCTGGAGCACGACCGTGCCCTCGTCACCGAGCGGTGCTCCAGGGCCGTCGAGCAGCTCGGTGAGATTGGCCAGCGCGTCGTGTCGCGGGTCCCACAGGGCGAGGTAGCGCGGCATCCCTCCCACGGTGACGTACGCCTCCAGCCACGCCTCCGGATCCTGCCCGCCGGCCAGCAGCCCCGCCTCCCGCCAGGAGAACGGGGCCAGCCTCAGGTGCGCGTCAGCGCGCCCGAACAGCGGCGCGTCCGCGGCGACGAGCTCCTCCATGAGGCCGACGTGGCTTCCGGCGAGCACCAGCGACAGCTGGGTGTCGCCACGGTGGTCCCAGCGCGCCTGCAGCGTCGACGGCAGCGCGGGGTCCGCTTCGCACAGGTACGGAAACTCGTCGAGGATCACGAGCAGCGGTTCCTTCGCCGAGCGGGCGAGCAGATAGCCGAAGGCGGCGTCCCAGCTTTTCAGGTGCCCGAGGTCGAGCAGGTCGCCCGGCTGTGGCGGCGCGACGGCGCGCAACCGGTCCTCGAGCCGACGCAGCGCCTCGGCGACCGGAGCCCTGGTACCCGGGAGGAACACCGCCCGCCGGTCGTGGCAGAACCGGTCCAGCAGCGCGGTCTTGCCCACGCGCCGCCGCCCGGAGACGACGGCGAGGCCGGAGCCCCGTCCCACGGCGCGGTCCAACGCGGCGAGCTCCCGTTCACGGTTCACGAAGTTCGGCATCACCGAAGTTTGCCACAGCCGAACGGGATCGCGTCGCAGGTGGTTGCGGGATCACTCGGCGGGCGGGTCGGTGCGGTGCTCGGCGGGGTCGGCCTCGATGGTGGCGGTGCCGAGGCCCCCTCCGGGGCCGTGTCCGCCGTGGGCTCCCGCCCACACCCCGCCCGCCAGGATCAGCGCGACACCGATCACCGCAGGGACCCAGGTGCCGACCGCGAACGTCGTGAACGCGATGAGGAAGCCGACCGCGACGATGACCAGCGGCCAGCTCACCCCGCCCGACCCCACGGCACGGCCCGAGGGTCCGCCGCCGCCCGGCTCCGGTCGCGGTGTGACCTCCTCGGCCGGCAGCCGCGCCCACGCCGACTCGTAGGGCCGCTCCTGGATGCGGTCGGCGTTCTCCGCCGCCGACCTCGGGACCTGCTGCTCGTCTGCCATGGCGACCACCTCGCTCCACACCTACCCGCCCACACCTACCCTCCGGGCCGCTCGTTGAACGGTTGCTCCGGGTTACCGGATCAAACGCTCAACGAAGGCGGGTCGGAAGCCGCCAGCGCGCGCCGGTCGAGCTTGCCACCGGGCAGCAGCGGCAGCACGTCGGCCAGGACGAGCTCGGAAGGCGCGTGGGATCTCGGCAGGCGCTGGCCGACCCAGTCGCGCAGCGCCTCCAGCGTGGGCGGCGTCCCCGCCGGCACGACGACCGCCACGACGCGCTGGCCCCACTCGAAGTCGGCGCGCCCGACGACCGCGACCTGCGCCACCGCCGGATGGGTCGCCAGCACCGCGGCGACCTCGCCGGCGGTGACGTTCTCGCCGCCCGTGATGATCACGTCGTCGGATCGGCCCGTCACCATGAGGCGTCCGGCGGCGTCCCAGCCGCCGAGGTCGCCGGACAGGAACCACCCGCTGGAGCCGATCGCCGCGGCGGTCCCCGCGTCGTCAAGCCGGTAGCGCGCGAAGCGGGTGGCACCGCGGATGCGGATGTGACCGTCGACGTCGGTGTCCACCTCGACCCCGTCCAGCGGGATGCCGTCGTACACGCAGCCCCCGCAGGTCTCGGTCATGCCGTAGGTGACCACGAGGCGCGCGCCGGCTGCCGCTGCCCGCTTCAGCAGCTCGGGCGGTGGCGCTGCGCCCCCCAACAGGATCCACCGGAAGCGCGCCAGGTCGGCGCCGGCCGCGAGGAGCCGGTGCAGCTGGGTCGGCACCAGCGACACGACCGTCGCCCCACGGGCCGCGGCCACGCCGTCGGTGTCGAAGCGGGCGTGCATGATGACCTCGCCACCGGCCCGCCGTGCCCGCAGCAGGACCACCAGGCCCGCGACGTGGCTGACCGGCAGGCAGCACAGCCACACGTCGCGCTCGTCCAGGCCGAGGCGGGCGATCGTCGCGTCCGCCGACGCGGCCAGAGCCGCGTGGGTGAGCTCCACGCCCTTGGGCGCCCCCGTCGAGCCGGAGGTCGCCACCACCGCCGCGACGCCGGGCTCGACGGCCACGCCTCCCTTCAGCGGGTGCACGCCATCGCCATCGACCAGGACGTGCGGCCGCAGCGCGGCGCAGATCGCCTCGGCGGCGGCCGCCGGCAGGTCGTGAGCGAGGGGCAGCACCGCGTCGCCGGCGTCCCAGGCGTCGTCCAGCGCTCGCAGGAACGCCGCCCCGGCCGGCAGCGACACGGCCCGCAGGCGGTTGGACGCTGAAGGGTGAACGCGCCCGAGCTCGCGAGGGCGATTCTCACAGTCCCCGGTTGTGGCGGTCACCGAGCGGCCGTCATGGGCAGCGGACATGGGTGTACCGTAGCCGCGACCGTTCGAGCGTTCACTCGCGCGTTTGGGCGCCCGAGACCGCTCCCGAGAGTAGGAGTCGCCGCGTGATCGACTGGCAGGCGTCGGGGGAGTACACCGACATCCGCTACGCCACGGCCGAGGGGATCGCCAAAGTCACGATCAACCGCCCCGAGGTCCGCAACGCCTTCCGCCCGACGACGCTGTTCGAGCTGTCCCGCGCGTTCGACGCGGCCAGGGACGACCCCGAGATCGGCGTGATCGTCCTCACCGGCGAGGGGGACCAGGCGTTCTGCTCGGGCGGTGATCAGCGGATCAGAGGCGACGACGGCTACAAGGACTCGCAGGGCGTCGGGCGGCTCAACGTGCTCGACCTGCAGATCCAGATGCGCCGCACGCCTAAGCCGATCGTGGCGATGGTGGCCGGGTACGCGGTGGGTGGCGGGCATGTCCTGCACGTCGTGTGCGACCTCACCATCGCCGCGGACAACGCGGTGTTCGGCCAGACGGGACCGAAGGTCGGCTCGTTCGACGGCGGTTACGGCTCGGGCCTCCTCGCCCGGTCGGTGGGCCAGAAGAAGGCCAGGGAGATCTGGTTCCTGTGCCGCCAGTACGACGCCCAGCAGGCGCTGGACATGGGGCTGGTCAACACGGTGGTGCCGCTCGAGCGGCTCGAGGAGGAGACCGTCGCCTGGTGCCGCGAGATGCTCGCGCACTCGCCGCTCGCGCTGCGCATGCTGAAGGCCTCCCTGAACGCGGCCGACGACGGCTTGGCGGGCATCCAGCAGCTCGCGGGGGACGCGACGCTCCTGTACTACCTGAGCGAGGAGGCCCAGGAGGGGCGCGACGCCTACGTCGACAAGCGCACCCCCGACTTCGGCAAGTTCCCCAAGCGCCCGTGACCGCGGGGCCGGCCGTCTGGGTCGAGGCCGCGCGCCCGAACACTCTGTCGGCGGCGGTCGCGCCGGTGCTGGTCGGCACCGCCGCCGCTGAGCGCTTCCTCGCCTGGCGCTTCGCCGCGGCGCTGGTCGTGGCGCTGGCGGTGCAGGTGGCGGTCAACTACGCCAACGACTACTTCGACGGCACTCGCGGTGTCGACACCGCGGACCGGGTGGGCCCCCGCCGCGTCGTCTCGGCGGGCCTGGTCGCGCCGGCGACGATGCGGCTGGGGATCGTCGCGGCCCTGGCCGTCGCCGCCCTCGCCGGCCTGGCGCTGTCCGCGGCGACCACCTGGTGGCTGCTGCTGGTGGGCCTGGCCGCCTTCGCGGCGACCCTCGGCTACTCCGGCGGGCCGCGACCGTACGCCTCGGCGGGACTCGGCGAGCTGTTCGTGTTCATCTTCTTCGGCCTGGCGGCCACCGCCGGCTCGGCGTTCGTGCAGGACGAGGCGGTGCCGCTGGCCGCCTGGCTGGCCGCCGTGCCCGTGGGCCTGCTGGCCGTAGCGGTCCTGATGGCCAACAACCTCCGCGACCTGTCGACGGACGCGGTCGCGGGCAAGCGGACGCTGGCGGTCCGACTTGGAGAGCGGGGGACCAGGCTGTGCTACGTGGCGCTGCTGGCGTCCGCGTTCGCTGGTGTCCCCGCGATCGGGCTCGCTGCGGGGAGCGGATGGCCGCTGTTGGCCCTGGGCGCCGCGCCGCTCGCGATCGCGCCGGCGCGGTTCACCCTGGAGGGCGCGGTCGGGCACAGGCTCATCGGCGTGCTGGTCGGCACCGCCAGGACCCACCTCGCGTTCGGTGCGCTGCTGGCGGCTGGCCTGCTGCTCGCGGGGGGCCCAGGATGAGACTGCTCGAGCGGGTCCCCTTCCGCATCCCGATGGCCACGCGCTTCCGCGGGGTCGAGGCGCGCGAGGGCGTCCTCCTGCGTGGCCCGGCTGGCTGGGGGGAGTTCTCCCCGTTCCCCGACTATCCACCGGAGGCCTGCGCGCGCTGGCTGGCCGCCGCACAGGAGGCCGCGTCCACCCCCTGGCCCTCGCCCGTGCGCGACCGCGTGCCCGTCAACTGCATCGTTCCCGCGGTCGACCCGCGGCGAGCGCACGCCATCGTCCGTGGCTCAGGCTGCCGCACCGCCAAGGTCAAGGTCGCCGAGCCCGGCCAGCGGGAACAGGACGACCTCGCCAGAGTGGAGGCCGTTCGCGACGCGCTCGGCGCTGGCGGGCGCGTGCGCGTCGACGCCAACGGCGCCTGGGACACCGAGACCGCCACCCGGATGCTGCGGGCTCTGGACCGATTCGACCTCGAGTACGCCGAGCAGCCGGTCGCGACGCTGGAGGAGATGGCGGCGCTGCGTCGCCGGGTCGACGTGCGGCTGGCGGCCGACGAGTCCGTCCGCACCGCCGAGGACCCGCTGCGGATCGCCGGGCTGGAGGCCGCGGACATCGTCGTGCTCAAGGTCCAGCCGCTGGGAGGTGTCCGCGCGGCGCTCGAGGTGGCCGAGGCGGCCGGCCTGCCGGTGGTGGTGTCGTCGGCTCTGGAGACGTCCGTGGGCCTGGCTGCCGGTGTGGCGCTGGCCGCGGCGCTTCCCGAGCTGCCGTACGCGTGCGGCCTGGCCACCCTGTCCCTGCTGGACGGCGACGTCGCCGCGGACCCCCTGCGGCACGTGGACGGAAAGCTGCCGGTGCGCCGCCCCGTCGTCGACCCTGAGGCTCTCGCCGCGTTCACCCTGACCGGCCGCGACGCCGCAGCGGTGCTCGACAGGTTCGACGCCGCGGTCGCCGCACTGAGGGAGGCTGGATGAGCACGGACGCCCAGACGAACCCCTCGACGGCCCTAGCCCGCGTGCTGGTCGACGAGCTGGCCAGAGGCGGGGTGACCGATGCCGTCCTGGCGCCAGGGTCGCGCTCCGCGCCGCTGGCGATGGCCCTCCACGACGAGCCGCGGATCCGGTTGCACGTGCGGGTCGACGAGCGCTCCGCCGCGTTCGTCGCCCTGGGGCTCGGCCGGGTCACGGGCAGGCCCGCGATCGTGGCCTGCACCTCCGGCAGCGCCGCGGCCAACCTGCATCCGGCGGTGGTCGAGGCCGACCACGGCAGGGTGCCGCTGCTGGTGCTGACGGCCGACCGCCCGCCCGAGCTGCGCGGCACCGGCGCCAACCAGACCATCGACCAGCTCGGCCTCTACGGCGGCGGCGTCCGCTGGTTCTGCGACGTGGGCGTCCCCGAGCTCCGCCCGGACCAGCCCGCGTACTGGCGCTCGGTGGCGTCGCGGGCCATCGCGGCCAGCACGGCCACCGGGGGGCCGGCGGGGCCGGTGCACCTCAACGTGGCCCTCCGCGACCCGCTGGTTCCCGAAGGCGACGTCGAGGCGGCGGCGCGCCTTGGCGGGCGTGCAGGCGGCGCCCCTTGGACGCGCGTGGAGGCGGTCCACCGGCCCCCGAGCGGCGTGCAGATCGAGCGGCTGGCCAGGCTGCTGGCCGCCTCTGCCCGCGGGGTGGTCGTCGCCGGCGGGGGAGTCGACGACCCTGCCGCGGTGGCATCCCTGGCCGCGCGGCTGGGCTGGCCGCTGCTGGCAGAGCCGCACTCGGGCGCTCGCCGCGGCTTCGCGGCGATCACCGCCTATGACTCCCTCCTGAGGTCGGAGGCGTTCGCCGCCGCACACCGTCCCGATCTCGCGCTGATCGTCGGCAGGATCGGGCTGTCGAAGGCCCTGCTGGCGTGGCTGACGCCGGATGTCCCCCAGGTGCTCGTCGACCCATGGCCGGCGTGGCCGGATCCTGGCCGATCGCTGAGCGCGGTCGTGACCGCCTCGCCGGGAGCGATGGCCAGAGCGCTGATCCCGGACCTCACCGGGACGCCGGGGGACGGCGCGTGGCTGGCGGTCTGGCAGCGCGCCGACGCCGCCGCACGCCAGGCGGTGGACGATGTCCTCGACGCCGAACACGCCCCCACCGAGCCGCGCGTCGCGCGCGACCTCGCACGCTGTCTGCCCGACGGCGCTGCCCTGGTCGTGGCGTCGAGCATGCCGATCCGCGACCTCGACCAGACGATGGGACCGCGCGCGGGGCTGACGATCCACGCCAACCGGGGGGCGAGCGGGATCGACGGCTTCGTCTCCACGGCGGTGGGGGTGGCGCTGGCCCACGGTGGTCCCACCGTCGCGCTGGCGGGCGACCTGTCGCTGCTGCACGACCAGAACGGCCTGCTCGTGGGTGACGACGAGGTCGATCTCGTGATCGTGGTGGTCAACAACGACGGCGGCGGGATCTTCTCGTTCCTGCCGCAGGCCGCGTTCGACGGCAGCTTCGAGCGCCTGTTCGGGACGCCGCACGGGGTCGATCCGGCCCGGGCGGCGCAGACGGCAGGGGCGGGCCACCGCCTGGTCGGCGACGCGGCCGGCCTTGTCCCCGCCGTCGAGGCCGCGGCGCGCGACGGTGGGGTCCAGCTGGTCGAGGTCCGCACCGACCGTGAGGCCAACGTGCGGCTCCACGCCCGCCTGCGGGAGGTGGCGGCGGCCGCCGTGGAGGGCTGACCCCCGCCGCGACACGCACCGGGTTGGGCGGGGTCAGCCGCCGAACGCGGACTGCATCGCGCGGAACTTGATGCGGGTCTCCTCCAGCTCGGCCTCGGGCAGCGACTCGGCGACGATCCCTGCGCCTGCGAACAGCCGCGCGCGCGTGCCGTCCAGCTCGGCGCAGCGCAGCGCGATCCCCAGCTCGCCGTCACCGCCCGCGTCCACCCAGCCCACTGGACCGCCGTAGCGCCCGCGGGAGAAGCGCTCCAGAGCTCGGATGCGCGCCAGCGCCTCGCCACGCGGCGTTCCGCAGACGGCCGCCGTCGGGTGCAGCGCGCCGACCAGATCAAGCACTCCTGCGGGGGATCTCAACCGGCCATGCGCAGCCGTGGCGAGGTGCTGGATGTTGGCCAGCCGCAGCAGCCACGGCTGCGCGTCGACCCGCAGGTCGTGCGTTCGCGGCGCCAGCACGTCCACGACCGACGCCACCGACTGGGCGTGCTCGTCGCGGTCCTTGGCGCTGTCGAGCAGCGCCGCCCCGAGGGCCGCGTCGCGCCCGCGGTCCGCGTCCCGTCCCGCGGAGCCGGCGAGCACCAGCGATGTCACCTCGTCGCCGCGTCGGCGCAGCAGCAGCTCTGGCGTGGCACCCACCAGCCCGTTGACCGCGAACGTCCAGCAGTCGGCGAACCGCTCCGCGAGCCGTCGCGCCAGCAGGCGGGCGTCGAACGTGGCCGTGGACCACACGGCGAGGTCGCGAGCGAGCACCACCTTGGTGAGCCCGCCATCCCGGATGGCGCGGACGGCGTCGGCGACGGCCTCGAGCCAGGCGAGCTCGGGCATCGACGTGCCGGCGTAGCGGATCCTAGCGCCGGTCGCCAACGCCTGGACCGCGGCGACCTGCGGCATGGGACCGTCGCCGTTCACGGTCAGCCATGCGCGCCCGCCGCGACGCCCGAGCACCATTTCCGGGATCACCAGGACGGAGCCGTCCTCGTCCGGGTCGAACGTGGCGGACAGGAACCCGATCAGTCCGGTCCCCGGCACGCCGACCTCGTCGTCGACCTCGGCGGGCTGCGCCGCCAGCGCCTCAGCCGCGCGGGCGAACCGTTCGGGACCTGTGCCGAGCCGGACCAGCCGTGCCCGGCCCCAGCCGACCATCCCCTCTCCCCGACGCACCCAGGCCATGCCCCCGGGGTCGGGGATCCGCGCGAGCAGGTCGCCGGGGTCGTCGACCTCGACGGTCCTGGTGGCCAGGCGCGCCGCGGTGGGGCTCACGCCTCGAGCCCGCGGTCGCCGAGGTCCGCGCCCTCGCCGCTGCCGTCCGCGCCCCCCTCGGCCTCGATGCGCGCTCGCGCGGTGTCCAGCAGGAGCCGCTGGAAGTGGTGGGTCACGAGCCCGGTCGTGGCCGGCAGCATCGCGTGGAGCGCCGCGACGGTCCGCTCGGCGTACTCGGCCTCGTCCGCCGCGTCGGCCCTGATCGGATCCCGCACGAAGCGGGCGAACAGCTCCACGGCGTGCTCCGCGGTGCCGCGCACGGCGGCGGTGTGGCGGCGGGCGAGCTCGAGCAGCTCGCTCAGCGGCACGCCCGACTCCAACAGCTGAAGGCCCGACCGCACGACGGCCGCGTCGGCCGCGGT
This sequence comes from Euzebyales bacterium, assembly GCA_013695145.1. Taxonomy (GTDB): domain Bacteria; phylum Actinomycetota; class Nitriliruptoria; order Euzebyales; family Egibacteraceae; genus JACDBB01. Next base: position 15,256 of record JACDBB010000220.1, read on the forward strand.
GTAGCGCGGCTCCCCGTCCGCCGCGCGGGGCACCAGCAGCCCCTCGCGCTGGAGCGCCTCCAGCAGCGGGGCCGACACGCCGGTCCGCTCCGCGAGCTCAGCGAGCGTGAGCGACTCCTCGGTTGTGGCGGCATCACCTGGCAGCGGGCCGGCGATCGCCAGGGCCAGCGCCTCCTCCGAGGCGTCGAGCTCTCCCGCCACGAGACGCTCGATCATGGTCAGGGTGAAGCCCGAGTCCTTGAGCTGGCGGATGCGCTCCAGCCGCTCACGGTGCGAGGTGCCGTACCAGGCGACCCTGCCCTCCCGCTCGGGACGGGGCAACAGGCCACGGGTCTGATAGAAGCGCACGGTGTCCACCGACACCTCGCAGGCGCGCGCCAGCTCCTCGACTCGATACCGCACCCGCCCACTCTACGAGCGATCGCTCGAACCGCCAGGGGTCCCACCGCCGGTCAGCGACAGGACGGCCACGGCGGGGTCGACCCGCCGGATCTCGGCGACATCGTCAAAGCCTCGGTCAGGGCTCACGATCATCGTCACGCCCTCCTCGATGCAAGTGGCGACATGGACGGCGTCACGAGCGGTCAGCGAGGGATAGGTCGCCACGAGCCCGACGCCACGGGTCATGACCGCGTGCGTCAACGGCAGGACGGGAGCGAAGAGGTCCAGGGCTACCCGGGCCATCCGCTCGCCAACCCCGGGGTCGCCAGAGAACTGGAACCGGTGCAGGATCTCCTGGACGACCTCGGCGGACGTGACCCCGCGCAGGACCCCCTGCTCGAGCAGCTCCAGGAGGTCACGGCAGGGATCCTGCAGCGGGTGGGGTGCACCTCCCGCGTACATGAGCACCGCGGTGTCGATGAACACCGCACCGGCGTCACTCGCCACCGCGGCTATCCCGCCGCAGCCGCTCGCGTACCTGATCCGCACCCTCGCCCAGCGCTCCCGCGATGATCTCGGCTTTCAGGCTCGGCCAGTCCGCGACCGGCGCGTTCAGCGCGTACAGCTCATCGAGCGCTTCACGGCGGGACCGCTGTCGGGGGGCGGTGTAGGCGTCGATGGCGGCGCGGATCACCGCACCGATGGACCGTTCCTCCCGAGCGGCGATCCGCTCGAGGCGGGCGCGCTGCTCCGGCGACAGGAGTACAGGCATGCGGTTCGTGAACTGTGACATGCGCATAACATAGCATGTCATCGCGCGATCGCGCGCGTGCCGCCTTACAGAGCGAGGCTGACCAGCGTCCCGACGGTGGCGGCCACGCCCAGCGTGGTGCCGCCCACGAACAGGGCGTGCCTGCGAGCGAAGCGGGCGTCCTCGAACCCGTCGTCCATGGGCGTGAGCACGCGCATGACGGGACGAGCGGTCACCGTGATCGGGATCGGGACGGGGAGGGCGGCCGCGTCGACGTCCAGCGCTGAGCCGTTGGGGCCGTCCAGCCCGAACAGGCTCGTGAGCGTCGGGCGCGGCTCCGTGAGCCGCAGCCTGTGCGTCATCCGGCCGGGACCCTGGTGCGCAGCCGCAGGCGCCCCGATGATCGGCGCGAGCTCGCGGCTGGGCGTCCCATGCGGGCGCGCGCCCACCTGCGGGCCGGTCGAGGGGCCGGCAGGGCGATGGGCCGCGCGATGTGAAGCCGCTCCGGGACGCGCTGGGGCGACGCGGTGACCGAGGACGCAGCGGCCTTCGCTGTCGACGACGACGCCGCGGTCGCACAGCCGGCAGAAGTTCTCGGTGGTGTCCGCGGTACGGGTGTGCTCGCCTGGTCGGTTTCGGTCTCGACTCCATGCGTCGGCACCCGCCTGGTCTCCCTTGAGCGGCCTTCGCCAGCCACTGAGGGGGAGGCGGGCCGGGGTGGCGCCCGCGAGGCCTATGCTCGGCGGCCGATGCCGACCGTCCTGTACACCGCTGATGTCGTCTGCCCGATGAGCGGCCCTCCGCTGGAGCGGGCGGGGGTGCTCGTCGAGGGCGAGCGCGTCGTCGCCGTGGCCGAGGCCGACCGACTGCGGGACGGCGCCCACCGCGTGCACCACACACCCGGAGTGCTCCTGCCCGGCCTCGTCAACGGGCACAGCAGGGTCGAGTTGGCCGACGCCCACCGCCTGGCTCGTCGGGGACCCCACCACGTGTGGGTGGCCGCACTGGCACGGCTGCTGACCACCTGGGACGACGATCGCTGGAGGCGCTCCGCGCACCGGGGGGTCCAGCAGCTGCTGCGCGGCGGCGTCACGGCGACCGCCGACGTGGTGCACCGCGGACCGGGTGTGCCCGCGGCGGCGCGCGCGGGCCTGGTGGGGGCCTCTTTCGTTGACGTCTCGATGGTGGACCGGCGGAACCACGACGCCGTGCTGGCGGCCGTGGAGCGCGCACTTGGACTGCCGGCGGCCGGGCGCCGCGTCGGGATCGCGCCCGGCGGGGCCCACCTGCTGGGCACGGGCGTGCTGCGGGCGCTGTGCACGCTGGCCGAGCGAACCGGCGCGCCGCTCCTGGTGCCGGCCGCCGCTTCCCAGGCAGAGGTGGTCGCGCTGTGGCACGCCGACGGGCCGCTCGCCGAGCTCGCCCGCGACGAGGGCATGGACTTCGAGTGGCTGGCAGGGGGCGGCACCGAGCTCACACCGGTGCGTTACCTCGCGCAGGTCGGTGCGCTGACTTCGCGCACGACACTCGTGCACGGCTGCTGGATCGAGGACAACGAGGCCGCGCTGCTCGCCGGCCTCGGCGTCGGGATCGTGTGCTGCCCCCGCGCCAACACCCTGCTCCAGGCCGGCGATGCGCCGCTGGAGCGGTTCGGCCAGGCCGGCGTCAAGCTCGCGCTCGGCACCGACTCAGCCGCCGCCGCGCCGGACGCCGACCTGCTGGCCGAGGCTGCCGCCTGGGTGGGACTTGCGCGCCGGCGGGGGCTGGCGTTCTGGCCGAGCGGCGTCGGCCCCATCCCGCTCGAGGAGGCGGCGCTGCGCCTCGCGACGGTCGACGGCGCCCGCACCCTCGGCTGGGGCGACCGCGCGGGGCTCCTCGAGCCGGGCCGCCGCGCCGACTTCGTCGTGGTGGACGTCGCGACCACCGCGGACGCGGTGTGGGGCGATGTGATCGAGCAAGGTCCCGGACGCCTCGTGCTGACCGCGGTGGGCGGCGTGCGCAAGGCCCGCCGACCCGACGCCGGCACCCCCTGGCCGGTCATCGACCATGACGAGCCAGCGGCGTGACCCCGCCCCCGCATGTGAGCCCGCGCGACGTCCTGCCGGACCCGCGCTCGGGTCCCGACAAGGACGCCGAGCTGGTGCAGCGCATGTTCGACCGCGTGGCCCCCCGTTACGACCTCGCCAACACGCTGCTGTCGGTCGGGCACGACCGGCACTGGCGCCGGGTGGCGGCCGCCGCCATCGGCGCGCGGCGCGGCGATCTCGTTCTCGACGTCGCAAGTGGGACCGGCATGCTCGCGCGCGACCTCGGCGCCAGCGGCGCCGAGGTGGTCGCCCTCGACTTCAGCTGGAACATGCTCCGCGCTGGCGCCGACCGGGGGGACCCCCTCCTGCTGTGGTGCAACGCCGACGGCACCCGCCTGCCGTTCGCCGACGCCACCTTCGACGCCGTGACGATCGCGTTCGGCTTGCGCAACCTGCCCGACATTGCGGCCGGCCTGGCCGAGATGGCGCGCGTCACCAAGCCGGGTGGCCAGATCCTGGTGCTCGAGTTCTCCACCCCCGTCCGGGCAGCGTTTCGCATCCTCTACCACCGCTACCTGCTGGGCTGCCTGCCATGCGCCGCGCGGCTGGTCACCAGCGATCCCGCCGCCTACCGCTACCTGGCCGAGTCGATCGTCGCCTGGCCCGACCAGCGCGCGCTGGCCAGTCGCATCGCAGCCGCGGGCTTCCAACAGGTGCGCTGGAAGAACCTGACCGGCGGCATCGTCGCGGCCCACCACGCCCGCCGGTCGTCGTGAGTCCCCACGATCCCGCTGAGGACGCGCACAGCCCCCCGCATCCCGTGACCGCAGTCCCATCGCCTCACACGGGTTGTGACGCGCGGGAGCCCAGTCTGGACAGCATCCCTTCTGATGCCCTTGTGCGCTGATGTACCCGCGTGACCTCCGACTGGACGCTGGGCGGGCGTCCTGAGTTCCCGCCAGGCCGCAGCGTGCGCATGGCGCGCGCATATCCACAGGGGACGACGGCCTGCGGCGCCGCCTATCCTGAAGCGGCCTTACCGTCGTCAGCATGCCGAGCCAGGAGGGCGCGTCATGGCCGCACCAATCGGCGTCGGCCTCACGGTCGACGATCTCGACCGTTTCCCTGACGACGGGGTCCGTCGGGAGCTCATCGGCGGGCGGCTCTACGTGAGCGCCGCGCCGCTGCCGCGCCACGGTCGGGTCGTGCTGCGGGTCGGCAGGATCTTCCTCGACTACGAGGAGATGAACGGCGGCGTCGCCATCGAGGGCCCGGGTGTCCGCTACTCCACGCAAGACTCGATCGAGCCCGATGTCGTCTACGTCGCGGCGGACGCCGTGCCGCGTCCGGGCGAGCGCTTCGTCAACCCGATCGTCGCCGTTGAGGTGTCGTCGCCGTCGACACGGTGGGTCGACCTCAACGAGAAGCGGCCGCTGCTGGAGTCGCACGGACTGCCGGAGTTCTGGTTCGTCGACCTCCGCGCCGACCGCGTTGAGGTCTACCGACTCGGCGACGACGACCGCTACGGCCCGCCGGTGATCGTCGAGCGCGGCGGCGTGATCAGCCCGCCCTGCATGCCAGGCCTCGACGCCGCGGTCGACGCCATCCTCGGCCCTCCGGAGCCTCAGGCCGGCCCGTCGTAGCCAACCGGCAGCCCGACCGGGCCCGTCGCGGTTCGGTAGTGGAGCTGCGCGAGGGGTGCCGGCCGGGAATCCCACACCGTGTCGATCTGCCCGCGCTGGGCGAAGGAATGTCGACAGCGTGTCGCCAGGAGCGCGGCGCGTACCGCGGCGCTACTTCGATTGAGCCGGGTTCCGCATTGGCCACGGGTGGCGCCGGCTTGTGAAGGGGTTCACAATGGGCCGCGGTAGGTTCGCCGGCGACAGGAGAGGTCATGGCGGAGGGCAGCGGGTTCGCACAGGTCACCCACGCCGACGCCGTGGTCGTCGGCGCGGGTCCCGGCGGCAGCGCCGCGGCGACCTTCCTGGCCGAGGCGGGCCATGACGTGGTCCTGCTCGAGAAGGAAGCCTTCCCGCGCGACAAGGTCTGCGGTGACGGGCTGACGCCGCGCGCCGTCAAGGCCATGCAGACGCTCGGCCTCCACCACGAGGCCCAGGGCGCGCTGCCCGGCTGGGACCGGCAGGAGGGTCTGCGCATGTACGGCGCCGGGCTGGCACTCGACTTTCCCTGGCCCGAGCTCGACGACTTCCCCGCCCACTCGGTGACGGCCACACGGGCCACGTTCGACGAGACGCTGGCCCGCAACGCCGCGAAGGCCGGTGCGCAGCTGTGGGAGCAGACCGAGGTCGTCGCCCCGGTCTGGCTGACCTCCAGCCACCGGCGCGTCGCCGGCGTGTCCTACCGTCGCGCCGACGGCTCGCAAGGGGTGCTCCGCGCGCCGGTGGTGCTCGCCGCCGACGGGGGCTCCTCGCGTCTGGCCGTCCAGCTTGGGCTGCACCGCGACGACCGCAGGCCGATGGGCGTCGCCGTCCGCGCCTACTACCGCAGCCACCGCGCCGCGATGGGCATGATGGAGGGGTTCCTCGAGCTCTACCGCACGACCGGCGGTCGCCGCGAGTTACTGCCCGGCTACGGGTGGATCTTCCCGCTCGACGACGGCCTGGTGAACGTGGGCTGGGGGCTGCTCAACACCTCGGAGCACTTCCGGTCCACCAACTACCGCCGAACGCTCGACGAGTGGGTCGGCTCCTTCCCGCCGGAGTGGGGGATCCGCAAGGACACCATGGTCGGCAAGCCGCGCGGCGCCGGGCTGCCGATGGGCCACAACCGCAAGCCGGCTGTCCACAAAGGGCTGCTGCTGGTCGGCGATGCCGGCGGGATGGTGAACTCGTTCAACGGCGAGGGCATCAGCTACGCCATCGAGGCCGGCGCGTTCGCGGCGGAGGCGGTTGACGCGGCCCTGCACGCCCGCTCCGACGCGCCGCTTGACACCTACGCCGAGGCGCTGGCCGGCGCCTGGGGCGGCTACTACACGCTCGGCAACACCTTCGTGCGACTCATCGGCAACCCGACCGTCATGCGCCTGTGCCGCGACCACGGCATGCCCCGCCGCACCCTGATGCAGTTCGTGTTTCGACTGATGGCCCACCTGGTCGACCGTGACTCCAAGGACGCTACCGACCGGATCGTCAACGCGCTGTCCAGAGCGGCGCCGGCAGCATGAGCGCCGTTTGTCGCCTCGGCACCGGGGACCCTAGGCTGGGACACCCGCCGGCCCCCCGACCGCTCCCGACCGTACCCCCCACGTCCCCCACCCGACCGAGCCCGAGGTGAACCGTGCTCGCTGAGTACCTGCCGCTGGCCGTGCTCGCCGCCATCGCGGTCGCCTTCGTGGGCCTGTCGCTGGCCGTGTCGTCCCGCCTCGGCCCCAGCCGCCCGAACCCCGCCAAGCGCGCGGCCTACGAGTCGGGGATCATCCCCGACCCCGCCACCGACGTGCGCGGCAGCCGCTTCCCAGTGAAGTTCTACATCGTGGCCATGCTGTTCATCATCTTCGACGTCGAGGCGGTCTTCCTCTACCCGTGGGCGGTGACCCTCCGCGACCTTGGCTGGTACGGGTTCGGCGTGATGGCGGTCTTCATCATCCTGCTCCTAGAGAGCTACTACTACGTCCTCCGCAAGGGAGGCCTGGAATGGGACTAGAGAGCAAGGTTCCCAACGGCGTCCTCCTCACCAACGTCGAGAAGCTCGTCAACTGGGGTCGCGCCGGATCGCTGTGGCCGGCGACGTTCGGCCTTGCGTGCTGCGCGATCGAGATGATGTCGACCGGCGGTGCCCACTACGACCTGTCGCGCTTCGGCATGGAGGTCTTCCGCGGCTCGCCACGGCAGGCGGACCTCATGATCATCGCCGGCAGGGTCAGTCAGAAGATGGCTCCGGTGATCCGCAACCTGTACGACCAGATGGCCGAACCCAAGTGGGTCATCTCCATGGGGGTGTGCGCCTCGTCGGGCGGCATGTTCAACAACTACGCCATCGTCCAGGGCGTCGACCACGTCATCCCCGTGGACATGTACGTCCCCGGCTGCCCGCCGCGCCCGGAGATGCTGATGGACGGCATCCTCAAGCTGCACGAGAAGATCAAGGCCGAGCAGTTCGTCGAGCGCCCGCGCGCCGGCGAGTCGATGGAGTCCTACCGCAAGCGGACGGGCTGGGTCGACCCCGACCCCGCGACCGACGCCGTGTCCATCGCCCGCCACAGCGAGCTGCGGCAGGTGCGCGGATGAGCCCGGAGGGCGGGGATCGAAGGGTGAGGGCGAGCGCAGCGAGCCCGGAGGGCGGGGATCGGTATGAGTAGGGACGACAACCCGAACGCCACCCTGGGCGAGCAGGGCGACGTCATCGAGGCCGGCCTCGACGTCCAGCTGAGCCGCGAGCTCGCGGCGCTGCGCGACCACCTGGTCGCGGCCTACCCCGAGCTGGAAGTCCTCGGCTTCCGCGGTGAGCTGACGCTGATCGCCGCGCCCGAGCGCGTCGTCGAGCTGCTGCGCTTCTGCCGCGACGACGAGACGGTGCGCTGCGAGTTGCTGGCCGACCTGTCAGGCGTGCACTGGCCGGGCGGCACCATCGAGGCGAGCGCCCAGGAGACGACCGGCTGGCCCACCTACGCCGAGGAGCGCGAGGGGCGCATCGAGATCGACTACCTGCTGCGGTCGGTCGCGCACGGGCACGCGTTCCGGGTGCGGACCAGCGTCGGTGACGACGCCCCGCGCCTGGCGACCGCGACCGCGGTGTACGCCGCAGCGGACCTGATGGAGCGCGAGGTGTACGACTTCTTCGGCGTGGCGTTCGACGGCCATCCCGACCTGACACGCGTGCTGATGCCTGACGACTGGGACGGCCACCCCCACCGCAAGGACTACCCCCTCGGCGGCGTCGAGGTGGACTTCAAGGGCGCGACGATCCCTCCGCCGGACGAGCGCAGCTACTGATGGCGCGAGGTGAGCGATGAGCGATCTACAACGGCCTCCGGCCAGCGGCGCGGCCTGGGCGGACGAGTCCGACCGGGACCGCGCCCCCGCGCGGCCGCGGGAGCACACGGTCGTCGGCGGCGACTGGCAGGAGCTGCCCAACGTCGTCGACGACGACCTCATGATCATCAACATGGGGCCCCAGCACCCGTCGACGCACGGGGTGCTGCGGCTGGTGCTCACCCTCGACGGCGAGCGCATCCTCGACACCCGGCCGGTCATCGGCTACCTGCACACCGGCATCGAGAAGAATCTCGAGTACCGGCCGTGGGTCCAGGGCGTCACGTTCGTCACGCGGATGGACTACCTGGCGCCGCTGCACAACGAGCTGGCCTACTGCCTCGCCGTCGAGAAGCTGCTCGGCATCACCGGCGACATCCCCGAGCGGGCGTCGGCGCTGCGCGTGCTGCTCACCGAGTTCAACCGGGTGGCCAGCCATTTCGTGTGGCTCGCCACCGGCGGGATGGAACTCGGCTCGACCACCGCCATGATCTTCGGCTTCCGCGAGCGTGAGACCATCCTCGACCTCTTCGAGGAGGTCAGCGGGCTGCGCATGAACCACGCGTTCATCCGCCCCGGCGGCATCGCCATGGACCTGCCGGACGGCTTCGTCCCGCGAGCGCGCACCGCCATCTCCGCGCTCCGCGACCGCATCGGCGAGATCGAGGATCTGCTCACCGAGAACCCGATCTGGATCGAGCGGCTCACCGGCGTCGGCCTGCTGACCGCCGCGCAGTGCCTGGACTGGGGCGTCACCGGCCCGGTCCTGCGCTCGGCAGGCGTCGCGCACGACCTGCGCAAGGTCACCCCCTACTGCGGCATCGAGCAGTACGACTTCCACGTGCCGACCACCGACACCGCGGACGCGTACGGCCGCTACCTGATCCGCATGGAGGAGATGCGCCAGTCGCTGACGATCTGCGAGCAGGTGCTCGACTCGCTGCCCGAGGGCGCCGTGATGGTCGCGGACGCCAAGATCGCCTGGCCGGCCCAGCTCGCCCTCGGCCCCGACGGCATCGGCAACGCCCAGGAGCACATCGACCGCATCATGGGCAAGTCGATGGAGGCGCTGATCCACCACTTCAAACTGGTCACCGAGGGGTTCACCGTCCCCGAGGGTCAGGTGTACGCGGCCATCGAGTCCCCCCGCGGCGAGCTCGGGTACCACGTGACCTCCAGCGGCACCAACAAGCCCTACCGCGTCAAGGTCCGCGACCCCTCCTTCCTCCACATCGGCGTCCTGCCCACCATGAGCCACGGGCTGCAGGTCGCCGACATCATCGTCGCCGTCGCGAGCGTGGATCCGGTGATGGGAGGGGTGGACCGATGAACCCGCTCGGTGTTAACGGCCCGGAGCCGGTCCTCGCCTCCGGACCGCTACACCCACCCGCCCTCCAAGGTCCTCCGGCGAGGACCGGCTCCAGGCCTACCGTTGCGGGTTCGCTCGGCGCTGTGGTCGTTGAAAACCCCAGCGCCGTGAGGTCGATGTCGTCGTGTTGAGTGCTGAGTTGAGGCAGCGAGCCGAGGAGATCGTGGGGCGGTATCCCGTCGCGCGGTCGGCGCTGCTGCCGTTGCTGCATCTGGTGCAGCACGCGGACGGCTACCTGTCCGATGACGGCGTGGCCGAGTGCGCCGAGCTGCTCGACCTGACCATGGCTGAGGTCGGCGCGGTCGCGACCTTCTACACGATGTACAAGCGCGAGCCGCTCGGCGAGCACCTGGTGAGCGTGTGCACCAACTTCTCCTGCGCCGTGCGGGGCGCGAACGAGGTGTACGCCCGCCTGTCCGAGACGCTCGGCGTCGGCCACAATCAGACGACGGCCGACGGCGCCTTCACGCTCGAGCACGCCGAGTGCCTTGGCAACTGCGAGGGCGCGCCCGTCGTGAGCGTCGACTACCTGAACTACGAGTGCCTCGACGCCGACGCCGCGGAGCGGCTCGTAGGGCGGGTGGCCTCCGGCGACGCGCCGGCGCCGACCCGTGGGTTCGTCCCCCCCGGGGTCCGGGCCGTCCAGCACCGCCTCGCCGGTCTGGGGCCGGTACCCGGAAGCGGTGGCCCCGGCGTGGCGAGCGACCAGGCCCGCGCCGCCGACGGCGCCGTCCCCGTGCGCGACTTCGGACCAGGGGTCGAGCCCGTCACGGTCGAGCCCACCTTCCTGCCAGGCCACGCCGCCGAACGTGAGGAGGCCAAGGCCGCCGTCAGAGATCAGGGCCAGGACCCGGACGCGGTCGAGGAGGCCGCCGGTCCGCAAGCGCGCGAGTTCCCCACGACCGACCCGGACTGGGAGCCATCGCGCGGTGGGTCGAGGGACGGCTCGCCGCACGATCACGGCGACGACGACCCGCGCCAGGAGGACCAGGCGGACGACGCCGGCGGCGAGCATGGCGGCTCCGGCCGGCCCCCCGAGCCGGAGGAGGAGGTCTAGCCATGGTCGAGCCCGTCAACGTCCTGACGCAGCGCTGGGACATTCCCGACGCGCACACGCTGGAGGGCTACCTCGACTCGGGCGGATACGCCGCGCTGCGCAGCGCGCTGGACACCGCTCCCGCGGACCTGCTGCAGATGGTCAAGGACTCGGGGCTGCGAGGCCGCGGCGGCGCCGGTTTCCCGACCGGCGTCAAGTGGGGCTTCGTGCCGCAGGACACCGGCAAGCCGGTGTACCTGGTCATCAACGCCGACGAGGGCGAGCCAGGCACCTTCAAGGACCGCGAGCTGATGGAGCGGGACCCGCACCAGCTGCTTGAGGGGATGGCCATCTCGGCGCGGGCGCTGAGCTCGCCGCGCGCGTTCATCTTCCTCCGGGGCGAGTACCTGTGGCCGGGCATCCGCCTTGAGGAGGCCATCGCCGAGGCGTACCAACAGGGCTACCTCGGCAAGGGCATCCTCGGCGCCGAGTTCGACTTCGACGTGACGCTGCACTACGCGGCCGGCGCCTACATCTGCGGTGAGGAGACCGCGCTCCTCGACGCGCTGGAGGGTCGCCGCGGGCAGCCGCGCCTGCGACCGCCGTTCCCGGCCGTCGCGGGCCTGTACGCGTGCCCGACAGTCGTCAACAACGTCGAGACGATCGCCAACGTGCCGCACATCGTCGAGCGCGGCGTCGACTGGTATCGGTCGATGGGCACGGAGAAGTCGCCTGGCCCCAAGCTGTTCTGCGTCTCCGGCGAGGTGGTCCGGCCCGGCAACTACGAGTGGCCGCTCGGGACACCGGCGCGGACGATCGTCGATGAGTCCTGCGGCGGGATGCTGCCGGGAAGACAGCTGAAGTTCTGGGCGCCCGGCGGCTCCTCGACGCCGCTGCTGACCGCCGAGCACATCGACGTGCCGATGGACTACGAGGCCGTCGCGGAGGCCGGCTCCCTGCTCGGCACGACCGCGATGATGATGTACAGCCACAAGACCAGCGTCGTCGAGGCGGTCCTCAACTGGACGCGCTTCTACGAGCACGAGTCGTGCGGCAAGTGCACCCCGTGCCGCGAGGGGGTGTTCTGGTTGGCGCAGGTCCTGCAGCGCATCCTCGACGGCGGCGGCCGCGACGAGGACCTGCAGACGCTCGACGACGTCTGCGACAACATTTTCGGCCGCGCGTTCTGCGCGCTCGGGGACGGCGCGACGAGCCCCATCAAGAGCTCCCTCAAGTACTTCCGCGACGAGTACACCCATCTCATCGAGCACGGCCGCCAGCCTGACGGCATCGAGGCGCACGCCGGCGTCGTGACCGACAACTCCGGCCGGCACCGACCCGGGCCGGCCGATCCGACCACCGCCCCGGGCCGACCGGGATCGACCAAGGCCGCAGCCACATGACCGCTGCGCAGGGCGCGACCGACACCGTCAGGGTGACGATCGACGGACGCCAGCTGGACGTCGCCAAGCAGACGCTGGTCATCCGCGCCGCCGAACAGCTCGGGATCACGATCCCGCGCTTCTGCGACCACCCCCTGCTCGACCCCGTGGCCGCCTGCCGGCAGTGCCTGGTGGAGGTGGAGGGGCAGCGCAAGCCGTTCACCGCCTGCTCGACGCAGTGCACCGACGGCATGGTCGTCGGCACCCACCTCACGTCCGAGGTCGCCAAGCAGGGGCAGGCCGGGCAGCTCGAACTGCTGCTGGTCAACCACCCGCTGGACTGCCCGCAGTGCGACAAGGGCGGAGAGTGCCCCTTGCAGGACCAGGCGCTGGCCCACGGGCCGGGTGAGAGCCGGTTCATCGACGCCAAGCGGCGGTACACCAAGCCGGTGCCGATCTCCGCGCAGGTCGCGCTGGACCGCGAGCGCTGCGTGCTGTGCGCGCGCTGCACGCGGTTCTCGCAGGAGATCTCCGGTGACCCCTTCATCGAGCTGTTCGAGCGCGGCGCGCTCGAACAGGTGGCGATCTACACCGACGAGCCGTACGACAGCTACTTCTCGGGCAACGTCGTGCAGATCTGTCCCGTTGGTGCGCTCACGGCGGCCAGCTACCGGTTCGCCTCCCGCCCGTTCGACCTGCGCTCCACGAAGGGCATCTGCAACCAGTGCTCCGCGGGGTGCAACCTGCGCGTCGACGTGCGGCGGGGCGAGATCCAGCGGCAGCTCGCAGGCGAGCACATGCCGGTCAACGAGATGTGGAGCTGCGACAAGGGGCGCTTCGGCTTCGAGTTCGTCGCCCACGACGACCGTCTGCGCCACCCGCTGGTCCGCGACGACGTCGCGAACCTCGTCCCCGCCACGTGGGACGCCGCGCTCACCAGGGCCGCTGCTGGCCTGAGGGCCGCGCTGGACGCAGGTGGCCCTTCGGCGGTCGGGGTCATGACCGGCGGTCGGCTGACCGACGAGGACGCCTACGCCACGTCACGGTTCGCGCGCGAGGTGCTCGGCACCGACAACGTCGACTTCCGGTTGCGGCCGCGCACCGAGGAGGAGCGCGACGTCCTCGCCGCCGTCTCGGGCACCCTGGGCCCGACCTATGACGATGTGGAGGCGGCCGACGTCGTCGTCGTCGCCGGGCTGGACTGTGAGGAGGAGGTCCCGATCCTCTACCTCCGGCTGCGCAAGGCGTGGCGCAAGCGCGCGCAGCGCCTCGTCGTGGTGGGTCCAGTGCTGGGGTCGCTCGCGGGCATCGCATGGAGCTGGATCCCCACCCCGTCCGGCGGCGAGGGCGCCGTGCTGGACGCCCTGAGCGCACCTGACGAGTCCAGCGGCCTCGACGAGGTCGCCGAGGTCGTGCGGGGAGCCGAGCGCCTGGTGGTGCTGGCGGGCGAGCGGCTCGCAGGTTCGCCCGCCGGACTCACCGCCGCGGCGCGGATGGTCACCGGGCACCGCGACACCAAGGCGCCAGCGCGCAGCGCCGCGTTCGCCTGGGTGCCGCGACGCAACGGCGCCCGGGGCGCGGTCGACGCTGGACTGCTGCCGGGGGTGCTGCCTGGCGGTCGCAGCCTCAGCGAACCCGGCCCCGTCGCCGACGCCTGGAACGGGCTGCCCGACGCGCCTGGCCTCGACACCCGCGGCATGCTCGCCGCCGCCGCCCGCGGTGAGCTGAAGGCGCTCTACCTGATCGGTGTCGACCCCGCGCGCGACTTCGAGGACCCGGCGCTGGCCAGGGCCGCGCTGGCCAAGGTCGACACCCTGATCGTGCAGGACCTGCTCCCGACGGAGACGACCCGTCACGCGGACGTGATCCTGCCGGCCGCCGCGCCGCAGGAGCGTGTCGGGTCGTTCACCACCTGGGAGGGCCGCCGGCAGCCGTTCCCCGCCGCCGTGCCGACCCAGGGGCTCATCCAGCAGGACTGGGACATCCTCCGCCAGCTCGCACGTCACCTCGGGACCGACCTCGGGTGGGAGACCGCCATGGACGTCCGCACCGAGGCCGCCCCGCTGATGGCTTCACCCAGGTCGGCGAGCGAGGCGCTGCTGGACGTGCGCACCCCGGCCACCGCCGTCCCGGCACCGTCCGAGCGGGATGACGAGCTCGACGCGGTCCTCGTCGACTGGCTGCTGGGCGAGGGCAGCATGCTGCTGGGCGCCAAGGAGCTCAAGGCGACCGGACGACCGCCTGCGGTCTGGGTCAACCCGGTCGACGCGGAGCGGCGCGGCCTGGGCGATGGGGCCGCCGTCACCGTCGAGGGTCCGGGTGGCGGCATCGAACTGCCCGTGCGCGTCACCGACGGCGTCGTCGCCGGCTGCGTGGTCGTGCCGGCCAACTCGACAGCCGCGCCGGGCGGCGTGCTGAACGGCACCGACGACGGGACGCCCGCACCGCTGCGCGTGCGCCTCACCGGGGCAGGGGAGTAGCGCGATGGACCTCGTCGACGTCGCGATCACCTTCGCGGTCGCCCTCGGCGCGTTCGCGCTGTGGCTGGTCGGCACCGCGCTGCTGATCTGGGGCGAGCGACGCGTGATCGCGCTGATGCAGACCCGCGTCGGCCCCAACCGGCTCGGCCCCTTCGGACTGCTCCAGACCGTCGCCGACGGCGCGAAGCTGTTCTTCAAGGAGGACATCGCCCCGCGCAACATCGACAGGTTCGTCTATCTCGGCGCGCCGTTCGTGTCCGCCACCGTGGCGCTGGTCACCTTCGCGGTCATCCCCTACGGCGGCACCTTCCAGGTCTCCGGTCGCGAGGTCACGCTGCAGGTGTGGGACCCCAACATCGGGATGCTGTGGATCCTGGCGATGAGCTCGCTCGGGGTCTACGGGATCTTCCTCGCCGGCTGGTCGTCCGGCTCCAAGTATCCCTTGCTGGGCGGTGTGCGCTCCAGCGCGCAGCTGATCTCCTACGAGCTGGCCATGGGGCTGTCGCTGGCCGCGGTGTTCATCTACGCCGGCACGCTCCAGGCCAGCCAGATCGTCGCGAACCAGCAGATCCCACTGTTCGAGCTCGGACCGATCGCGGTCCCCGCGTGGCACGTCGTGCCGATGCTGCCGGCGTTCGTCATCTTCTTCCTCACGTCGGTCGCCGAGACGCAGCGCCCGCCGTTCGACCTGCCCGAGGCCGAGGGCGAGCTGGTCGCCGGCTTCCACACCGAGTACTCCGGCGCGAAGTTCGCCATGTTCTTCCTCGCCGAGTTCATGAACGTCATCACCTTCTCGGCGGTGATGGTGACGTTGTTCTTCGGCGGCCCCTCGGGTCCGCTGTTCGGTCCGGGCTGGCTGCAAGCCCTGCTGCCCACCGTCTACTTCATCGCCAAGGTCGGCATCTTCCTGTTCGTGTTCATCTGGCTGCGCGGCACCCTCCCGCGCATGCGCTACGACCGCCTGATGGACCTCGGCTGGAAGGTGCTGCTGCCGCTGGGCCTGTTCTGGGTGCTCGCCACCGGGTTCGCCGTGGTGCTGCGCACCTCGACCGATCAGGGCACCGTGCTGCGGATCGCCGGCGTCGGCGCGGGCGTGGCCCTGCTGCTGTACCTGGCCGCCCCGCTGCTTGCGCGCCGGCCGCGTCGCGACACCCAGCCGGAGCCTGAGCCGGAGCCCAAGTTCCCGACCCCGAGCCGTTAGAGAGGCGACGAATGTTCAACGCCCTCCGCAAGGGCTTCGGTCTGACCTTCCGGACGATGTTCCGTCCGGCGGCGACGACGCAGTACCCGGACGTCAAGCGCGAGGTCCAGCCCCGCTTCCACGGCCGCCACGTGCTCAACCGGTACTCCGACGGTCTGGAGAAGTGCGTCGGCTGCGAGCTGTGCGCGTGGGCGTGCCCAGCCGACGCCATCTACGTCCGGGGTGCCGACAACACCCCCGACGAGCGCTTCTCCCCAGGCGAGCGCTTCGGCATCGACTACCAGATCAACTACCTGCGCTGCATCTTCTGCGGGCTGTGCATCGAGGCGTGCCCCACCCGTGCGCTGACCATGACGCACGAGTACGAGCTGTCGGGCGACAGCCGCGAGGAGCTGATCTTCACCAAGGAGCAGCTGCTCGCCCCGCTACCCGCCGGAGCCAAGCCGCCTCCCCACACCGACACCGAGGTCGTCGCTCGTGGGTTCGCCTACTACGAGGGCGACGCCGCCCAGGAGCCAACCCGCGGCTGGCGCACGACCGACCAGGGCGGCCAGGCGCAGTCCAGCGGCGACCCGGTGACCGTCGACATCGGAGGCGGGCGCACCGAGCCGCCTTCCCACCCAGAGCACGCACAGAGGAACGGCAGGTGAGCGCCGCGGTGCTCGCCCAGATCGCCGCGGAGCCGCCTGGCTCAGCGGAGTTCTGGGTGTTCCTGCTCATCGGCGCGCTGTCGCTGGGCTCGGCCCTGGCCATGGTGCTGATGCGCAACGCCGTGCACGCAGCGCTCATGCTGGTGCTCAACTTCTTCACGATCGCGGTGCTGTACGCCGTGCTCGAGGCGCAGTTCCTCGCCGTCGTGCAGATCATCGTCTACGCCGGCGCGATCATGGTGCTGTTCCTGTTCGTGATCATGCTGCTCGGTGTCGACCGAACCGAACCGGTCACGCGCAAGCTGCCCGGCCAGGGGCCGCTCGCTGTCCTGTTCGGGATACTGCTGTTCGGCGCCCTCTCGGCCAGCGTCGTCGCGCCCTTCATCGGTCCGGGGTCGGTCTGCGGTGCCGCAGCCGGCGTCGACGCGGGCGGCGGCGGCCTGCCGTGCGCAGGTCTGGCCGCCGCCAACGAGGGTGGCAACGTCGAGGGCATCGGCGCGCTGCTGTTCACCGACTTCGTCTGGCCGTTCGAGGTCACGAGCGTGCTGCTCGTGATCGCCGCGCTCGGCGCGATCGTCCTCGGCCGCCAGGACGAGAAGGCCGAGGATCTCGTTGACGTCGTCCGAGACCCCGCCAACCCCCCGGACGAGGAGCGACGATGAGCGTCCCCGCGGGCTACTACCTCGCGCTGGCCGCGGGGCTGTTCACGATCGGCGCCGTCGGCGTGCTGGTGCGACGCAGCGTGATCGTGATGTTCATGTGCGTGGAGCTGATGCTCAACGCCGTGAATCTGACCCTCGTGACGTTCGCCAGGACGAACGGCAACCTCGACGGCCAGATCCTCTCCTTCTTCGTGATGGTCGTGGCGGCCGCCGAGGTGACCGTGGGTCTGGCCCTGATCGTGAACCTGTTCCGCTTGA
>JACDBB010000232.1 GCA_013695145.1 Euzebyales bacterium
CCCCCGCCCACCGCCGCCACCCTCAACCTCAACCTTAGCTTCACCCCGCTCACCCCATGGGACCAGGGCGACCTGCTCTGCGGGTTCGCGGCCGCCGCGCCGCACGCCGGTGACCACCGCGGCGGGACCGATCATGCCCTGCACCTGCGCCAGCGCCCTGGCCGCCCGGTCGTCGGTGTCCGCGCAGCCACCGCCGAGGAGCAGCTGGCGACCGTGGTCACCGATGGTCTCGTCGGCCTGCAGCCGCAGCAGCGACAGGCCACCCGTGGGTACATCGGCCGCGGTGCCGGCGAGCCACCCGTCCAGCTGCCAGCGCGCCCGCTCGGCCACGCCCTGCGGTGTGAAGGAGCCGTCCGCGCGCCACAGGCGGGCCAGCCGCTCGCCGTGCTCGGTCTCGGCCTCGATGCGCAGGCGGGTGCAGGCCAGACCGAGGCGCCCGAGCAGCGCGTCGAGTTCGCCGGCCAGGCTCTTGGCGGCGAACGCGACGACATCCACCCGGTGGGCTGGGGGATCGAGCTCGGCCTGGACGCCGAGGTCGGGTGGGGGAGTCCGCGCCGCCAGGGGGCGCTCGTCCAGGCCGCGGGCCAGGCGGTGGGCGCGTCTGCCGCCGGTCCCGAACCGGCCGAGGACGTCGGTTGCGGGGAGCGCGGCGAAGGCGCCCAGCGTCTTGATCCCGAGGCGCCCGAGCAGGTCGACCAGCGCGGTGTGCTCGCCCGATGCGGCCCCGGGCCAGCGGTCCAGGGCGTCGATCGTCAGCGGCGCGAGGAAGGCGGCGCTGCCTCCCGCGGCGACGACACCGTGGCCGCGCACGGTGGCGAGCGCGGCCGCGAAGAGGCCGTCGGCGATGCCAGCCTGGCAGGTGAACGCGCCGGCCTGGTCGACGGTCGCGACCACCTGCGCGACCACCCGCTCGATCAGGGTCTCGTCGCCGCCGAAGTAGCGGGACGGCCCGCGGGTGGCGACGGCGCACAGCCCAGGGCGGATGACCTCGACCCCGGGCGCCAGGCGCTCCAGCGCCGCGACGACCGGTTCGAACACCCTGGTGTCGCGTGCGGGATCGTGGTCGATGACCACGAGGTCGGGGCAGCGGGCCTGCGCCTGCCGGCGGCGCACCCCGCGGCGCACCCCCTCGGCCCTGGCGGCCGGCGAGCACACCGCGACCCGGTGCGCGATCAGCACCGCGGCCGGGACGTCCGCGCCGACCCCCGCCGCCACCACCGGCCAGTCCGGGCACCACACCACCAGCGTCCGTGTAGCCGTCGCGCTCACTCCGCTCACCCCGCCGCCCGGATGGGCCGCCGGCCGTCGCGGTCCCGCTCGTCCGCGGCCGCGCGCACCCCGCCGCCCTCCGCTGGCAGCCACAGCAGGGCGGTGCGCGGCCTGGCCGCCGCCCCCCGCCCCTCGGCGCGCACCTCCACCAGCCGCGCCCGCAGGTGCCCGTCGCCCTGCCCGAGCCCCTCCCACCGGCTGGCCGTGACCGCCAGGCGCACCTCCGCCCCCTCCCACGCGGCCGGCGCGCCAAGCGGCAGCAGCACCGACCGGCGCTGTTTTGCCCTGGCCACCAACCGGCGCCCGTCGGCCGGTCGCACCCGCTCCGGCGGGCGCACCACCACCACGGCGAAGGCGTCGAGCAGCGCGGCCGTGACCGCCAGCCAGTCAGGTCCCGGGTGCGCGACGACGGCCAGGCGCTCCAGCGCCACGCCCGCCTCGGCCGCCGCCGCCAGCCCCAGCGAGGAGAGGCCCACCGCCGCGCACCACGACCCCGCCGCCGAGGAGCGCGCCACCAGCGCCAGCGCCAGCGAGGGCGCCTCGGCCACCACCGTCGACCCGCGCCGCAGGCCACCCCATGGCAGGAGCCCCTCCAGCGGCGGCGGCACGGGCAGCAGGGACACGTCGGCCAGGGCTGGCCTGGTGGGCTCCACGATGTCCCGCGGTGACGGCGCCATGACCTCGCAGTATCGAACACATGTTCGAACTTTGCAACCCGGCTTCCCCGCTCAAGCGCGGCCGCAAGTTTCCTCCAACCCTGTGTCGGCAACATATCTTGTGCGCATGGAGATCGCGGACAGCGCTCGGCGGCACGGAGTCGCCGACGACGACATGCTCCACGGCATCCGCAACTTCATCGCTGACGTGTCTGTCGGTCAGCCGGAGGATCGGATCCTGTTCATCGGACCCGCTCGTAACGGACAACTACTCGAGATCGTTGTGATCGACCCCGACGACAACCCGGCGATCATCCACGCCATGAAGCTCCGCACGAAGTTCCACCGATACCTGCCAAGGTGATGCTCATGCCCAGAACCCAAGACCAGATGGAGCAGGCAGCCCGCGACGCCGAAGCGTGGCTCGACTCGCTTGACCCCGACGTCACTCGACCCAACGATTCGGATGATCTCCGTCGGATCGGCCGAGCGCTGGGCGGCGTCGTCGATGCTCAGACCGAGCTGGGGGAGGCGGTCGCGGCTGCTCGCGCCGGGGGTCGTAGCTGGGCGCGGATCGGGCTGATCCTCGGAGTGTCTGGCGAAGCCGCACGACAGCGCTACGGCGATACCGCCGCCGTCGAGCGGTGAGGTGCCGCCGCATGCCGGCCGCAGCGACCACAGCGCACAGCGACAAGGTGTACGGCCACGGCCCTTGATCGGAGGTTGTGGCGGGCGGCGCTTTCCCCGCTCAAGCGCCGGGCAGCATCCAGGCGCGCCCCGCGGGCAGGGCGGGCAGGCCCTTGCCGCCGAGCACCTGGACGACACCGAGGCTGCCACGCGCGAAGCTCACCGCCGAGCCCGCCATGTACGCGCGCCAGATCCGGTAGTCCGTCTCGCCGGCGGCGGCCACGGCGGTGTCGTGGTTGGCCTCCAGGCGGCGCACCCAGGCGCGCAGCGTGCGCGCGTAGTGCGGCCGCAGCTGCTCGACGTCCAGCAGCCCGAAGCCCGCCGCCTCCAGCTCGGAGACGACCCGCCAGGCGGGCACGAGCCCGCCGTCGGGGAAGACGTAGCGGCCCACGAAACCCTTGTCGGTCTGCTCGCGCACGTCGTCGTGCGCTCCGGTCACGATGCCGTGGTTCAGCAGGAGCCCCCCCGCGGCCAGGAGCGCATGCAGCGACTTGAAGTACGCGGCCAGATGGTCGGGTCCCACGTGCTCGACCATGCCGACGGAGGCGATCGCGTCGAACTCGGCCGTCCGGCCCAGGTCGCGGTAGTCGACGTGGCGGATCTCCACCCGGTCGGCCAGCCCGGCGCTGGCCACGCGCTCGCGCGCGACCTCGGCCTGCGCGGCGGACAGCGTCACGCCCAGGGCCTGGACGCCGTGGTGCTGGGCGGCGTGCAGGACCAGCGAGCCCCAGCCGCAGCCCACGTCGAGCATGCGCATGCCCGGCCGCAGGCGCAGCTTGCGGCAGACCAGCTCGAGCTTGCGCGCCTGCGCCGCCGCGAGGGTGTCGTCCTCGTCGTCGGTCCAGTAGGCGCAGCTGTACACGAGGTCCTCGTCGAGGAACGCGCGGTAGAAGGCGGTCGGCAGGTCGTAGTGGAACGCGATCGCGGCGCGGTCACGGTCGGGGGAGTGGCGCCGTCCGCGCAGGTGGGCGCGGCGGTCGCGTGGGTGCCGTGGGGGTCTCGGGAGACGCCGCGCCAGTGGCACCAGCGACAGCCACGTCCGGGCCGACAGGCCGCTGTCACCGATCGCGGCGAGCCGGTCGAGGGCCGCCACGATGTCCCCTTCGAGGTCGACCTCGCCCCACACGTAGGCCTCGCCCGCAGCCACGTCCACGTGCGGCCCGAGCAGCGTGCGTGCGCTCCACGGGTGATTGAGGACCACACGGAAGCCGTCGTCGTCCCCGGCCTCGGTGCCGTCCCACAGCCGCACCGGCAGGCGCACGCCGGTGAGCTCGGTGACCGCGGTCAGCAGCCTGCGCGTCTCCGCCGCCGCGTCACCAGCGCGTGTCGGCCGCTTGCTCGTGTCCACTCCTGGCATTGTCGACCCCTCGAAGACGCCAGCCCGCTCGTGTCCGAGGGTGCAACGCATTCGGCCCCGCGTCTAGTCCCGTCTGGTCCCGGGTGTGTCAGAGCGTGTTCGAGTTCGGCGATACCTGCCGCCGGGCGCCTGGCCAAGAGCTTTCTCGCTGGGTGGCGAGTTTCCTCCGCCGTTCGCGGCCGTGGCGGGCGCCGGCGGGGCGCCTGGCCAGAGCTTTCTCGCTGGGTGGCGAGTTTCC
>JACDBB010000196.1 GCA_013695145.1 Euzebyales bacterium
CTCGCGCTGTACGACGACGACGGTCCCACCCCGACCGATCTGGCTGGCGCCGTGGGCATCGAGCAGGCCACCATGACCCGAACGCTGCAACGCATGGAGCGCGACGGGCTCGTCCGGCGCGAGCCCGATCCCCACGATCGCCGCAGCGTCCGCATCCGCCTCACCCGTCGGGCTCGCGAGATCGAGCCGGAGGTCAAGGCCGCGGCGGGGCGTATCAACACCGCCGTCCTCGCGGCCCTGCCCGACGAGGAGCGCCAGCGCGTCCTGTCCAGCCTGGGGACCCTCATCGACGCGGCCCAGGCGATCACCGACACGTCGAGCCACCTGGTGCAGGGGATCAGCCGGGCACCATCCAGCCGGTCCGCACGATGACGCCCGGCTCGGGCTGGGGTCTCGTCGGAATCCTCAGCGACTCCTCACACGCGTCACAATGTCCTCACAACGTCGGCGCGCACCGTAGCCGCATGTCGGGGTCGCCAGGGGCGGCCCACCGATACGACAGGGGTGGTGCGACATGATGCGATGGATCGGGTTGCTCGGAGCGGTCGTGGCGTTGGCGACGGTCGGGGCGTTGGCCGTGCTCGAGCCGGCGTCCTCCGCCACGGCGACCGCCGACGATCCCAGCGACGAGCCCTCGGCGGAGGCCTCCGAGAGCGCCGAGGACCGCGACGGCGGCCTGCTCGAGCGGCTGCGCGAGGGGTTCAGGCGGTTCCGCGACGCCTCGCCGGAGGAGCGCGAGCAGCTGGCCGAGGAGTTCCGCGCCGCCCGCGAGGAGCGGGCGGCCGAGCTGCAGGCTAGGCGTGACGCGTTCGTCGCCGACGTGGCCGAGGAGCTGGGTGTGCCGCCCGCCGAACTCGAGTCCGCGGTGACCACGGTGCTGGAGCGCCACATCGACGAGGCGGTGGAGGCCGGTGACCTGGACCCGGACCACGCCGAGGATCTGAAGGCTCGCATCGAGGCCGGCGACCTCTTCACCGGTCTCGGCGGCCACGGCCTCCACAAGGGCTTCGGTGAGCACCGCGGGTCCGGCGGCCGCTGGTTCGGCGGCTCCTGGGACGGCGATGAGCCGGGCGCTGACGTGCCAGCGGAAGGCGACCGCGACGAGTGACGGAGCTGCCCGAGGTGCTCGTCGTCGACGACGAGCCGGCGATCCGCACCGCCCTCGAGCGCGCGCTGCGCCTCGAGGGCTTCGCCGTCCGCGTGGCCGCGGGCGGCGACGAGGCGCTCCGCGCGATCGCGTCGTCTCCTCCGGACGCTGTCGTCCTGGACCTGGGCATGCCCGACCTGGACGGTATCGAGGTGATCCGCCGTCTTCGTGGTCGCGGGGTCGACGTCCCGATCTGCGTGCTGTCAGCCCGCGACGAGGTGGACGACCGCGTGGAGGGCCTGCAGGCCGGCGCGGACGACTACCTCGTCAAGCCGTTCGCCGTCGTCGAGCTGGTCGCGCGGCTCCACGCCCTGCTGCGCCGCCGTCCCGCATCCTCGGCCGGCCCGCTCGTCGTCGCTGACCTCAGCATCGATCCGGCACGCAGGACCGTGCATCGGGCCGGGGCGGAGCTGGAGGTCACCCGTCGCGAGTTCGACCTGCTCGAGGCCCTGGCCCGCCACCGCGGAATCGTCCTGTCCCGGGCGCAGCTGCTCGAGCAGGTGTGGGGCTACGACTTTCCCGTCGACGGCAACGTCGTCGACGTGTTCGTCGGCTACCTGCGCCGCAAGACCGAGGCGCACGGGCCGCGGCTGCTGCACACGGTCCGCGGTGTCGGCTTCGTGCTCCGGGGGTAGCGGTGCTCCGTTCGCTGCGGGCGCGCGTGGCCGCCGCCGCTGTCGTCACGGTCGCGCTGGTGCTCGTCGTGGCCGGGGGCCTGCTGCTCCGCGGGGACGCCGTGCAGCGCGGAGAGGAGCTCGACACGGCCCTCGACAGGAGGGTGGACGCGCTGTCGGCCGGTGATCTGCAGGACCTGCCGACCGACGGCGACCGCCGCGGTCCGCACCACCGGTTTCCCCGCGGCGACGAGTTCGTCGCGCGCGTCCTCGATGGCGACGTGGTCACGGCCGGTCACCGCGACGCCGGGTTCCTGCCCGCCGGAGAGCAGCTGGGCTTCGACACGGTGCCAGGTCCGGGCGGTCCGTGGCGCGTTCGCACGGCGGCGGGCGACGACGGGACGCTGGTGCAGGTGGCGGCGCCGCTGTCGTCGGTGAACCGGGGCGCCTTCGAGACACGACGCCGGGCGCTGCGCCTCGGGTTGTTCGGCCTGCTCCTCACCGGCCTGCTCGGGTGGGCGGCAGGGGGTGTTGCGCTGCGGCCGCTCAGCCAGCTGACCGCCGCCGCGCGCCGTGTCGCGGCCACCAGGGACCTGTCGACGCGCATGCCACCACGTGCGGGGCCCGCCGAGGTCGACGCCGTCGCCGACAGCCTCGATGTCATGCTCGGCCGGCTTGAGGAGTCCGCGGCAGGGACGACCACCGCTCTGGAGGCCAGCCGCCGCTTCGCGGCCGACGCCGGCCACGAGCTGCGCACACCGCTGACCAGCGTGCGGGCGAACCTCGACGCGCTGGCGCGCAACCCCGACCTGCCACCTGCTGAGCGCGCCCGGATCCTGGCCGACGTCACGCGGGAGCAGGACCGCCTCGTCGGGCTGCTGGACGCGCTGCAGGCGCTGGCCCGCGGCGACGCGTCCCCTCCGCCGCCGGAGCCGGTCGATCTCGCGGAGGTGGCAGACGCCGCCGTGGAGCGGATCCGCGCCGGTCACCCCGGACTGGCCGTCGAGCTCGCCGCCGGCCACGAGGACCTCACCATCGCCGGCTCAGCGGACGGCCTGCGCATCGTGGTGGACAACCTGCTGCTGAACGCGGCGCGTCACGGGCGACCCGACGGAACGGTGCGGGTGCGCCTGGAGCGCGACGGCGCCGACTGTGTCCTGGCCGTCGACGACGACGGTCCTGGGATCCCGGTCCCCGACCGCAGCCGGGTGCTGGAGCGTTTCGCGCGCGGCGCCGCCGCGGCGGGGCCGGGCTCAGGGCTGGGTCTGGCCTTGGTCCACCAGCAGGTCCGCCTGCACGGCGGCACCCTCGCCATCGGTGACAGCGATCTCGGCGGTGCAAGGATCAGCGTGCGCCTTCCCCGGGCGGGTCGCAGTCCTCGCCGGTGACGCGCTCGGCGACGGCGTCGATGACGCCGCGCACCGGCAGTGGTCACAGCGCCGGGTCCGTGAGGTCCAGGTTGGCCAGGCGGTGCTCCAGGCGCTGGATCTCCGCGGCCACGGCATCGATGTCGCGGCGCAGACGCACGTCGAACTGCGGATAGAGGATCTGGAAGCTGTGCTCGGCTGCGCCGATCTGCCAACCGGCCTCGGAGATGAACTCACCCAGATCGAACTCCCAGGTGAACAGCGCCTCGTCGCCGTAGTCGTGCACCCACTCGGTGAGGAACCGGTTGGGTCTGCGCGCGTACTGCAGCACGCCGCGCCGATCGTGCTGGATCATCGCGAAGTCGAGACTTCCCAGCGCGTCGTGGAAGCCGTCGTCAAGGCCTTCCTCGCTCACGCCCTGGCCTGCTCGCCGGCCGCTGGGACCAGCCGGCGGGCATGCAGCCGGTCCGGCGGCGGGTGAAACGCGGGGTGGAGGACGCCAGCCAGCGCCTCGACCCCGTCGACCAGCCACGGTGCGGGGCGGGACCAGGAGCGCTGCGCGTCCACCGCCCACACCTGCGCCGCGTCCGGCAGGCGCTCCCCCAGCGCGCCCGCCGCCGCGTGAGCCTCGTCCAGGTCGTAGCCGCACGGTCCGACGATGAGCACGTCCGCGCCCGCCAGGTCGCGGAGGTCCCCGCGGCGCGACGGCTCGCCGCTGACACCCACCGCACAGCTGCCGCCAGCGGCGGCGATCTGGTCAGGTACCCAGTGGCCGCCGATCCATGCGGGATCGGTCCATTCCAGGAAGGCGACGCTCGGCCGTGGCGCGTCCGCTACCGCAGCAGCGACCGCGCCGAGTCGCGCGCGGAGGCTCGCCACCAGCGCGTGAGCGCGATCGTCGGTGCCCAGCGCCGCGCCGAGCGCGAGACCGTCGCCCAGGACACCCTCCAGCGTCACGCCCGTCATGTTGACCACCGCCGCCCCGCTCATGGCGGCCGCGGCGCGGTGAACCGTCGACGCCGAGACGGCGCACACGTCACACAGCTGTTGGGTGACGATCACGGTGGGCGCCAGCTCGCGGACCAGCTCCTCGTCGAGGTCGTACAGGGGCCGAAGCCCCCGCGCCGCCGCGGTCACGGCCGCGTCGACCCCCGCTGGGTCGGTGGGGTCGTGGTGGACCGCGGGGCGCACGACGACGGGCACGTGCCGACCGTCCCCTCCGGGTCGAGGTTCGCCGGGCGGCAGCGCGCACTCGTGGGTCATGCCGACGACGGCGTCGGCGAACCCGAGCGCCGTCACCCAGTCGGTCGCCGAGGGCACGAGGGAGAGGATCCGAGGTGGCAGCATCGCGCGTGGAGGATAGCGCCGACGGCGCGCCTGCCCCGCAGGGCAGGCGCGGTTGCGCGGTTGCGCCCGCGGACGCGGATAAACTCGGCCGAGCCATGAGCCCTTCCCCGAGCGCACGTCAGACCGTCGGTGACGCCGCCGTCTGCGCCTTCCTGGGCGGCCGCTACCGGCTCCTGGCGCGCATCGGCGCAGGCGGCATGGCCACCATCTACCGCGCGCACGACGAGGTGCTCGACCGCGACGTCGCCGTCAAGGTGCTGCACGGCCACCTGGCCGACGACGAGACGGTCCTGGAGCGCTTCCGCACCGAGGCCAAACACGCCGCCGCGCTCACGCACGCCCACATCGTCAACGTCTACGATCAGGGCGCCGCCGGCCTGCCCTACGACCTGCCCTACATCGTGATGGAGCACGTCGACGGGCCGTCGCTCCGGGAGGTCCTGAATCGCCGCGGGCGGCTCCGGCCGGGCCAGGCGCTGTCCGTCATCGGCCCCGTGTGCATGGCGCTCGCCCGAGCGCACGCCGCGGGCGTGGTCCACAGGGACGTGAAGCCCGAGAACGTGCTCATCACCCCCGACGGCGTGCCCAAGGTCGCGGACTTCGGCATCGCCCGCGCCCTCGAGTCCACCAACCTGACCCAGACGGGCGCGCTGATCGGCAGCGTCCACTACCTCGCGCCCGAGCTCGTGAGCGGGAACCACGCGACCCCGGCCAGCGACCAGTACGCCGTCGGCGTGCTGCTGTTCGAGCTGCTGACCGGCCGCAAGGCGCTGCCCGCCGAGACGCCGATGGCGGTGGCGTTGCGTCACGCCGGCGAGCCGATCCCCCCCGCCGGCGACTTCGTGTCCGACGTCGACCCCGAGCTGGATGAGGTCATCGCCCGCGCCACGGCGCTCGAGGCGCACGACCGCTACCCGAGCCTCGCCGCGTTCGCCGCCGCGGTGGCCGACGCGATCCCGTCCGGGCCTGAGCCCGTCGAGATCGCCGACGGCCCGACCGACGGCGCTGCGACGCTGGTGATCGCTGCGGCGGACGCCACCGAGATCGTGGGGACCACCGACGACACCCTCCCGCGGGCGGGCATGGCGAGGGTGGGTCGTCGCAAGACGCGCACGCCGGCCAGGCACCCGCGGCGTGACCAGCGCAGACGCCGCTGGCCTGTGGTGGTGGCCGTGGTCGTCCTGCTGCTTGGCCTGCTCGCCGGCGGCGGCTACGCCATGTGGGACCAGGTCGTCGCGCCGGTGCAGACCCTCCCGGCGCTGGACGGCATGACGCAAGAGGAGGCGACCGCCGAGCTGGCCGGGATCGGCTTCAGCCTGGAGGTGGCAGACGAGCGGAACGACCTAAGCGCCCCCGCGGGCACGATCCTCGCGCAGGACCCTGACCCCGGCACGGAGGAGCGACGCGGCGGCAGCGTCGCCGTGACGGTGTCAGCAGGTCCGGCCACGGTCGAGGTGCCGCAGGTCGTCGGGTTGGAGGAGACCGAGGCCATCGCGCTGCTCGAGGGTGACCCCTACCACTTCGCCATCGCCCTCGACGAGGGCTTCTCCGACACCGCGCCAGCAGGGGTGATCCGCGCCCAGGCCCCGGAGGAGGGCGGACAGCTGCGACAGGGCGACCGGGTCGCGATCAACGTGTCCCTGGGCGTGGAGCAGGTGGAGGTTCCCGATGTCGCGGGCCGGCCGCAGGACGAGGCCGAGGCCGCGATCGCGGACGCACGCCTGACCCTGGGCGAGGTGACCGGGCAGTTCTCCGACGACCAGCCAGAGGCCGGCATGGTCATCAGCCAGTCGCTGGACGCCAGGGCCAGGGTCGACAAGGGCAGCACGATCGACCTCGTCGTCTCCCGAGGACCGCTGACCGTCGAGATGCCAGAGGTCGAGGGTCAACCGGTCGGCGAGGCCCGGGACGCGCTGGAGGCACTGGGGCTGCAGGTGCGCCTGGAGAGCGAGGAGGTGCCGACACTCGGCCCCTTCGTCCGTGGCCGGGTCGGCGTCGTCGAAGTCCAGGAGCCCGCCGCGGGCACCGAGGTGCAGCGCGGCGACGAGGTCGTCCTGTACTTCTTCCGCGCACCCGACGAGGACGACGACGACTGAACGACGCCGACCCGGCCCTCGCTCGGCGCTAGCGCTAGCGCGGGTCGACGATCAGCACGCTCGGAGGCAGGTAGGCGTCGTTCCACAGGCGCGCGCCGCGGAGCTCGTTGCGGTCGCCGATCTCGGCGCGCGCGCCCACGATCGCGTCGCGGAGGACGACGCCCCTGCCGATCTTCGCGCCGGAGCACACGATGGAGTTGATGACCTCCGCGCCATCGCCGATCTGGACGTCGTCGAACAGGACGCAGTCCTCGAGCTGCGCCTGGGGACCCACCTGGACCCGGTCGCCGAGGACCGTGCGGCCGAACAGCCGCGCCCCGGCCGAAAGGTTGGTGCCCGCCCCCAGCGCGGCGGGCTGGATCACCGTGACGTCGTCTCGGACGACATCTGGACCTTCCCACAGGCGATCGGCGACCATCTCCCCGGCGGGCTCCCAGTCGACGCGCCGCTCCAGCACGTGGCGGTTCGCCGCCAGGTAGTGGGAGGGCCGCCCCGTGTCCAGCCAGTAGCCGCCGTCGAACAGCCCGTACAGCGACTCCCGCTCGCGCACGAGCCCGGGCAACAGCTGGTGCTCGAAGGAGAAGGCCGAGTCCGGGGGGATCCGTTGCAGGACCTTCGGGTCGAGCATCAGGATGCCCGCGTTCACCAGGTGCGAGTCGGTCTCCTCCGGCGCGGGCTTCTCGAGGAAGCGCTCGACGAACCCATCGCTGGCCATCTCGAGCACGCCGAAGTCCCCCACGTCACGGACGCTGGTCAGCCAGAACGTGACCAGCGACGCGCGGTCGCGGTGCAGCTGCAGCAGCGTGGCCGGGTCGGGACTGGCCACGACGTCCCCGTTGAGCCACAGCAGGGGGCGGTCGTCGAACGCGCCCTCGTCGGCGCACCACCGCAGTGCGCCGCCCGTCCCGAGCGGCGCCGGCTCGACCACGATCCGCAGGGCGATCCCGAGACGCTCGGCCTCGCCCTCCACCGCCGAGAATCGTTCGGCGGCATAGCCCAGCGCCAGCGTGACGTCGGTCACGCCGCAGCTAGCGAGGTGCGTGAGCTGATGGACGATCAGGGGACGGTTGGCGATGGGCACCAGCGGCTTGGGGACGTCGCTGGTGACCGGGCGGAGCCGGGTTCCCTTGCCGCCCGCGAGGATGACCGCCTGGACCTCTAACACGACCCCTCCTTGGTGCGCACGCTGTGCGCCACCAGGTTGATTGCTTCCCCGATCCTGCGACGTTGACGCGGAGAGCATTCGACGTCGGTGGCTGTGAGGCTACGGACACGACGACGCCGACCGGGATCGACCCGGTCGGCGTGACGGTTGGTGGCAGCGCGGCTGCCGACCCGAGCAGCTACTGCCGCGCCCGCCGGCGGCGGCGCACCTCGCCCTGGATCATGTCGGACTGGTGCATGAACTTGCGCAGCCGCTGGTTGAACTCCTTGTCCGGCCTGGTGGACTGGCGCCGCTGCACCTCGTCCTCCCAGCTCGGATCGGCGCGCTTGATCGAGAGGTCGATCCGGCCGTCGTCCTTGATCGCCATGACCCGCACGGTGACATCCTGGCCCTCGGTGAGATAGGCGTGGATGTTCTCGACGAAGTCGCGATGAACCTCACTGATGTGGACGAGTCCGGTGACATCGGGCTCGACCTCGACGAACGCGCCGAAGTCGTGCAGGCGGATGACCTTCCCGGTAACGATCTGACCTGGGTCTGCTGACACCATGCTCCTCTCGCGACCGCCTCCTGCACGTGCAGGATCAAGCCGCAGTTCGGGGTAAGAGATTCACTACAAGGCTAGCAGCCTCGTGCGAGGCTTCCGCAGTCCGTCCACGATCACTCGCCCGGCCACTCGCCCAGGAGGACCAATGCGCGCCGTCGTCGCCCCCGATCCGGGCGGTCGGAAGGCACTCCGCGTCGTCGAGCGACCCGACCCGGAACCCGGCCCCGGCGAGCTGCGCCTGCGCGTGGCCGCGGCCGGGGTGAATCGCGCGGACATCCTGCAGCGCAAGGGTCGCTACCCGCCGCCGCCGGGCGCCAGCGACGTCCTGGGCCTCGAGGCCGCCGGCACGGTGGACGCGATCGGGGCGGGGGTGACCGGCTGGGCGGCAGGCGATCGGGCCTGCGCGGTCCTGGCCGGTGGCGGCTACGCCGAGCTGGTGGTCGTCCCTGCCGCGGTGGCCATGCCCTGGCCCGGTGGGATCGACGCGGTCGGTGCCGGTGCGGTCGCGGAGGTGTTCACGACCGCCCACGACAACCTGTTCACCCGCGCCGGCCTGCGCTCGGGCGAGACGCTGCTGGTGCACGGCGGGTCCAGCGGTGTCGGCACGGCGGCGATCCAGCTGGCGGTGCGGGCCGGGGTCGAGGTGCTGGTCACCGCCTCGACGGCGGACAAGCTCGCGGCCTGCGCCGACCTCGGCGCGGCCGTCGGCATCGACTACACCACGCAGGACTTCGTCGAGGCGGTGCGTGACCACACAGCGGGCCACGGCGTCGACGTGGTGCTGGACGTCGTCGGCGGCCCGTACCTGGATCGCAACCTGCGGGCCCTGGCGGCCGAGGGGCGGCTGGTGGTGATCGGCCTGCAGGGCGGCGCGAAGGCCGAGCTCGACATGGGGTGGCTGCTCACCCGCCGCCTCAAGGTGATGGCCTCCACGCTGCGGGCGCGGTCGACAGACGAGAAGGCGCAGCTGGCGAGACGCATGGAGGCCGAGGTGTGGCCAGGCTTCGCCGAGGGCGCGCTGCGGCCAGTGATCCACGCGACCTATCCGCTCGCCGACGCCGCCGATGCCCACGAGGTCATGGAGTCGGGAACCCACATCGGCAAGCTGGTCCTGCTCCCCTGACCGCTTGAGTCCCCGCAGGCGGCGCGACCGCTGGGGCTTGCTCAGCGCTGCCCCGGAGCGGTCACTTGTAGCGG
>JACDBB010000013.1 GCA_013695145.1 Euzebyales bacterium
GCTACGCCGCCAACGGCATCCACCGCGTCCCGGTGACCGTCCGCTGAGCGGTGCGACGACGCCCAGCCTGACCGCCCGGCGGAACCTCGTGCTCCGGGGGTTTCCGCGTCGCACTCATGCCAGGAGGACTATGCTGTCGGCGGTCGTCCGCCAGGCCTTGCGGGACGTCACCGCACGTGCGCCGGCCGGCGATCCGGCCCGCAAGCTCGCGGCGGTCCAAGCGGCTGCCCGGCACACGTTCCCGACCGGCGAGGTCGCCCAGATGCTCCACGACATCGACCGCGGCCGCGGGTCCGTGTGATCCTCGTCGACTCCAACCTGCCGATGTATCTGGTGGGCGCCGAGCACGCCAACAAGACCGCCTCGCGACGGCTGCTCGAGGCGGCTATCTCGCGCGGCGAGCGGCTCGTGTCCGACGCCGAAGTGCTCCAGGAGATCCTGCACCGATACACCGCGGTCCAGCGGCTCGAAGCGATCCAGCCGGCCTTCGACGCCCTGTAGGGCGTGGTCGATGATGTCCTGCCCGTCACGGTCGACGATGTCGAAGACGCGAAGCGCATCGTGCTCGGACGCTACGGGCTGTCGTCCCGCGACGCCGTCCACTTGCCGGTGATGGCGCGACACCGCATCACTCGAGTCATGAGCTTCGACACCGGCTTCGACAACTACCCGGGGATCGAGCGTCTCGGATGAGCGGCTCGAGGGCGGCGAAGCCGTACCAGTGATCAGCCGCTCGCAGCACCCTTCGAGCACCTCGACCCGCGAGGCCGCCTTGTCAGCGATCCGACTGTGCCCGTAGCGTGTCCAGCCGTAGGTGGCTTCAGACGATCCGCGTCGAGGATGGCCAGCTTGGCGAAGAACCGGTCGCGGTGTGCGGCATTGATGGTCAGGGGCGGGGGACGTGTCGCGCCAGTGCGATGACGCCGTTGGTGAGCGCGTCCGGCCGCTGGTGTCCGTAGCCGATGACGAGACCCGCATGGTCGAGTTCGGCGGTCGCGTACCGACTGAGTGGTCGGGCGTCGAGGCCGCACCGTTGCGCCAGCGCGGCCAGCGCGGCCTCGTCGCACTGGAGCGGCGGGCGGACCAGCAGATGCAATCCCGCCGCGGTGCCGGTCACTGCCCAGTCGGGCAGGCGCGTGGCGATCTCGGTCACCAGGCGATCGCGGCGCGCGCGGTAGCGGGTGGTCGTCCGGCGGATGTGCCGATCCATCGCGCCGCACGCCAGGAAGTCGGCCAGCGTGGCCTGTTCCCAGATGCCGGTGGCGAGGTCGGCCGCGTACTTGGCGTCGGTGACGGACGAGACGAGGCGCTCGGGCAGCACCAGCCATCCGATCCGCAGCGCAGGCGCCAGCGTCTTGGAGACGCTGCCGCCGTAGATCACGGCGTCGGGCCCGAGGCCCTGGAGCGCCCCAACCGGCGCGCGGTCATAGCGGTACTCGGCGTCGTAGTCGTCCTCGATCACGAGGGCGTCGGTGTCGCGCGCCCACTGCAGGAGCGCGTGACGACGGTCGGGTGACATGACGACCCCGGTCGGGAACTGGTGCGCAGGCGTGACGACGAGGGCCCGGAGCGTCGAGCGTGCGAGGAGATCGACGCGAACCCCGTCGCCGTCGACGAGGATCGGTCGGCACGTCAGGCCCGCCCAGGCGAGCTGTTCGCGCAAGCCCACCGAGCCTGGATCCTCGACGCCGATCCGCAGGGTTCCGCGATCCCGCAGGACCTCCGCGACCAGCCTGCTGGCCTGCGCGAAGCCGTTGACGATCACAATCCGCTCGGGAGGCGCAATCAGGGCGCGGACCCGACCGAGGTACGCCGAGAGCTCCTGACGCAGCCGCGGGTGGCCCGCCGGATCCCCGTAGCCAAAGTCCGCGTCCGGAAGCTGAGCGAGCGCCCGCGTCGCTGAGCGCAGCCACTCTGCGCGTGGGAACAGCGCACCAGCGGGCAGGCCCGGGTTGGACTGCGGCCGCGCGGGCGGCCGCGCACCGGACTCGGATTGGTCGCGGACCGTGGCGACTTCGGTGCCGCTCCCCTGCCGCGCACGCAGATAGCCCTCCGCGGTCAACTGCTCGTACGCGCGCACGACGACGCCACGGGAGACCCCGAGGTCGATCGCCAGCGTGCGGGAGGCGGGCAGCCGCGTGCCTGCCCCCAGCGATCCGCTCCGCACCGCGGCGCGCAGTTGCGCGATCAGCGACGACGCCTGTTGGCCACGGGGGAATCTGGCGAGCGTCACCTCGAGCAGCAGCCCGCCATTGGTCCCACGAACAGTAGCGTGATTGGTTTCGTTCACAGGTCCACCGTAGCCATATGGTGTCGGGTATGACCATCGCGCCGATTCCCGCGTCCCATCGGGGAATCGTCGTCGCATCGCTGCCCGTCGCCGCGGCGATCGGCGTGTTCGGCCTCGTCTACGGGGCGGCCGCCAGGCCAAATCATCGGCCCCGAGCTGGCGGTGATCAGCTCGCTCATCGTGTTCTCCGGCGCCGCGCAGTTCACGATGGTGGCGCTTCTCGCAGCCGGCGCGGCACCTGCCGGCGTGCTCGCAGGGGTCGCGACGTTGGCCCTTCGGCACCTGCCGCTCGGCGCGGTGCTGCAGCCGAAGCTCACGGTGGACCGCAGGCGTCGCGCGCTGGTGTCGTGGTTCCTGCTCGATGAGACCACCGGCCTGGCGTTGACGCGGGACGAGCCCGTCGAACGTACCCTCGCAACCAGCGGGGGGCTCGCCTACCTCGCCTGGGTCCTCGGGACCATCGGCGGCGTCGCCGGGGGCTCGCTCGCGAGCGTCGAGCCGCTCGCGGACGCCCTGTTCCCCGTGCTGTTCATCGGCCTGGCGGCGCTGACCGCCACGAGACGCTCCGACAGCGGGCGCGCGGTGCTGGCCGGTGGCGCGTGCCTCGCCCTGCTCCTGGTGTGGCCCGGCGCTGGCGCGCTGGGCGCGATCGCGGTCGCGATCGGAGTCGCCGCCGTGGTGCCAGCGCCGTGAACGTGACGACGTTGCTCGCCATCGCCGTCATCACCGTCGGGAGCCGGGTCGCGGCGCTCGCCCTGCTGCCGCCACCCAAAGGGGCCGCCGCCGGGCTGGTGCGACGGCTTCCCGCACCGCTGTTCGCCGCGCTCGCCGCGCTCAGCATGACGTCCTCCGACGGCGGCGTCGCCGACCCCGCCATGCTTGCCGCGGTGTGCTGCGCGCTGCTGGCCACCCGTTGGTCCTCGCTGCTGATCACCCTCGGGGCGGGACTCGCCGGGTTCCTCGTCGCCAGCCTCATCTGGTGAGGCAACGACCCAGAACCGCAGGAAGGCGGCGACCCGACGCGCTCATCGTGTGCTCCGAGCCGACAAGCATCAACGCCCCAGGACAGGAGATCCGTCGCCATGTTCGCCTACGACCACGCCGTCGCGGAGCGATACCCATCACTCCGCTCTGGGGTCATCCACGCGACCGGGCTGGCCAACGGGCCCAGCCCGCCGGGGCTGCTCGATGAGTGCCGAGTCGAGCAGCAAGCCGCCTCCGAAAGGCTGAAGGCCGCCGCGGTAGCGGATCTCCCCTCGATCGCCGCGTGGCGCCGCGCCTTCACCCGGTTCGGCGCGAAGCCGACCCAACACCGCAACGCAGCGGAGGCGCTGCTCCGCAGGCTCGCCAAGCATGGCGGCATCCCCACGGTCAACACCCTCGCCGACCTCGGCAACCTGGTCTCGATCCGCTACGCCATGCCCGTCGCCGTCTTCGACCAGGCCAACATCGCCGGCTCCACCATCGTTCGGTTCGCCACCGGTGCCGAGCGCTTCACCGACCTCGGGTCAACCGACGGCGTCCACCCGGACCCTGGCGAAGTCGTCTTCGTCGACAGCGACGACGTCGTGAGCGCGCGACGTTGGTGCTGGCGCCAAAGCGCCCAGTCCGCCACCAGCCCGACCACGGTCGACGCGCTCATCGTTGTCGAAGGCCATCACGGCACCGCCCGCCAAGACGTCATGTCGGCGCTGACCGATCTCACCTCGCTGCTCGCCTCCCATCAGCCCGACAGCCAGACCAAGTCGTTCGTGTTATCGCCGAGCAACCCCCGCACCGGAAGGCCATAGCCCTATAGGCCCATGCGAACCCAGACGATGGTGCAACTGACCGACCGGCTCGTCCGCCTGCTCGACCGGCGGGCCGCCAGCGAGGGGACATCGCGCTCGCAGGTCATCCGCGAAGTCGTCGAGGCCCATCTGGCGCACGACGAGGCGCAGCAGCGCGTCGCCCGGTTCCACGAGGCCTACGAGCGATGGCCCGAGACCGACGAGGAACTGTCGACCGCGGCAGCCAGCGCCCGTGCGCTGGTTGAGGAGGAGCCGTGGTGAGCCGAGGGGAGATCCACTGGCACGAGGTGGAGGAGGCGGGGCGACGACCGGTGCTCGTGCTGACCGCCGACGCCCTCGCGCCTGTCCTGCGACGTGTCCTGGTGGCCGGCCTCACCACCACCGTTCGCGGCGTGGACACCGAGGTCGCGGTGGGTTCGGACGACGGGCTCCCGCGAGACGGCGCCGTCAACCTCCTCGACGTCCGTGGTGTACCGGCCGCGCTGCTGGTGGAGCGCCTCGCGGTCCTCCGGCCGGACCGGATGCGTGCCGTGTGGACGCGCTGGCGTTCGCCACCGGATGCTGACCGCTGAGCGGGCCGCCACGGGCAGCGCGGGCGACGCGCGACGCGCGACGCCGACGCGCGCTGTTCCCCGCTAGTGCTAATAGCTGAAGGTGGTCGCGCCCTCGTCGCCGATCCACTCCCACAGTGGCACGGTGCCGGCGACCTCAGCGTTCGAGAGGAGTGTGCCCTTGTCGAGCGCCTTGGCGTCGAAGCAGATGGGACAGACGAAATAGCGGCCACCCGCGTCCGCGTAGCGCTTGAGCAGGTCAGGAAGTGGTGGGCAGCCGTCGCACGCGACGCCGACGGCGGTCCCGTCGAGCGCCAGGCGCACCGCTTCCTTCGTGAGGAACATCAACGTGGGTCGGCCCGACTCCGCCGCGCCGACGGCGACCAGGAACGCCACCGTCACCTTCTCGGTGTCCTCGAGGCCGGTGGTCAGGCTCACTACCGCCTTTCCGGGCATGGCACTTCCTCCTTCTCCTTCGATCCCGCTTGGATCGGGTGCGGCGCAATCATGCGGCACCGTCGAGCCCGATTGTCAAGAGGCTGTAATAGTTGCCCCCTTGATCGACGCGGTCCGAGCGGTATCCCGTCGGCCATGGCTGACCGTCGGGCGAAGGGCGCGCTGTTGGACGCGTTCGCTGCTGTGCCCATGGCGCTGGGCCGCGGGCGGCGCGCCGAACTCTCGTCGACGTGCTCGCCCTGGGCGAGCGCTCGCAGCTACGGACGATCACCGCCGAGAGCTGGCGCGGCGCCTCGAGGACGGGTTTCCCGAGTGGCGCCAGGGGTGGACCTGCCAGTCGAGGTCGGCCATCCCGGCGCGGGCGCGCGCAGCGCGCAAACCGCCCAGGAGCTCATCCCCCACCGTCCGGACGGCGCCCATGAGGCGCGGCCGCGCGGTCGAGGGTCTCGCGCATGCGGGCGGCGACGTCGCAGCCGCTGGCCGCGGTGATCACGGCGACGACCAGGATGGCGGTGGTCATGCCGTAGGCGTCGGCGAGGACGCCGGCGAGCACGGCCCCGACCGCGAAGCCGATGTCGCGCCAGAACCTGTAGACCCCGACGGCCGCGCCGCGCCACGCGGGATGCGCGACGTCGCCCACCGCGGCCAGCAGGGTCGGGTATGCCATGGCGGTGCCGGCGCCGAACACGACGCTGCCCACCGTCCACACCGGGACGGTCGACCCAAGGGCGACCACCAGCAGGCCGGCCGCCTCGGTCCACTGGCCGGCGGCGATCAGCCACTTGCGGCCGATGCGGTCCGACAGCGCCCCGGTGAGCAGCTGTCCGGCGGCCCAGGTGGCGGGGGCGATCGCCGTGAGCAGCCCGATCCGCGCGAGTGACAGGTCGCCGGTGGCGAACAGCAGGGGGAACAGGCCCCAAGCGGTCCCCTCGTTGAGGTTGTTGACCAGGCCGGCCTGGCTGGCGGCCGACAGCGACCGGTTCCCCCAGGTGACCAGCGCGAAGACCTCACGCAAGCCGCGCGCGCTCGCGGGCGTCGCGGTGGCCGCCTCGTGTGCGACATGGGCCGTGGTCTCGCGCACGGCGAGCGTGGACAGGCCCAACCCGAGGCCGGCCACGGCCAGGCCGAGGAAGAACGGCGCGGGGCGCAGGCCGGCGACACCGGCGATCCAGCCGGTGGCCCAGGCGCTGGCGGCGACCGCGCCGTAGCCGGCGGCCTCGTTCAGGCCCATGGCCAGGCCGCGGCGCTCCGGTCCCACGAGGTCGATCTTGGCGATGACCGTGACCGACCACGCCAGCCCCTGGTTCACGCCGAGCAGCACATTGGCGGCCACCACCCATCCCCAGGTCGGCGCCCACATGAGCAGCAGCGGCACGGGCAGCCCGATCAGCCAGCCGGCGACCAGAACCGGCTTGCGGCCGAAACGGTCCGCGAGCGCCCCGGCGAAGGCGTTCGTGAGCGCCTTGACCAGACCGAACGCGGCGATGAAGGTGAGCATCGTGGTGAAGCCCGTGACCCCGAAGACGTCCCGGGCGAGCAGGGGCAGCACGGTGCGCTCCTGACCGACCATGGCGCCGACCAGGGCGTTGACGCCCACCAGCAAGGCGAACTGGCTCAGGTTGTGCCGCAACCCGAGCCTGACCCGGCCGGCCCGCGGCGGCGCGCTCACCCGCTGACCTTCGTCCCCACGCCGGCGGCGCGCAGCTCGTCCGGTCCGCCGCGCAGCACCCGCACGTCGATGCGCCCGGCCCGCGCCAGCAAGCTGGCGCCCGTCAGCGCGCGCTCACCGTGGCCGC
>JACDBB010000018.1 GCA_013695145.1 Euzebyales bacterium
GGACGAGGTCTTCAGCCAGTTCACCGACGAGGACCAGTCGTTCACCAAGAGCAAGGTCACGATCAAGCTGTACGGCTACGGGGTCCGGTTCATCTCGCGGTCGGAGGCGAAGCGGGTCGGGCGGGGCCTGGAGCGCTTCCGGGTCGTGGAGCTCGACTTCACCGGTGTTGAGGAGGTCGGCCAGGGGTTCGTCGATGAGCTGTTGCGGGTGTGGCCCAGCGGCCATCCCACCACCCGTCTGGAGCCGACCAACATGTCGCCCGCCGTGGCCGCCATGGTGAACAGGGGCCTTCCGCGCACATGACCGCTCGCACCGCTCATGGCGCGTATCGCGGTCGTGCGCACCCAGATATGGCTTGCGACGTTGCCGTGAGCATCAGCGGCGACGGCTCAAGGCTCAAGTACGGGGTGGTGCGGTCGACGGGGAGCGGGTGGTCCGGAGAGTCGTGCGCCGTCATCGCCTGGTCGCCACCTTCGGCGTCACGAGCCTCGTGCTGTTCGCGCTGCTCCGGCTCGGCCTCGGGCGGACGCTGCAGACCGCCGTCGAGCGGCGCGCACTGGAGGACGCGGTCGAGCGGGCGGACCTCGTCGGCGGGCTCGCGATCCGTCCCACGCTGCTCATCGAGGAGGTACCCACTGGGCTGTCCCCTGACCGAGCGCGCGCGGTGCACCGGGCGCTCACGCCGGCGCTCGGGGGCACAGGGGTCATCGACGTCAAGATCTGGAATCGCTTCGGGCGGGTGCTGTACAGCCAGGACCTTGGACAGGTCGGCAGCGTGGAACCTGAGACCACGATCCTGAGGAGTGCGCTCGAAGGCGCCCAGCGGGCCGAGATCGTCGACGTCTCCGATTCTCCACGACCGGCGCTGCGACGTCACGAGCAGGTCCTCCGGGCGTACGTGCCGCTGCGCTTCGGGACCATGGGCCCGGCGGCGGGGACGATACGTGCGACGCTGCCCTACGAGCCCGTGCAGCAGCTCATCGACACCGAGACCCGACGCCTGTACCTGCAGCTGGCAGCCGGGCTGGCGGTGCTGTGGGCAGCGCTGTTCCGGCTGGTCACCGGCGCCTCCCGGCGGCTGCGCGAGCAGGCGGCGGA
Source organism: Euzebyales bacterium (assembly GCA_013695145.1). Classification (GTDB taxonomy): domain Bacteria; phylum Actinomycetota; class Nitriliruptoria; order Euzebyales; family Egibacteraceae; genus JACDBB01. Next base: position 1,100 of record JACDBB010000018.1, read on the forward strand.
GCAGCAGCACCTCGCTCGCCACGACCCGCTGACCGGCTTGCCGAACCGGACGCTGTTCGCCGAGCGGCTGCGCGAGGCGCTGGCGGACGGTGACAAGCTGGCGGTGATCCTCATGGATCTGGACCGCTTCAAAGAGGTCAACGACACGCTGGGCCACCACCACGGCGACCTGCTCCTGCAGCAACTCGGCGATCGGCTCCTTGAGACCGTCCGTCCCGGTGACACGGTGGCGCGCCTCGGCGGCGACGAGTTCGCCGTGCTGCTGCCCAAGGTCGCCGGCGAGCAGGACGCACTCGCCGTGGGGGACCGGGTCCGCGACAGCCTCCAGGCCCCCGTCGTGGTCGAGGGCTTCGCGCTGGATGTCGACGTCAGCATCGGCATCGCCGTGGCGCCTGAGCACGGCACGGACGCGACGACGCTGCTCCAGCGCGCCGACGTCGCCATGTACGCAGCCAAAGCGAACGGCGAGGGCCAGATCGTCTACGAGCCGCGGCTCGAAGCGCACAGCACCAAGCGCCTTGCGCTGAGCGGTGAGCTGCGAGGCGCCCTGGATCGCGGCGAGCTCACCTTGCACTACCAACCCAAGGTGGCGCTGGGCTCGGGCGAGGTCACCGGTGTCGAGGCGCTGCTGCGCTGGCAGCATCCGGTCCACGGGCTGCTGCTGCCGGCCGCCTTCATCGAGCGCGTCGAGCGAAGCGACCTGCTGGGACCGGTCACCGAGTTCGTCCTCGACGCGGCGCTGGGCCAGGTCCGCGCGTGGCGCGACGAGGCCGGCGCCGACCTCGACGTGGCGGTCAACCTGTCAGCGCGCAGCCTCCACGACCCCGCGCTTCCCAGCATGGTGCACCGCATCCTGCGCCGGCACGGCGTGGCCCCCGGCCGCCTCACCCTCGAGCTCACGGAGACGACGATCGCCGCGCACGCCGAGGCAGCCGCGGGAACGCTGTCAGAGCTGGCCGAACTCGGTGTCCGCTGGGCGATCGACGACTTCGGGACGGGATACTCGTCGCTGGCGCTGCTGGCGCGGCTGTCCGTGCACGAGCTCAAGGTGGACCGCGCGTTCACGTGCGACCTGCTCACCGACCCCGCCCATGCCGCGATCGTGCGCTTCACGGTGCAGCTCGCGCAGTCGCTGGGTCTGACGGTCGTCGCCGAGGGCGTGGAGGACGCGCACACCGGGCAGGCCCTGCGCATGATGGGCTGCGACGAGGCGCAGGGGTACGGCATCGCGTACCCGCTGCCGCCGGCCGATCTGGTCGCCTGGGTGCTAGCTCGCACTGCTGCGCAGGTGGTCACCGCCTGATCGGGCGCCGTCGGAGGAGCGTATGCACCGCGGACACTTCGTACGAACCCTTGGTACGAAGTGTCCGCGCAACGGAGTCCGCTGCGACGTTGGGCCGCCGCTCTGGTGAGAATTCAGTTGATGCGCTGAGGCCGCGGCGCGGGCTCCCACAGGCCGAGCAGGCGCAGGATGCGCAGCCGCAGGGGGAGGCGGCGATGCCGGGTGGAAGGTGCCATCGTGTGCTCCTCTTGGAGGTACGTGGGGGAAGTCACCTGGGGAAGTCACTCCGCTGAACCGTAGTGTGGCAGCGTGGCCGCTGCGTGGGGGCGGGCGCCAGGGACCTTCGGACGAGTCAAGCGCCGGTTGAGGGTTCAAGCCGCCCAAGGGCCAGGTTGACAGGCTGAGGGGGCCGCACTATCGTTGTCAGAGGCCGCCCGGGTCCGCCCGGGCGTTGTTCATGCCACCATTGGTGCGGGCGCTGGCAGCAAGACCCCAGGACGCCCGCCAGCGCCGACCATCTGATCTGGCCATCGACACGCGCACCCTGCGGCCTGCGGCCGTGGACCACGCGCTGCACCGGCCGTTGTGCGTCGCGCGCGTCGCGACGCTCGAGTCCACCCACTACCAGCCGGATCCGCCGACGGCGCGCGCCTGCGGCCGATCCGGTGATATACGGCCTGCCGCCGCGTGACCGCACGGATACGCCCGACCCCGTGGGTCTGGCAGACAACACGAGGACGCACATGCCAACGATCCAGCAGCTCGTCCGCAAGGGGCGCAAGGACAAGGCCGCGAAGGCGACGACTCCCGCGCTGAAGGGCTCACCCCAGCGTCGTGGGGTGTGCACGCGCGTGTACACGACGACACCGAAGAAGCCGAACTCGGCGCTGCGCAAGGTGTGCCGTGTGCGGCTCACCTCGGGCATCGAGGTGACCGCCTACATCCCGGGCGAGGGGCACAACCTGCAGGAGCACTCCATCGTGCTGGTGCGCGGTGGGCGTGTGAAGGACCTGCCGGGTGTCCGTTACAAGGTCGTCCGGGCCGCTCTCGACGCCTCCGCGGTCCGCGGTCGCAAGCAGGCGCGGTCCAAGTACGGCGCGAAGAGGGAGGGCTAGCCATGCCACGCAAGGGCCCCGCTCCCAAGCGCAGGATCGTCGCCGACGCCAAGTACGGCAGCCCGCTGGTCACCCAGCTCACCAACAAGATCATGGTCGACGGCAAGCGCTCGCTGGCTGAGCGGCTCGTGTACGACGCGTTCACGATCGTCAACGAGCGCACGGGCGCCGACCCGGTCCAGGCGTTCAAGAAGGCGCTCGACAACGTCAAGCCCGCGCTCGAGGTCAAGTCCCGTCGCGTCGGTGGCGCCACGTACCAGGTGCCCATCGAGGTGCGCGCAGGCCGCGGCACGACCCTGGCGCTGCGCTGGCTGACCGACTACGCCCGTGCCCGCCGGGAGCACTCGATGGCCCAGCGCCTGGCTGGCGAGATCATGGACGCGAGCAACAACGCCGGTTCCGCGGTCAAGCGCCGCGAGGACACCCACAAGATGGCCGAGGCCAACAAGGCCTTCGCCCACTACCGCTGGTAGCGCCCGCCGCTGACCGCGCCTGCCACGCACCTGACTCCCCCGCCCCGACTCGACCAACCGAGGACTGACTCGCAATGCCGAAGCGCGACAAGCCGCTCAAGATGATCCGCAACATCGGGATCATGGCTCACATCGATGCTGGCAAGACGACGACGACCGAGCGGATCCTGTATTACACCGGCCGGTCCTACAAGATGGGTGAGGTGCACGACGGCGCCGCGACCATGGACTGGATGGTCCAGGAGCAGGAGCGGGGCATCACCATCACGTCCGCGGCCACCTACGCGGAGTGGAAGAACTACAACGTCAACATCATCGACACGCCGGGTCACGTGGACTTCACGGTCGAGGTGGAGCGCTCCCTGCGGGTCCTCGACGGGGCCGTCGCGCTGTTCGACGCGGTCAGCGGGGTCGAGCCCCAGTCCGAGACGGTGTGGCGCCAGGCCGACAAGTACACCGTCCCGCGCATCTGCTTCATCAACAAGATGGACCGGACGGGCGCCGACTTCTTCGCCTCGGTCGACTCCATCCAGGAGCGCCTCGGCGCCAAGCCGGTCGTGCTGCAGCTGCCGGTCGGCCACGAGAGCGCGTTCTCCGGGGTCGTCGACCTCGTGGACATGAAGGCCCGCATCTGGGAGTCCGACGCCGACGACATGGGCGTCGCCTTCAGCGACGTCGACATCCCGGCCGAGTACGTCGACGCCGCCAAGGACTACCGCAACCGGCTCCTCGAGGCCGTCGCGGACACCGACGAGGCGCTGCTGGAGAAGTACCTGGGCGAGGAGGAGTTCACCCGCCAGGAGATCGTCGGCGCGCTCCGTCAGGGCACGCTGACCGGCGAGTTCTTCCCCGTGCTGTGCGGCAGTGCGTTCAAGAACAAGGGGGTGCAGCTGCTGCTCGACGCGGTCATCGACTACCTGCCCAGCCCCATGGACGTCCCGCCGGTGGTCGGCGTGGACGTCAAGTCGGGCGAGCCGCTGGAGCGCGTCGCGAGCGAGGACGCGCCGTTCAGCGCGCTGGCTTTCAAGATCCAGACCGACCCGTACGTCGGCAAGCTCACCTACTTCCGGGTGTACTCGGGCCTGGTCGAGCAGGGCGGCGCCGTCGTCAACTCGACCAAGGGTAAGAAGGAGCGAATCGGCCGCATCCTCCAGATGCACGCCAACCACCGCGAGGACAAGGACGCCGCGTTCACCGGCGACATCGCCGCGGCCGTCGGGCTCAAGCACACCACGACCGGCGACACGCTGTGCGACGCGGACGACCCGGTGCTGCTCGAGACGATGGACTTCCCCAAGCCCGTCATCCACATCGCCATCGAGCCCAAGACCAAGGCGGACCAGCAGAAGCTGGGCGAGTCCCTGCAGAAGCTCGCCGAGGAGGACCCGACGTTCTCGGTGCACACCGACGACGAGACGGGCCAGACCATCATCGGTGGCATGGGCGAGCTGCACCTGGAGGTGCTGGTCGACCGGCTGCTGCGCGAGTTCAAGGTCGACGCCAACGTCGGCAAGCCGCAGGTCGCCTACCGCGAGACCATCCGCAAGCCGATCATCGACCACCTGCTGCGCTTCAAGCGCCAGACGGGCGGCTCGGGTCAGTTCGCCGAGATCGAGATCACCCTCGAACCCACCGGCGCCCTGGCGGACGAGCCCCGTGAGATCCTCGACGAGGACGAGCGACCGACCGGCGAGATCGGCGGCTACGAGTTCGTCAACGGCACCCGCGGCGGCTCGATCCCCAAGGAGTTCATCCCCTCGGTCGACCACGGCATCCGCGAGGCCATGGAGGGCGGCGTGCTCGCCGGCTACCCCCTGGTCGACATGCGGGCCACCCTGACCGACGGCAGCTACCACGAGGTCGACTCCTCGGAGATGTCTTTCAAGATCGCCGGTTCCATGGCGCTGAAGGAGGCCGCGCGCAAGGCCGGCGTGGCGCTGCTGGAGCCCGTGATGGACGTCGAGGTCGTCACCCCCGAGCACCACATGGGCGACGTCATCGGCGACCTGACCTCGCGCCGCGGGCGCATCGGCCACATGACCGCTCGCGGCACCTCGCAGGTGATCACCGCCCAGGTGCCGCTGTCGGAGATGTTCGGTTACGCGACCGACCTGCGGTCCAAGACCCAGGGCCGCGCCACCTACACGATGCAGTTCTCCGGGTACGAGGAGGTCCCCAAGACCCTCGCCGAGGAGATCGTCGCCAAGGTCCGGGGCGAGTAGCCCCGGGTCGTATCAGCCCCGCACACCCAAGCGCACAGCCCGCAACAGGAGAGCACACGATGGCCAAGGCGAAGTTCGAGCGGTCGAAGCCGCATTTGAATATTGGCACGATCGGTCACATCGATCATGGGAAGACGACGCTGACGGCGGCGATCACGAATGTGCTGCACAAGCAGAATCCGGATG
>JACDBB010000046.1 GCA_013695145.1 Euzebyales bacterium
TCCGGCTGCTGTCCCTCCCCGCCGGCGCCCTCGCGCTCACGGCGGAGGGGGCGGTGCGGCGTCTGGCCGGGCAGGACCCCGAGCAGGTCCGCGTCGAGCTCCGCCGTCGCAACGCCGCGCGCACCCGGCGTGTGCTGGGCGGGCTCAAGGGCGGCGCGCTGAAGGTGGGACAGCTGCTGTCGACCGTCGAGGCCCTGTTCCCGCAGGATCCAACAGCCACGTGGCGTGACACCCTCGTCGGTCTGCAGGCCGGCAACCAGGCGCTGCCGTTCGCGCAGGTGGAGCCGGTCCTCGAGGCCGATCTTGGTCCCGGCTGGCGGCGCCTGTTCGCCGACTTCGACGAGACGGCGGCCGCGGCGGCCTCGATCGGCCAGGTCCACCGCGCCACGTGGGCCGACGGCCGACCGGTCGCCGTCAAGCTGCAGTACCCAGGGGTCCGCGAGGCGCTGGCCGCCGATGTCCGCACCATCTCGGCGATGTCGCGGGCGGCCGCGCTGGTCGCGCGGGGCCTCGCGCTGCCACCGCTCGTGGCGGAGATGCGCGACCGACTGACCGAGGAGCTCGACTACCTGCGCGAGGCCGGCACGCAGGAGCGCTTCGCTCAGGCGTACCGCGGTGATCCCGACGTGCTGGTGCCCTCCGTGGTCCGAGCCGCCCCGCGCGTGCTCGTCATGGACTGGATGGACGGCACACCGCTGGCCGAGGTGGCGCGGACGGGTGCCCAGCCGGAACGGGATCAGGCGGCCGCCCGCTACCAGCGCTTCCTGGTCAGCGGCCCCGAGCGCGCCGGGTGGCTGCACACCGACCCGCACCCCGGCAACTTCCGGATCCTGCCTGACGGTCGCCTCGGGGTGATGGACTTCGGGTCCGCCCTCGAGATGCCCGCGGGGATGCCTGCGACGTTCGGCAGGCTGATCGCCGCGCTGCTGGGCGGCGACCAGGACGAGATCGCTCGCCGCCTGCGGGAGGGAGGCTTCCTCCGGCCGGGCAGGGGCGTCGACGTCGGCAAGCTCAGCGACTACATGGCGCCGTTCACGTCCCCGGCGCGCCATGAGGAGTTCCGGTTCACGCGCGACTGGTTGCGTGGCGAGTTCGGACGCGTGAACGACCCCCGCAATCCCGACTTCGCGGTGGCGCTGCAGCTCACGCTGCCGCCGGAGCACCTGTTCACCCACCGGGTGTGGCTCGGAATGGTCGGCGTGCTGTGCCAGCTGGAGGCGACGGTGCCGGTGCGGGGCGTGCTCACGCGCTGGCTGCCGGGGTTCGCCCCCGCGACCGAGTCGTGACTCAGTCGCGGATCCCCGGGCCCCGCGCGGCGAGCTCCAGGGCGACGTCGTACAGCGCGGCGTCCGCGTCAAGGCGGCGCCGCTCGTCGTCCGGCGGCAGCGGGTCCATCCACGACCGACCGGCGAGCAGCTCGTCCCACACGTACAGCAGCGACACGGCGGCCATCCCGAACGCCGCCGCCGCGGAGAACAGCGCCGAGGTCTCCATGTCGACGGCCAGATGGCCGGCGACCGACCAGGCCTCAACCTCGGCGGAGGTCTGGGCGAGCAGCGCCGAGGTGGTCAGGTGCGACCCCCGGTGCACGGTCAGGCCACGCGCCAGCAGCTCGGCTGCGGCCGCATCGACCAGCTCGGGTGTGGCGCGCGAGCGGCCGGTCGTGCCGTAGGCCGGGGAGGTGGACTCGCGGATCGTCGCCTCCTCGGGCAGCACCAGGTCGCCGGTGCGCACCTCTGGCTGCAACCCGCCGCACGACCCGATCTGGATCGCCAGCGCCGTGCCTGCCGCGCCGAGCGCGTGGACCGGTTCGACGACGCGCGGCGCACCGTAGGCGCAGCAGTAGGCCACCGGTGTGCCGTCCGGCATCCGCCCCCACCACATGTCCGGGAAGTCAAGCTCTCGAACCTCCGTCAGGGTGGACAGGCGCAGGGCCGTCTGGCGCTCCCGCCACCAGGTGCCCTCGCAGATCACCGCCGCAGGGAGCTCGGGGTCCGCCAGCCCCATCGCGGCGCGCCACTCCTGCTGCGTGCGTGGCGTCATGTGCGCCGCCGCCCCGCGCCCGGTTTCACGCGGCGCCACCAGTGGCCGGGCGCGCAGGCCGTGCCTCGCGGCCCTTGTGCGCGCCGAAGAACATCGCCGCGGCCTCGCGCACCGCCAGCGACCAGCTGGGGTAGGCGTGCACGGTCTGCGCCAGGCGGCCGAGGATCATGCGCGTCCGCATGGCCAGTGCCAGCTCGTGGACGACATCCCCGCCGGTCCGGCACATCACCGTGCCGCCGACCAGCTGGCCGCCGCCCAGGGCGCGGACCACCGGATGCGGCGCCGCGACGAGCTTCACGAACCCCTCGGTGTCGCCCGTCACCTTGGCGCGGTCGGTCTCGGCGATCGGGAAGTAGGCGACCCGGGCGGCGTCGCCGTGCGCGCCGAACGCCTCGTCCTCGGTCATGCCGACGCGGCCCACCTCCGGGTCGGTGAAGGTCGCCCACGGCACTGCGCGCGTGTCGAAGGAGCGGGGGATGCGACCGAGCGCGTTGTCCACAGCCAGGGCGCCCATCTCATAGCCGGCGTGGGTGAACTGCAGCTTCCCGGTCACGTCGCCCACGGCGTACACGCCGCGAGCGGTCGTGCGCAGCCGGCCGTCGACCTCGATGTGGCCGCGGCTGTCGAGCGCGACGCCGACCCGGTCGAGCTCGAGCCCGTCGGTGATCGCAGTGCGCCCGACGGCGCACAGCAGCGCGTCGCAGACGACCTGCGCGCCGTCATCGGTGGTGACCGTGGTCGTGCCGGCGACGTCACGCTCCACGCGCACCGCCGGGGCACCGAGGGCGAGGGCCACTCCTTCGCTCGTCAAGACGTGGCGCAGCAGCTCACTGGCCTCTGGCTCCTCCTTGGACGCCAAGCGTGGCAGCGTCTCGATGATCGTCACCTGGCTGCCCAGGCGGCCGAACGCCTGCCCGAGCTCGAGCCCGATGGGACCGCCGCCGAGAACGGCCATCCGACTCGGCAGCGCGACGAGGTCGAACACGGTTTCGTTCGTGAGCGGCGCCGCCTCGGCGAGCCCGTCCACCGGCGGCATCAACGGCGCCGAGCCGGTGGCGATCACCACCACGTCGGCATCCACGCGGGTGCCGTCGACCGACAGCTGCGTGGGCGTCACGAACGACGCCTGACCCTCGAGCACAGCGATGCCGGACGCCTCGAGGGTGCGCCGTGACTCGTCCTCGGCCACGCTGGTGATCACGTCCCGCACGTGGCGCATCACGGCCGCCAGATCGACGTCGACATCGACTCCCAGCCGCCGGGCGGCGTGGACCCGGCCGGCGTGCTCGATGAGGGTCTTGCTGGGCACGCAGCCGGTCCAGGTGCAGTCGCCGCCGAGGCGTCCCCGCTCGACGATCGCCGTCGACGCTCCGCGCCTGCGGGCAGCCATCGCCGCGGCGAGCCCGGCCGCTCCGGCGCCGATCACGGCTACGTCCACCTGCACGCTCACTGTTGCACCATCCCTGATCTTGGCGAATGTCTCTTGGCGAATGTCTGGGGCGCCGTTGACTGTGAGGGCTCGCTTGCGGGCACCATGGCGTGACGGCGCCTACCCACAGATCGCCACGGGCGCCGCTGGCGCACCCGCCTCGATCGTCAAGGAGTCCGACGAGTTCATGCCCAGCACTCCCCCCGCCTACCCCGAGCGCGACCGCAACGCCGAGGGCCGCCCCGAGAACGCGCGCCCCCGCGACCGCTTCGGGGCGCCCCTGCCGCGCGATGCGCTTGACGAGATGGCCCATGCCGAGGAGCCCGATGACGTCGTGGCGTCGACGGCGGAAGCGCTGGAGCGGGCGATCTCGTTGTGGGACGAGGAGCGCTTCTTCGAGGCCCACGAGTTCCTGGAGTTCATCTGGAAGCACGCTGACGTCGATCCTGCCGACCGAGAGTTCTGGAAGGGCGTCACCCAGGTGGCCGTCGGGTGCTGCCACACGCAGCGCGGGAACACGGCCGGCTCGGTGACGCTCCTCGAGCGTGCCGCCGGGTACCTCGACGGCTACCCGGACACCCACCACGGCATCGACCGACAGGTGCTGGCGGGCGCGGCCATCGACCTGGCCGGCCGCGTCCGCGTCGAGGGCGCGTCACCCGACCTGGGCTTCCCCCGCTTCCCGCGCGCGGGCGCCGTCGCCTCCTGACGAGGCGCCGATCGGTC
>JACDBB010000049.1 GCA_013695145.1 Euzebyales bacterium
GCGCATGCCCAAAGCCGCGCTGCCGGACATCTTTCTGGAAGTCATGGCGCAAACCGGCTTTGCCCGGGCCTTCACACATCTCAGCGAACGTCAGGCCAAGGTCGAGAATTTCGAGGTCAGTCTCTGCTGTAGCGCGACATCGCCGGTGACGGGCCCGCGACATCGCTGGTGACGAGTCGGCGGTGACGATCTTAGTGTGCCGCGCGTTGGTCAGTGAGATCAAGGCTTGATGTCGCTGAGCGATGTCGCGGGGCGGGTTGGTTTCTGCTCAGGTCTCCTTTTCGGTGTCTCTGGTGGTGACGGGATCGATATCGCTGGCGTTGTCGCTGGTCGCTGTCGCGGCGGCGAGTGCTGTGCGTCGTCGATAGCTTTCGACGTTCATCTCGAGGATGGTCGCGTGGTGGACGAGCCTGTCGATGGCGGCGACGGTCATGGCCTTGTCGGGGAAGACGGCGTCCCACCCGCTGAAGGGCTGGTTGGCGGTGATCATGATGGAGCGGCGCTCGTAGCGGGCGGAGATCAGCTCGAAGAGGACGCTGGTTTCCGCCTGATCCTTGCGGGCGTAGGACAGGTCGTCGAGGATCAGCAGGTCGAAGCGGTCGAGTTTCGTGATCTCCTGCGCGAGGGTGAGAGTCTGTCGGGCGGCCTGCAGGCGCTGGACGAGATCGGTGGTGCGGGTGAAGAGCACGCGGTAGCCGCGCCGGACGAGTTCATGGCCGAGGCCTGCCGCGGCGTGACTCTTGCCGGCGCCCGGCGGGCCGAAGGCCAGCAAGTTGTGGCCGCTGCTCAACCAGGCGTCGCCCTCGGCGAGGGCCATGATCCGGGCCTTGCCGAGCGACGGCACGAGGGTGAAGTCGAAGGTGTCGAGGGTTTTGCCGGGCGGCAGTCGGGCCTCGGCGAGGTGGCGCTGGATGCGGCGCTGCTCGCGCTCGGCGAGCTCCAACTCGGCGAGGGCGGCAAGCAGCCGGGCGGCGGGCCAGCCCTCCTTGTCGGCCCTTGCGCAGAAGTCGGGCCAGAGCCGGGCGATGGTGGGCAGACGCAGGGCGGTGAGCAGCGTGGGCAGCTTGGCGGTGTCGACGGTGATGGTCATGCAGCGGCTCCCTGTGCGATGATCAGGGCGTCGTAGCTTGCCGCGGCAGGCATCGTGACGCGGACGTCCTGCTGTTCGGGCGCGGGCCGCTGAAAGCGCGCCGTCAGCGCCTTCAGGTCCGGCATGGCGCCTTCGTCGAGGATGGCGCCGAGGGCGCTGGCGAGGTCGGCTTCGCAGGCCTCGTCATGGGCGAGCCAAAGCAGGCCGACCATGAGGCGGCAGGCGGCGGCGCTGGGCATGGCGGCCTCCAGCGCCTCCCAGCATCGGCGGTACTCGGTGCGCGGGAAGAGCCCCTCGCGGTAGATCAGGTTGGCCAGCGCCTGCGGCTTGGCGCGCAGGCTGTGGATGACGTGGTGGTAGTTGACGATATGGGCGTGGGCGCCGCGCCCGCCGTCCGGGGCGCGCCCCCGTGGCAGGGTCTCGACGCATCGGCCGGCGAGATACAGTTCGACCCGGTCGTCATGGAGCCGCGCCCGCAGGTCATGGCCGATCAGCCGGGAAGGAACGGTGTAGAACACCTTGCGCAGGGTGAAGCCGCCCGAGGAGGTGACGCGGACCGTGGCCTCGTCGAAATCGCAGCTGCGTCGGGGCGGCAGGGGTCGCAGATGCGGCGCCTCGATGCGCAGGGCCTCGCGTCGCCGCGCGTTGTGGCGACCAACGACCTGCGCGATGAAGGCCCGCCAGTCGTCGAGGGTGTCGAAGTCGCGCGCGCCGCGCAGCTGGAGGGCCTGGTCGAGCCGGGTCTTCAGATGCCCATGGCGGCTTTCGATCGAGCCATTCTCATGGGCGATGCCGCGGTTGTTGCGCGTCGGCTCCATGCCGTAGTCGACGCAGAGGGCCTCGTAGCGGACGCGCGTGTCCTCGCGGACGTCGCGTTCCAGGTTGGCGAAAGCGGCGGCGAGGCTGTCGGTGCGGTGCTCCGCCGGGACGCCGCCGAGCTGCCAGACGGCGTTCTGCAGCCCGGCGGACAGGGCGGCGAAGCTCTCGCCGCCGAGGACCACCTCGGCGTGCTCCCAGCCCGAATAGACCAGGGCGAAATGGTAGATCAGGTGTGCGAGCGGCTCCCCGGCGATGGTCACCGCCAGATCGCGCGCATCGAAGAAATCGGACATGCCCTGCCGTCCCGGCGGATGGTTCTGCCGGAAGATGACCTCTCGATCCTCCCCGTGGACGGCGTTCCACAGCCGCATCCGCCGCTCGAGGGTCCGCCGCGCCGACATCAGGTCCTGCTCGGGGTGCCGGCGCTGCATCTCCTCCAGCACGGTGATCGGCTTCAAGCTGGGCGTGGCGCGCAGGAGGGGCACGATCTCCTCCTCCCAGAGACCGGCTAGCGGGTCGGGCTTGCCGCCGCCATGCCGCCGGTCGCGCCCTCGCTCGGAGGGCAGGCGCGGATCCTTCTCGGCGCGATGGCCGGTGCTGGGGCTGAAGCCCGCCATGGCGGCGGCGGTCGTTTGCGGGTGTTTCTGGCGAAGGGTCATGTAAAGCCTGTGCTGTTGGTCGGTGATGGGCCGGCCGGGCATCCGATCCTCTTCCTGGTCGTCGAAGATCGGACCACCCTGACCGCCGTCACAGCCAACGGCACGGGCAAAACCCGCGCCCGAGTTGGGGGAAGCTACGGCCGGGCTACGCCCGACCTCCGCTTCCGATCGTGTCCCACGGCGTGGTGTAACTGAGCTGTGCCCAGCTTGTTCTCCGGTATCGGCCGGTGGTTGGTCAGCCGGTCATGTCGGTGAGGCTGACGGTGGGATCATCGCCGGTCTGGGCGATGCTC
>JACDBB010000082.1 GCA_013695145.1 Euzebyales bacterium
ACGCGGTCGAGTACTTCGTCAGCTACTACGACTACTACCAGCCCGAGGCGTACGTCCCCTCGACCGACACCTACATCGAGAAGGACTCCTCGATCAACGAGGAGGTCGAACGGCTCCGCCACCGGGCCACCATGGCGCTGCTCACCCGGCGGGACGTGCTGATCGTGGCCAGCGTGTCGTGCATCTACGGCCTGGGCTCACCCGAGGAGTACGGCAAGCACGTCCTGCGGCTGGTCGCCGGCGATGAGCCCGGTCTCGACGCCACGCTGCGCAAGCTGGTGGACCTGCAGTACGACCGCAACGAGCTCAACTTCAGCCGCGGCAAGTTCCGCCTGCGCGGCGACACGCTCGAGGTCATGCCGGCGGACGCCGAGCTGGCCTTCCGCGTGGAGTTCTTCGGCGACACCGTGGACCGCATCACCAAGCTCGACCCCCTGACCGGAGAGCTGGTCGCCGAGGTGGAGGAGGCATGGGTGTTTCCCAACTCCCACTACGTCGCCGGCCGCGAGCGTCTGGAGCGCGCCGTCGGGACCATCGAGTCCGAGTTGACCGAGCGGCTCGCCGAGCTGGAGCGCGACGCCAAGCTGCTTGAGGCGCAGCGGCTGCGCATGCGCACGGCCTACGACCTGGAGATGATCCGCGAGATCGGCTTCTGCTCGGGCATCGAGAACTACTCGCGGCACATCGACGGCCGGTCGCCCGGCGAGGCCCCCAACACCCTGCTGGACTACTTCCCCGACGACTTCCTGCTCATCGTCGACGAGTCCCACGTCACCAACCCCCAGATCGGCGGCATGTACGAGGGTGACCGGTCGCGCAAGCTGACACTCGTCGAGCACGGCTTCCGGCTGCCCAGCGCGCTGGACAACCGCCCGCTGACCTTCGAGGAGTTCCGCGGCCGCGTGGGGCAGACCCTGCACGTGTCGGCCACCCCTGGTCCGTTCGAGAAGCGCGTCGCGGCGGTGGTCGTGGAGCAGGTGATCCGCCCGACCGGGCTCATCGACCCGGAGGTCGTTGTCCGCCCCACGAAGGGACAGATCGACGACCTGATCGGCGAGGTGCGCGCGCGGTCCGACGCCGACGAGCGGGTGCTGGTCACCACCCTCACCAAGAAGATGGCCGAGGATCTCACCGACTACCTGCTCGAGTCCGGCCTGCGGGTGCGCTACCTGCACTCGGAGATCAACACGGTGCAGCGCATCGAGATCCTCCGGGAGCTGCGGATGGGCGACTTCGACGCCCTCGTGGGGATCAACCTGCTCCGCGAGGGCCTCGACCTGCCAGAGGTGTCGCTGGTGGCGATCCTCGACGCCGACAAGGAGGGGTTCCTGCGCAGCGAGACGTCGCTGATCCAGACGATCGGGCGCGCCGCCCGCAACATCAAGGGCTCGGTGATCATGTACGCCGACGCCCTCACGGACTCGATGCAGCGAGCCATCGACGAGACCAACCGGCGGCGCAAGCTGCAGATGGACTTCAACGTCGCCAACGGCATCGACCCGCAGACGATCCGCAAGAAGGTCGGCGACATCATCCAGCACGCCCGCGCGGCGGAGGCCGGCACGCCGTACGTGGCGGCCACACCCAACCTCAAGCGCTCCAAGCGCGCACGGGGCGGCGCGGACGTCCCCGACATCAGCGAGCTGCCGAAGGAGGACCTTGGCAGGCTGATCCAGTCGCTCACCGACGAGATGAACGAGGCGGCCGCCGACCTGCGCTTCGAGTACGCCGCCCGCCTCCGCGACGAGCTCAGCGAGCTCAAGCGCGAGCTGCGCGGGATGACCGAGGCGATGAGGTAGGCCCCAGCCGGCCGGTGGCGGGCGCCCCGGCGCCGGCGTGCGAGGCGGGCACACAGCCCCGCACGCCGCCGCCGATGGCGACTAGTCCTCCTTCTCGAACACCTTGGTGCGCTCGACCTCAGTGTCCTCGAACACCTCCGTGCGGAAGAAGTGCGGTGGGCGCTCCTTCACGACCTCGAAGTTGAGGATCTCCTCGAACTGTCGGCCGTCGGCGTCGCTCACTCGCACCGTGGCGGTGTGCGGACCCACCGGGAGGGCGGCCGGCAGCGGCAGCTTCCACAGGTGGTGGGACTGGTCTGCCCACAGCCAGGAGCCGAGCGGCTGAGCGGGGCCGGGCCCGAACTTGTCACCCCGGAAGGCCTCCCAGCCCTGCGCCCTGTCGTCGCCGGAGGTGCTCTCCAGCGAGTAGCGCGCGACCTGGAGCTGGCGCTTGATGGCGTACGGGTCGGCGAACTCGGCGCCCTCGCGGGCGCCCTCGCCCCGTGCCTCCTGCGTGCGGGTGGCCGCCGCCGGCTCGTGGTCGTCGATCTGCACGGTCACCTGCGTGTCGGTGGCACCGTTCCAGACGTTGGCCATCAGGTAGCTGCTGTCGGCCAGGTCGGCCTTGGTCAGCAGGTTCGTGTCGCCCAGGTCGTTGATGTTGACCGGGGGTGGCGTGCGGAAGTCCGGCTCCTCCTGGGCCTCCCGATCCGCCTGCCATGCGGCCATGGTCGCATACCAGTCGCGGAAGAACGGCGAGGAGATCGACAGGCTCATCTGGTCGTCCTCGGGCAGGCCCGTGGCGCGGTAGGTGTCCTCGTAGGTGTTGCCGTCCAGCTCCAGGTTCAGGTAGCCGGCCGGGGCTCCCTCGCGCTGCAGGGCCTCCGGGATGCCGTCCGTGTCGAGGTCGCCGGTCCACCACGAGCCGGACGCCGCGCCCACGACGGTGTGGGGGAACGGCAGGGTCTGCACCCCGACCGCGTCCTGCCAGCCGGCGTAGCTGTCACCGGTCTGCAGGTTCTCGATCGTCTGGGCGTGGCCGGACACCGACAGGGCCGGACGGCCCTCGAGCAGGGCGTAGAGCTCGGTGACGTCGTCGGTCTGATGCTTGGTCGACTCCATGTCGATGTAGCCGACCAGCGGGATGTGCGTCGCGATGACGATCAGCTTGTCCTCGGGCACGTGCGCGAGGTCGTTGGCGAGCCAGGTCATCTGCTCCTCACCGATGACGCCGTTGTAGGTCGGGTGCTCCTCCGGGTCGTCGCAGAACTCGTGCTTGCCGTCGGCGTTGTCCACGTCCGGCGTGCACGGGTAGCGCACGTTGTCCAGCCCGACGAAGTGGACGTCGCCGATGTCGTAGGAGTAGTACTCGGGGCCGATCTCGCGCCGGTACGTGTCGGCGGAGTGCTCGTCGGTGGTGGCGTCGAAGTCCAGGTCGTGGTTTCCCGGGACGGCCCGGACGGGCACGTCGGCGAGGCGCATGACCGTCTTGAGGCGCGGGTACACGCCGAGGTCGTCACCGGCCACGTCGCCGACGATGAGCGCGCCGCAGCCGTCGAGGTCGTCACGTGCGGCGAGGTCGGCCACGACCCCGTCACGCAGGAACCCCAGCTCCTGGTTGCTGTAGGTCTGGGTGTCGCCGATGACCGCGCAGTTGAGCTCGTCGGGGATCGTCGCCTCGGCCATGGGGAAGTTGATCGCCTGCGGCAGCGGCCCGCTGGGCGGCAGTCCGCCGAAGCGCAGGTCGGGCGACCCCTCCGGCAGGTGGTGGTAGAAGAACTGCGCGAAGTGGCCCTCGTCCACCGGCACGTTGTAGGCCGCGGGCTTGGTCACGAAGACGGTCATGCCCTCGTAGGCGGGCAGCTCGTAGCGGCCGTCCTCGTCGGTGAGCACCACCTCGCGGCCGTTGGAGACCATCACGTCGGCGATGCCGTCCTCGTTGCCTTGGCTGCGTGCATCGCGGTTGGCGTCGTTGAAGACCTTCCCTTCCACAGTGTCTGCTGGACGTGTCTGGCGCCCGACGACGCGCACGACCTCGACCGACCCGACGTAGTCGGTCGCGTTGGCGTCCTGTTTGGCGTTGGCGGTGACCCCGGTGGCGCCGATCAGCAGCGCCGCGGCAACCGCCAGGGTCACGCCACCTGCCCGACTCGGGTGGTTCCTCCACTTGCTTCGTCGCATCATGTGCCTCCTTGATCGTGTTCGCGGGATGCCCGGCGCGCGGCGTGCGACCGGACCCGCGGATCTTCAGCAGGCGGCTGTTGCGGCCAGCGGTATGGAGCTGTTCGGGCTGACGTCGGAGTCATGAACTCTCGTCGCCGTCGCCATGTGGCCCGATCCGCCCGCCCCGGGTCATTCACCACCGGATCAGCCCGCCTTCGCCCGTCGGCCAGCCTCACGCCCGCGGGACGTCACCGGCCGTTCCTAGCGTCCCGGCGGTGCAGCCCACCCCCACCCAGCCCACCCAGCCCATGGAGCGCAGCGGGCAGCCCCGCGCGGCGGTGGTCATCGCAGCGCTCGCCACGGCCTTGCTGGCCGTCGGCGTGACACCTGCCGCCGCGCACCCTCTGGGCAACTTCTCCGTCAACACCTACGCCGGCTTGCGCGTGACCGCGTCAGAGATCGCCGTCGACTACGTGGTCGACCTGGCGGAGCTCGCGGGCGTGCAGGCCCGCCCCTACATCGACCGCGACGGCGACAGCGACGTGTCCGACGACGAGCTCGCCACCTATGGCGAGGCGGGCTGTGCCGAGTGGGCCGATGGACTCGCGATCGAGGAGGAGGATCGCAACCTGCAGCTGCGCACAGCGCGGACGAACGCGACCATAACGCCGGGCGAGGGCGGTCTGCCGACGCTGCGCATCGAGTGTCGTCAGGTCGCAGAACGCCCGGGGGGACCGGGTGAGCGGCAGATCACTGTCACCGACCGCAACTTCGCGCAGCGGGCGGGCTGGCGCGAGGTCACCGCCATGGCGGACGGTGTGACCCTGGTGTCGAGCGACGTGCCGGCGAGCAGCCTCAGCGCCCGGCTCACCGCCTACCCCGAGGACCGGCTCTCCTCTCCTCCCGACCAGCGCAGTGCTCTGCTGACCGCCCGTGCGGATGTGTCCGCCCCCGCCGGCGCCCCGGGACCCACCGCCGCCAGCCCTCGCCTTGGGGCCGCCGGTTGGACCGAGGCGCTCAGCGACGTGGTCGCGAGCCGGATGCTGGAACCGGGACTCGCGGCGGTGGCGCTGGCCGCCGCCCTGGTGCTGGGTGCGCTGCACGCCCTCGCTCCGGGCCACGGCAAGGCGGTCATCGCCGCCTACCTCGTGGGACAGCGCGGCTCGCTGCGCCAGGCCGGGGCGCTGGCCCTCAGCGTCACGCTCACCCATACCGCTGGCGTGCTGGTCCTGGGAGCGCTGCTGTGGACGGCTGCCGTCACGGCTCCGGAGCGCCTCTACCCGCTCCTCGGGGTTGCCAGCGGGGCCATCATCGCCGCCCTCGGCGCCGGCATGCTGGTCCGAGTGCGGCGCGCCAGGGCAGAGCCCCACGGCGGCGCTCACCATCACAACCGCAGTTCCCGGCTGGCCGGCGCCGCGGTCGAGGGTCCCCGGACGGGGGGCGCCACCACCCGCCCACGTCCGCTCGCACACCGCGGTCACGAACCTGCGGTGCACCCCCGCACCATCGTGACGCTCGGCTTCGCCGGCGGCCTGGTCCCCACGCCGTCCGCCCTCCTGGTGCTCCTCGGCTCGCTGGCCGTCGGCCGGGTGTGGCTGGGCGTACTGCTGGTGGCGGTCTACGGCCTCGGCATGGCCCTGGCCCTCGTCGGTATCGGAGTGGCGCTGGTCCAGACGCGCGCGAGTCTGGAGCGGCGGCTCGACCGCCTCGCCTCACCACGCCTGCACGCGCTGACCCACGCGCTGCCGGCCGTCACCGCCGCCTTCGTCGTGCTCGCCGGTCTGGGTCTCATGGCCCGCTCCGTTGGCTTACCGTGGTGACACTGGCAGCATCCGACTGATGCAGCTGCTCCTCCCTCGCCGAACTACGCCCTCTGTTGCGACCTCTGCCCTGCCCTACCGCGTCAGCGGGCGCACAGCCCCGGCTCCACACTTCAGGACAAAAGAACCTAGTCAGTCGCGGGTGAACGTCAGCTCGAACTCGAAGATGGCGTCGTCTGACACCTCGACGTAGGCGGCGATGTCCGGCCGCTCGATGTCGAACGCCGACAGGCGCACCGGGGCGCTGCCGACCACGTGGATGTCGTCGCCGTCCCAGCGTGCCTGCAGTTCGACGGTGACACCTCGTGTGATGCCGCGGAGCTCGAGCTCACCCGCAACCGTGAAGTCGGTGACGACGCCCGGCTGCGGAAGCGGGTCGAGCGGCACGGGTTCGGTGAGCCCGAAGGCGGCCTCCGGGTGTGTGTCCGTCTCCAGGTAGCGGACCCGGATGGCGCGGTCCCTGAGGTCGCGCTCGCTGCGGAGCCGGGTCAGGTCGGCCGTCGCCTGGAGACTCGTGACCGTCAGGTTGTCGATGACCATCCCTGCGCTGACGGCCTCGGTCCTGCCGTAGCCCTCGACCGTGTCGGACAGGCGGGCGTAGTCCTCGATCACGCGGTAGCCGACCCAGCCCTCCGTGGCCGTCCACGTGCCGTCCGGGCTCCCGACAAGGGTCGTGCCCGCGCCGCCTTCCAGCTCGGTGGCGTCGCCGAGCCCTGCGGCGCTCTCCACCTCGGCCGGTCGCGGGATGGCGACGTAGATGACCCCGAGGCACAGGGCGATCGGCACGGTGATCCCCAAGAGGGCGCGCAGCAGCTTCCGCATCGCCGCAAGTGTAGGCAGGAAGGGGTCGCGGCCCTTGCGCTCGCCGGTCCGCCACTCGTCGAGGGTGCGAGCCTCGCGCGGACGACACCGGTCAGGGTTGGGGACGCCCGCGCCGGCCCCGCCGATCCCGCGCAGCGGTCGCGCCGTTGTTGGGCAACGGCTCGGTCCCGCTGGTGAGCATTGCCGTGACCTCGTCGACGTAGCGACGCAGCGCCGCTCCCGACGGCGCCAGCTCAGGCGTGGCGTGCACGAGCTGGGCGTGGCCGAGATAGGCGGTGTAGGCCAGCAGGCCACGCCGGTGGGCCTCCACGGGGGCGAGGCCCAACTCGACGAACAGTCCGGCGAGGTAGGAGATGCGCCGCGCACTGACCCTGGCGAGCGCGGGCCTGACCAGCGGGTGCCGAGCGGTGGCCAGCAGCGCCAGTTCGACGCCGTTGCCGTCAGGGTGGTCGCCGAACACGCCGAGCCCCAGCGACAGCAGCAGGCGCAACCTGGCCGGCACGTCCGGCTCGGTCTCGACAAGGGCGATCACGTCGTCGGTGTGCTCGCGCTCCCACTGCGCCAGCGCGGCGACAAGCAGCGCGTCGCGATCGGCGAAATGCCAGTAGAAGCTGCCCTTGGTTGCCCCGAGCTGGACCGCGAGCGGCTCGACCGCGACCCCCGCCAGGCCCCCGGTGGCCAACGCATCCAGCGCGGCCGTGGTCCAGTCCTGCGCGGACAGTCGCCTTCGCTTCCCCTGCGCCACGACCATGCGTTCATGGTACTGTACGGACCAAACCATACGGTCCCGTACGGAGGTCACCATGGTGCTCAACGTGCACGAGCGGCTGCTGCCGGTTCCGGCGGGCGACGTCGGGCGGCTGCTGGACAGGCTGGGCGGCACGGACGACCCGCTGTGGCCCGCGCCCGCATGGGGCGGCATGCGACTGGACCGACCGCTGGGCGTCGGCGCGGCCGGGGAACACGGGCCGGGCCGCTCACCGATCCGCTACCACGTCACGGCTCACCGGCCTGGACGCTCGGTCGAGTTCACGTTCGCGCCCGGGTTGGGGCTGGACGGCACCCACACGTTTCTGGTCGAGCCGGTCGACGCCGCGCGGTGCGTGCTACGGCACGACGTGCAGGGCCGGCTGTCAGGGAGGATGCGGCTGGGGTGGCCGCTGGCCGTGCGCTGGATGCACGACGCGGTGCTGGAGGACCTGCTCGACCGCGCCGAGGTCGCCCTCGGGGTGGGGCCGGCGCGGCCGGCGCGGTGGTCGCCTTGGGTGCGGCTGCTGTGGCGCCTGGGCTCGCCGCGGGCCAAGGAGACGTCGGTGCCGGCCACGCCCCTGCTCGCCGGGGTGCTGGAGCGGGTCGACTGGTCGGACGCCTACATCGTGGAGTGCGGCCCTGGGATGCCCACCGATCCCCAGGTGTGGGCGGAGGCGGTGTTCCGCGACCCGCCGGGCTGGGTGCGCGTGCTGCTCGGGCTGCGCCAGGCGCTGGTCGGGCTGATCGGAATCGAGCGTGGCGACTCGGCGGCGTTCGACACGCTGGCCAGGCGCGACGACGAGGTGCTGCTCGGCACCGACGCCGGGCACCTGGACTTCCGGGTGTCGATCCTGCACGCGGCGGATGCGGTGACCCTGACCACGGTGGTGCAGTGCCACAACCGCCGCGGCCGGCTCTACTCGATGCTGGTCCGCCGGGTGCATCCGGCGGTCGTTCGGGCCATGCTCTCCCGCGCCGCGCGCAGCGCGGCAAGGTCGTACGACCTCGGTTCGGTCGAGACAGGCAGCGGCGACGCCACGCCGACCCGTTGGCGTTCCAGCTGACCGGCCGCTCGGCGCCGAGGGTCGTGTCGTCGCCGTGGCCCGGATGCATCTACGTCTCGTCCTGCACGTAGCATGTGATCATGTTGCGTCCCGAACCACAGGAGATGGACGCCGCGAGCGTCCTCTTGGCTCGCCCTTGCTCGCGACCACGGACTATCGGACCTCCGCCATGGGCAGCTGGCGGGAGAGGTGGTCGCGGACCTCGACGAGGGCCGCAGCTACTTCGACATCGTAGCGTTCAAGGACGCGGTGGAAGGTCGACTCGGCTGGCGTCCCGACGTCGTTGTGTCGACGGCACCCGGTGCTCTGCCGACTCGACCGATCGGTAGTGACGGCGCCCACGCCGCATGACACCGGCTCAGAGGAGCACAGCACGCGCCGAACTCCTCGCGGCAGCGGCCGTTCTCGCGCAGCTACACGCGGTGATCGAAGCAGGACGCGGAGCCTACGACGACCTCGTCTGGACGACGAGCGTCAGGGACGCCGCAAGGCTGACAGCTGCGATCGACGAGACGCTCGCTGCGCTGTAGGGCCGGCTGTCGCGCTACCAGCCGCGCTCGCGCCATTTCAGGAGCTTTGGCCGCTCGGCGCCGAGCGTCGTGTCGTCGCCGTGGCCGGGGTAGACCCACGTCTCGTCCGGCAGGGTGCCGAAGATCCTCTGCTCGAGGCTCTCCATGATCCGCGCGAACGCGTCGGAGCTGCCGAACGTGTTGCCAGAACCGCCGGGGAAGGTGGCGACATCCGGTCATACCCGGTGAGATTACCAGCCCCGTGGCCCGCCGTGATCGTGTCGACGTCAAGCGTGTTGGACGCGGGCGGGGAGCTGGAGCCGGATCCCCTCCGCCTCCGCATCTGTTGCGTCGCGCAGCGCGTCGGTCGCCTCCAACTCGGCCATCGCCGTCTCGACCGACGACCAGTCGATCTGGGACGTCCACCGCTGGGCGAATGCCAACACGGCGATCAGGCCGTCGGCGCGTCCGTTCACGGACATGCCCCGAAGCCCCGCCAGGTAGTTGTTGCGGTACACGGTGGGAATGACGATGCGGACCTGTCCGGCCGCTACCAACTCGGCGTTCATCATCACCCGCGCCACCCGACCGTTGCCGTCGTCGAACGGGTGGACCTCGGAGACGAGGAACATCGCAGTGAGCGCGCGGGCGAACGGGTCGTCCAACGCGCGGACGCGCTGCCAACCGGCCTGCAGTGTGCCGATGACCTCCTCCGGCGCGACGAAAACTCGCGAGCCAACCCTGTTCGCGACCGTCTTGAACTGGCCGGGTCGCTTGTCCGGCCGGGCCTGCATGATCGTCGCGTGCCGTGACCGCAGCAATTGCAGCACCTGCTCGCCGTCGCCGGGCACCGTCGCCATCTCTGCTGGGTCCGACACGAGCTGGTAAGTCCCGAGTATGTCGTGGGCGTCGGCCGAGCGAGCTTGCGGGATCTTGGCGTCGAAGATGATCTCAGCCGCCTCGGAAACCTCGAACTCGGTCCCCTCGATGAAGTTCGAGAAGTACGCCTCGAAGAACGGCAGCACCGCGCGTCGAGGCTCCCCGGCCTCGGAGGTCGACATCGGTTCAGGGGCGCGGTCCCGCAGAGCCGCGACCAGCTGGTCGAACAGTTCGAGCCGGCGGGTGTCAACAGGTACGCCGTCGCGGCGCGCCACCAGGGCTGGGTAGGACACCTTCACGTCTCGGCGGGTGCTTTGTGCCGCCGCCAGCAGGCTGCTGACGACTTCACCCAGGTCGTGCTCGCCGAGCAGATCAGCGACCTGCTCAACCTGGCTGCGCAAACGTGCGAACCGGTCGTCGGTGAAGTCGCTGGCCAGCGTGTCGATCCATTGTTCGAGCTCGTAACGCGACAGCGTGCGTGCTGGGCGTCCCGTTCGGGCGTGGGATTCGCGGGCATTGTCGACCAGGGCGCGTCCCAGTGACGCAACCGACACGCCGTCGTGCAGGTAGGCAGCGTCGCCCTCGACTGGGCCAGGGCCGGGACGTACCGACACCAGGTGCCCGGGCAGCTCCAGGTCGCGGCGACGCTCCGGGTGGGTGACATACAGAATTCGTGTGCCATCGGCGGCGTCGATGGGCTGGCCGCCCTTGCGTGCGGACCGGTCGCTGATCACTGCACCACGCAGCAGTCGTCCGACCAGCTCATACAGGTGCCTCGCGACGACCTGCTCGAGGGGAACATCGAGATCGTCGGTGACGATTCCGCGAGCAACGCGACGCAGCTGACCGGCGCGCACCTTGCGCGACGCCGTCGCCGACGCCATGTCGTCAGGTGCAAGAAACACGGCCAATGGATCAACCTTCCGCAACCAACATGCCCGGCCTACGACGTCAACCGTATCGAACTCATGTTCATATGTCAAGAAAATGTTTTGAACTGAAGGCGCCAAGCCAAGCAATCGTGGCGAACCCACGCCACTGACAGGAAGTGTGCTGAACCGGATCCCGGCGGCGCCCGCGACGAAGGGCTGGGCGCGACCACCGCGAGATGCCGCCAGATGCGAACGCCTGCCTCTCTGCTCTCAACAGACGCGTTGGCCCGCTCGGCGCGCCGCAGCGGTCATCGGCAAGGGAGCGCTACCAGCCGCGTGCGCGCGATTCCGGAACTGACGGGCGCTCGGTGCCGATGGTTTCTCGCGTTCCGCACTTCTCGATCAGGTTTCGGCCCCCCACCCTTCGACGCTGCGGATCGTGTCCAGGGACAGCTGTTGGAGGTGGGTGCTGAGTTCGCGTAGCTGGCGGTTGTTGTCGAACCAGGGCTGGTAGGTCGCCAGCTGGGCCTCGGAGAAGACCTTGGTGACGGTCTTGCCCTTCACCGCGCGGGTCCATTGGATGTAGGGGCCGTGTAGCTGCGGGGGCTCGCGACGGCAGCGGCAGGTCTGCTTGCCGCAGCGGGCCATGCGGGTCGAGATCGTGCCGGGCAGCACGAACCCGATCTGGCCGAGCGCTGCGACGATGCGCTGCCGCTCAGCCTCGACCTGCTCGGGGACGTTGGGGGACATGACCTCACTGCCTTGGTGTGACCTCCGCGATCATCTGTCCTCCAACATATATGCTTGAAGACACGCGTGCAACCATGGCGCGCCGGGGAGCAAGGGGTGGCTCGTGGATGTCGCACAGCTCGGGCTGATCTCTGAGAACGTGTTTGAGATGGTGGCTGCGGAGGGTCCATCGATCTGAGTTACATCGATGTGACTATGAGATGCCATGGTTACTTCCCCTAGTCCTAGTCCTAGTCCTAGTCCTGGCCGCCCCCGATACCCCTCCGATGTGACCGACAAGCAGTGGCTGTTGATCGAGCCGCTGCTGCCCCCGCCCAACACCGATGGACGTCCCGAGAAGCACCCGCGCCGTGAGATCGTCAACGCGATCTTCTACGTGCTGGGTACCGGCTGCGCGTGGCGGTTGCTGCCTCACGACCTGCCGCCGTGGCAGACGGTGTACTGGTACTTCAAACGGTGGCGCGACGACGGCACCGTGGGGCGTGTCCACGACGCGTTGCGCGACCGGCTGCGCGACGAGATGGGTCGAGACCCGATGGCCTCGGCCGGGATCATCGACGCCCAGTCGGTCAAGGGTGCGGACACCGTCGGGCGTGACAGCCGCGGCTATGACGCCGGGAACGCGTCAACGGGCGCAAACGCCACATCGTGGTGGACAGCCTGCACTTCGCGCAAGCGAAACCCGCCGAATATTCGGCCACCGATGCACCTCCAGGAGACACCGCGGGAAGCGGAAGGTCACGGCGGCGTCCGGCGCGTGTAACAAGCGGCTCGTCACCCGCAGGAGACGTTCGGGTTGTGGGCGGTGAAGACGCCGCTCGGATTCCCCTGCCACACCCATGCGTGCAGTGTGTGGAATGGCGGCCCGCCCGACACCGGCTGGTCGAA
>JACDBB010000088.1 GCA_013695145.1 Euzebyales bacterium
CGGCTGCACCGGGAGCCACGCCGGTTTCCTTGGCGGCGGTCACCTCGAAGCCGCCCATGATCACCGTGCCCACGATGACCAGGTCGCGGCCATCGTGGGGAGGTGGGGGGTTGCGCCGGTCGTCGGAGAAGCCGCCCATCAGCGGGAAGCCTCGCAGCTCCACCCGCCAGGAGGCCGGCACCACGATGTCCGCGCCCCCCATGAGGGTGAATACCCGCAGCGTGGCGCCACCCTCGACCGGCCGCGCCTGCGACAGGTCGAGATCGACCCCGCCCATGACGGCTGTGAGCTCACCGCCTGCGAACGCCTGCGAGGTGACTCGGCGTTCCTGACCGCCCAGCATCGCGGTGATGTTCACGCGCTGGGTGTCCTCACCGTGCACGTGCCCTCGGGCGTTGACCAGCATCCAGAGGCCGATGATGATCGGCACGAGAGGCCAGGCGTAGCGCAGCCAGTCGGACGGGATCACCTCGAGGTTCGCCAGCAGGAAGCCGACCCCGAGAACAAGCGGGATGTACGGCCCCACGCTGCGCCCGCGGGTCTGCGCGACGCCGATGGCCCCGATGGCGACCAGCGCCAGCGGCCACAGCTCGCCCAGCACCTCGCCGACGCCGGCGACGCCGAGCTGGTCGAGCAGCAGCAGCACTCCCAAGACGACCAGGCCGAGGCCGATCACCAGCTGTTCCGAAGCGATGCGACGCGGCGAGTCGGGCATGGCTTCCCCCTGTTGCGGGGCCGGGGCGACGTCCCGGCGTCCGCTGTTGGTGATGCTGAGGGTACTCCGATCAGCCTTTCATGCTGCGATAGCCTCTCCGACCATGAGCGACCTCACCGCGTTACCCGGTGCGCAACGGATCGGTACCGGCAAGGTGCGCGAGCTGTACGCGGTCGGCGACGACCGCCTGCTGCTGGTGGCCTCCGACCGGGTCAGCGCCTTCGACGTCGTGCTGCCGACACCGATCCCCGACAAGGGCAAGGTGCTCACCGGTCTCACCGCGTTCTGGCTGTCGGAGCTGCTCGCCGGCGTCGTCGGCAACCACATGGTCACCACCGACGTGGCGGCGTTCCCCGACGCGCTGGTCCCGGCGGCCGAGGACCTGCGTGGCAGGGCGATGCTGTGCCGCCGGGCCGAGATGCTGCCCATCGAGTGCGTCGCTCGCGGCTACCTCGCCGGGTCGGGCTGGAAGGAGTACCGCGAACGGGGAACCGTCTGCGGCATCCCGCTGCCGGACGGCCTGGACGAGTCGGCACGCCTGCCCGAGCCGATCTTCACGCCATCCACCAAGGCGACCGACGGGCACGACGTGAACATCTCCTTCGAGGCGGCGACCGAGGTGGTCGGAGCCGCGGTCGCCACCCGGCTGCGCGACCTCACCCTGGAGCTGTACGCCACGGCGTCCGACTACACCGCCGAGCGCGGTGTCCTGCTCGCGGACACCAAGTTCGAGTTCGGGATCATCGGTGACCAGATCGCGCTGTGCGACGAGGTGCTGACTCCGGACTCGTCGCGCTTCTGGCCAGCCGACGACTACGCCCCCGGCCGCGGGCAGGTCTCCTTCGACAAGCAGATCGTCCGCGACTGGCTCGAGTCCACCGGCTGGGACAAGACGCCGCCAGGACCCCAGCTGCCCGCCGACGTCATCGACCGCACCCGTGCCCGCTACGTCGAGGTGTACGAGCGACTGGTCGGCCGGCCCTTCCACGAGTGGGTCGCGGCGTGAGCGACGGCGCGGCCACGGTGACCGTCCGCATCGACGTCATGCTCAAGGACGAGATCCTCGATCCGCAGGGGCAGGCGGTGGAGCGCGCCTTGCCGCAGCTGGGCTTCGAGGGGGTCGAGCGCGTGCGCGTGGGCAAGCACATCGAGCTGCGGGTCGCCGGTGGCGACGACCTGGCTGCCCGCGTCGAGTCCATGGCCGCGAAGCTCCTGGCGAACCCGGTCATCGAGACGTTCGTCTGGACGGTGGAGCGGACGGTGGAGCCTGAGGGGGCGTGAGCCGCCGCGAGGTCCCGGAGCGCGGCGCGAAGGAACCTGACCCCTGGCGGAAGGCTCCGGTCGGCGAGCTGCAGGAGCAGCTGCTGCCGCGCTGGTTCGTGGTGCTCGGGCTGGCGCTGGTGCCGGTGGCGGTCGGCGCGCTGGTCGCGGCGCTGGTGGTGTTCGGACCCGACGAGGTGCCGGTCGAGGCCCGCCGGCCGCCGCCTGCGGGCGATCTCACGCACGACGTGGGCGCCTACGAGGTCGGCCAGAGCGCACCGGTCGCCTACGACGCCGCGTGCGGTGAGCTCCAGGGCGTGCAGGTGGCTGGCACCGAAGCGGATCAGGCGCGTTTCCGCCAGGCACTCGCGGCCCTGTGCAACACCGCGCTCGAGCCTGACGTCACCGAGGCGCTCCGCGCGTTCGCCGACGCCGGAGGGGCCGTGCGGTTCGCGCTGTTCGAGGCGACCGGTGTGGACTCCGCGGTCGACCTGTCCTCGGCGGCCCCCCAGGTCCTGGTCAACGCGAAGTACACCCGGATCCAGCCGGCCCGCTCCATCGCGCCGCTGGTGGCCCACGACGCCGTGATGCTTGCCGGCGATCCGGCCTCCGCGGAGACGGCGCTGGCTGCGCGCCGGGCCGAGGCCGCGATCTGCGCGGCGACGCTGGCCGCCGAGGAGCACACCCGCGGCTGCGACGACGCCGACGAGCTCCTCGCCATGTCCGACCCCCTGTCGGCGCTGCGCGCGGCGGGCTACCGGTAGCCAAGGCGGGATGCGCGTCCCTGGCTGTTCGGATGTGTCAGGTATCGTGTGCGGCGTGCGCATCGGAGTGGTGCAGTTCCCAGGCTCCTGCGACGAGCGGGATGCGGTCTACGCGTTGGAGGTGTGCGGCGCTGAGCCCGTCACGCTGTGGCACGGAGCCGCGGACCTCGACGGCGTCGAGGCCGTCGTCGTGCCGGGCGGGTTCAGCTTCGGCGACTACCTGCGCTGCGGCGCGATCGCGCGCTTCTCGCCGGTCATGGGCGCGGTCGCGGCGTTCGCCGAGGCGGGCGGAGCGGTGCTTGGCATCTGCAACGGCTTCCAGGTGCTGTGCGAGGCCGGCCTGCTGCCTGGCGCGCTGACGCGCAACGCCAACCTCAGGTTCGTGCACCGCGCCCAGCACGTCCGGGTGGAGCGCCGCTCCGCCTGGACCCGAGCGGTCGCGCCAGGAACGGTCCTGGCCCTCCCGATCAAGCACGGCGAGGGCCGCTACGTCCACGACGACGTCGCTGCTCTGGCCGCCGCCGGCCAGGTGCTGCTGCGCTACTGCCACGCCGACGGCACGGTGGACCATGCGGCGAACCCCAACGGGTCGCTTGCCGAGGTCGCCGGCGTGACCAACGCCGCCGGCAACGTGGCAGGGCTGATGCCCCACCCCGAGCACGCCGTCGACCGCCTGCTGGGCTCCACCGACGGCCGTGCCCTGCTCGGCTCCGTGCCCTGACCCGCCGCTTGTCGACAAGCTTTGGGGTGGGGCGCTCAGGCGTGCAGCGCGAGCGGGTCGAGGCCACGCGCGCGCAGCTCGTCGAGCGTACCGCTGGCGCGCACACGACCCCGCTCCAGGACGAGGATCTGGTCAGCCCGCTCCAGCGCCGCGGCGCGGTGTGACACCACCAGGCAGGTCGGGCGCCGGCTGAGCGCCGCGCCGCCCTCGCCGTCCAGCAGACGCGCCCACAGGCGCCGCTCGGTGTCGGCGTCCAGCGCGCTCGACAGGTCGTCGAGCACCAGCAGGGCCGGGTTCGCGGTCAACGCCCTGGCGGTCGCGGCGCGCTGCACCTGGCCGCCGGACAGCCGCACGCCGCGCGGCCCGACCAGCGTGTCGAGGCCGTCGTCCATGCCGTCCAGGTCGCGGTCGAGCGCCGCGCGCCGGATCGCGTCGGACAGCGCGTCGTCGTCGGTCTGGACGCCGAGCGTGAGGTTCTCGCGCAGGGACGCGCTGAACAGTCGCGGCACCTGCGGCAGGTAGCCCGTGTGCGGCGGCACCATGAACGCCGCGGGCTCGGTCACGGTCTCGCCGTCCCAGTCGATGGCGCCC
>JACDBB010000105.1 GCA_013695145.1 Euzebyales bacterium
GCGGGTGCAGCCGTTCGCCCAGCCAGGCGCCGATATACTCCGGCGACCATGGCTGTCGCGCCCGCATCCCGGCTCGGCGACGTGCGGCAGGCTCGCGAGCTGTTGCGCAACCTCGTCGGCAAAGAGCTGAAGGTCCGCTACAAGCAGTCGGCGCTGGGGTTCGTCTGGTCGCTGGTCACGCCGCTGCTGATGACCGCGATCTTCACGGTGGTCTTCGCGACGTTCCTCCGCATCCCCGTGGAGGACTTCGCGTCGTTCTTCCTGGCCGGCTACCTGGTGTGGCAGTTCTACGCCAACTCGGTCAACGCCTCGGTGGGCGCGATCGTCAGCAACGGGTCGCTCATCCGCAAGGTCTACTTCCCCCGCGAGGTCATCCCGCTGTCGCTGGTGCTCGCGCAGGCGTTCCACCTGTGCCTCGCGCTGCTGGCGACCGCACCGTTCTTCCTCCTCCAGCGCGGCAACTTCCTGCCCTACCTGCCGGCCATCCTGATCGGGATCGTCCTGCTGGTCGCGTTCACCGCGGGGATGTCGATGGTGTTCGCCGCGCTCAACGTCAGCTTCCGCGACCTGCAGGAGCTCACGCAGGTGATCTTCCTGGCCTGGTTCTACGGCACGCCGGTCATCTACCCGCTGTACCTCGTGGAGAGCACGGCACAGGCCTGGGTGAAAGGCCTGATCCTGGCCAACCCCATGACCTGGTTCGTGCAGCTGTTCCAGACCGCGCTGTACGGGATCCCAGCCCCCATCCCCGAGCCGGGCCAGCCGGGTGCGCCGCCGCCGGGGTGGCCGTCGCTGACGACCTTCGCCGTGTGCGCCGCATGGGCGGTCGGCACCCTGGGCCTGGGCTGGTGGCTGTTCCGTCGCCGGGCCGTGACCTTCGCCAAGGAGGTCTAGTGCTCCCACGCGGAAGTCTCCTGCATTCGGCCACGCCTGCCCGTTCATGGCCTCAAGCGCCGGCCGGGCTGGGGCTCGCTGCGTTGCGTCGTCGCCCAAGTACGGCCCAGTACGAGGCGCTCCTCGCGCCTTGCGAGCCGCGCGCAGTCGTGCCCTCGGTGCTTCACGGAACTTCCGCGTGGGAGCACTAGGCGTGGGTCGACGCCAGCCAGCCGGCGGGCACCCCGAGCGACTGGCCATCTCCGTCCGCGGGCTGCACGAGGTGTTCCGCATCTACCACGAGCGGCCACCGGGCATCAAGGAGCGGATGTATCGCTTCCGCCGCTCCCGCTACGAGGAGTTCCACGCCCTCGACGGGATCGACCTCGACGTCCGCCACGGCGAGACCGTCGCGCTGATCGGCCACAACGGCTCCGGCAAGTCGACGCTGCTCAAGTGCATCGCGAAGATCCTGCCGGCCGACGAGGGCGAGGTGGTGGTCAACGGGCGCGTCGCGACCCTCCTCGAGCTCGGCGCCGGGTTCCACGAGGAGCTGTCCGGCCGCGAGAACGTCTACCTGAACGGTGCGATCCTGGGTCTGACCCGCAGGGAGATCGACGCGGCGTTCGACGCGATCGTCGACTTCGCCGAGGTGCACAAGTTCATCGACTCGCCGGTCCGCAACTACTCGTCGGGCATGTACGTGCGCCTGGGCTTCGCGATCGCGGTGCACGTCGACCCGGACGTGCTCCTGGTCGACGAGGTGCTGTCGGTCGGCGACGCGTCGTTCCAGGAGAAGTCCATGGCGCGGATGCGCAGCTTCTCCGAGCGCGGCAAGACCGTCGTCCTGGTGAGCCACGACCTAGGCGCTGTCGCCGCCCTGTGCGAGCGCACGCTCGTCCTCAACCGCGGCAGGATCGTCTTCGACGGGCCGACCGAGGCCGCGCTCGACCTCTACCACCAGCTCATGAGCACCGGTGAGCTGCCCGCGCCCGCGGCCGCGGGGCAGGGCAGGGTGGGTGACCTGCGCGCCCGCATCACCGACCTGCGGGTGGAGGTTGGAGGGCTGGGGGTGGCCGCACCCGCCGGCGGAGGGCCGATCGGCCCCGTGCCGACCGGCTCGACCGCCCGCTTCGCCGTGCAGGTGAGCGCCCGCGACGACCTGATCGGCGACGGCGGCCTGTCGGTCGGCCTGCACGTCCGGCGCCCCGACGTGCCGCCGAGCGTGTACGAGACGCGGACGTCGTGGCGGGTCACCTACCTGGCCCCACCGCCGGAGGGCGAGGCGCTGACCGTGACCTTCGAGCTCGACCTGGACCTGCTGACCGGCAGCTACCTGATCGACTTCCTGGTCGGCAACGCCTCGACCAACGCGCTGCACGAGCGCTGGTCGGGCGCGGTCGAGCTGATCGTCGAGGCGCCCTCGTCCGAGCAGGGCATCGCCCCCCTAGACGCGCGGATCACGGTGCACAACCCCGACGGCGTATGGCCGCTGGAGAGCCACCCGCCGCCGCTGGACGACGGCGGACCCGTCTACCACCCGGTCCGCGACGGGGCGCGACCGCCGGCGGGGCGGTGAAGGTCACCGCCTGCGTCATCAGCTGGAACTCCGGGGACCAGCTCGACGGCGCGCTCGACACGCTGGCGACCCAGACGCACGCCGACCTCTCCGTCGTCGTCATCGACAACGCCAGCGCCGACGGCAGCGCGGACAGGGCGCGCCGGCACCGGGGCGTGCGCGTGCTCGCCAACGATCAGAACCTCGGTTTCGCCGGCGCCGCGAACCAGGCTGCGCGGCTCGCCGCCGAGGTCGGCAGCGACGCGCTGTGCGTGTGCAACTATGACATCCGCCTCGAGGAGGGCTACATCGCGAGGGCGGTCGCGGCGCTGGCGGCCGACCCCCGCCGCGCCAGCGTGCAGGGCAAGCTGTGGCGCCTCGACCCCGTCCCTGGCCAGGCCCGCGGCGACCCGGTCGGTGTCCACCGCTCACAGCCGGTCATCGACACCACCGGCCACGTGGCGTTCCGCACGCGCCTGTTCCGCAACCGCGGCGAGGGCCAGCCCGACGACGGGCGCTACGACGAGCCGGGCGAGGTGTTCGGCACCTCGGGAGCGGTGGGCCTGTACCGGCTGGCGGCGCTGGACGACGTCGCCGTCGACGGCGAGATGTTCGACACCGACCTGTTCGCCTACTGGGAGGACGTGGACATCGACTGGCGGCTGCGGCTGCGCGGCTGGCACGCCTGGTACGCGCCCGACGCCCGCGGCTGGCACGAGCGCGGCGGCGCCGGCCCTCGCCGCAGCGCCCTCGTCGAGCGGCTGAACTACGCCAACCGCCTGCACGTGGTGCTCAAGAACGACGACCTGGGCGCGCTGACCCGCGCCCTGCCGGGGGTCGCGGCCACGACGCTGCTCAAGACCGGCGAGCTGGTGCTGACCGTGCCGCAGGCGTTCCCCGGCGCCGTCGGAGAGCTGGCGAACCTGCCCAGGACGCTGCGCAAGCGCCGCCGCGTGCAGGCGGCGGCCACCGTGGATCCCGCGGCTGTCGTGGCGCGCTGGTTCGCGCCGTTCGACTACGCCAGCTGGGTGCGGGCGTGGTGGCGGCGGGTCCGCGCCGAGCGCGCGGCCTGACGGGCGGCAGCATCCGGTCCGTGCTGCGTACACTCCGCTGGGTGACCCGGGTGGGGTCGGTCCGGAACGTGGCCGGCGAGGGACGAGCGGCAACGGGGAGTGAGGACGCAGTGAGCGAACCGAGGACGGGGGCGTCGGGCGACGGGTCGGAGCGCTTCTCCGCCGGCGCGCTGGCCGTCATGGGGCGCGCGCTCCAGGAGCAGCTCGAGGAGCAGCGCGAGCTCCTGCGCATCCTGAAGGGCGTCGACGGCTCGCTGCAGCAGCTGCGGGAGCGCCTCGGCGAGCTCGGTGGCCACGTGTCCCGAAACGCGGAGATCGGCACCGACCTCGGCGGGCGGGTCGACGAGCGCATGCGGACCGTCGAGCAAGCCCTGGTCGAGGCGCTGTCCAGCCGCGAGGACGCCCACCGCCTCCTCGACACCGTGGCCAGAGATCTCGACGGCTTCGGCGCTGACCTCGGCGCGGTGAAGGACGGGGTGGCGCAGCGGGAGACCGACACCGGCGACCTCATCGAGGCCGCCCGCCAGCGGCTGGCCGACCAGGCCGAGCGCCTGGCCGAACAGCAGGAGCGGATGGCGGCCGAGGCCGGGCAGACGCTCCAGAGCCTCCAGGAGCACCTGTCGGCGGCCGCCACGGCGCAGCGGGACGGCGCCGCGGTCATCGAGCAGGCCGCCGAGCGCCTGGACGCCGTCGGCCAGCAGGCCGCTGCGGTGGTCAGCCAGGCGGACGCGCACGTCAGGGAGGGCCTGGCGGAGCGCATGGACGAGGCCGTGCGCACGGTCAAGGCGGCCGACAACGCGTCCCGCGCGCAGCTCATCGAGCGGGTCGAGGGGGCCAGCGCCGCGCTCGACGACGCGGTCACCGCCGCCCGGGAGCAGCTCGCCCGCGCGATCACCGACGCTCAGCGCGAGCTGACCGACTCCCTGCAGACCACGCAGCGGCAGCTCGCCGTCACCGTGGCCGAGGGTCGCACCAGCCTGTACGACCGTGTCGGCGAGGCGGTCAACGCGCTCCGACAGGCGGCCGAGAGCACCACGACGTCGCTGGCGAGC
>JACDBB010000112.1 GCA_013695145.1 Euzebyales bacterium
TCGCAGCCCTCGTCGCGCACCGACAAGGACGACGGCGGTGACCGGTCGACGCCGACGCGGCCGCAGGCCAGGCCCCGCGGCCGCCGCGGTGGTCGCCCGGCGGGAAGCGGACCACGCGGCCGCGGCCGCAAGCCGATCGGCGGCGTCAGCGAGGAGACGCGCAGGGCGATCAACGAGGGGCCGCCACGGCGGATGCTTGTGACGGTGGGGTCCGAGCGCACCCAGATCGCGGTGCTCGAGCAGCGGTCACTGATGGAGCACTACGTCACGCGCAAGTCGGACGTCTCCTACGTCGGCAACATCTGCGTCGGTCGGGTGCAGAACGTCCTGCCCGGGATGGAGGCCGCGTTCATCGACATCGGCAAGGGCCGCAACGGCGTGCTGTACGCCGGCGAGGTGAACTACGACGAGGCCGACCTCGACACCGAGCTGCCCCGGATCGAGGACCAGCTGAAGCCGGGCCAGACGGTGCTGGTGCAGGTCACCAAGGACCCGATGGGCACCAAGGGCGCCCGCCTGACGCAGCAGCTGTCGATCGCGGGCCGCTTCTGCGTGCTGGCACCTGGGGACGGGATGCTCGGCATCAGCCGCAAGCTGCCCGACGAGGAGCGCGAGCGGCTCCGCAAGGTGCTGAAGACGATCCGACCCGAGGGCTTCGGGCTGATCGTCCGCACCGCCGCTGAGGGCGCCACCAAGGAGCAGCTCGAGGCGGACGTGGCGCGGCTCACCCGCATCTGGACGGGCATCACCGAACGCGCGAAGACCGCCAAGCCGCTGGAGCCCGTCTACGAGGAGCCCAACCTGGTCATCCGCGTGATCCGCGACATCTTCGGGCCCGAGTATGAGCAGCTGATCGTCGACTCCGACGAGCTTGGCGAGCAGATCCGCGACTACCTGTCCGACGTCGGCCCCGACATGGTCTCCAAGGTCACGGTCCTGACGGGCCGGCAGCCGCTGTTCGACGCCTACGAGGTGACGACGCAGATCCGCAGGGCGCTCGAGAAGAAGGTCTGGCTCGCCTCGGGCGGCTACCTCATCATCGAGAAGACCGAGGCCATGTGGGTCATCGACGTCAACACCGGCAAGTTCGTCGGCAAGGACAACCTCGAAGAGACGGTCATGCGCAACAACCTCGAGGCGGCCGAGGAGATCGCCCACCAGCTCCGCCTGCGGGACATGGGCGGGATCATCGTCATCGACTTCGTCGACATGATGATCCCCGCCAACCGCGACGAGGTGCTCAAGCGCTTCAAGCGCGAGCTCGCCCGCGACAAGACCAAGTCGCGGGTCATGGACATCTCCAAGCTGGGCCTGGTGCAGATGACCCGCAAGAACGTCAGCCAGGGCCTCACCGAGACGTTCACCACCACCTGCGAGACCTGCGAGGGCCGCGGCGCCACGATCCTCGCCGCCTTCAACTGACCACGCCCCGGATGGGGGGCCGCGCGCCGAGGCTAGAAGATCGCCGGGTTCCAGGGAAGCAGGGCGGTCGCGAACAGACGGTCGGCGCGGGCCAGCGCCCCCGGTGTGTGAGCCGTGATGCGGCCCGCGCGCGCCAGTCGCGTCCAGGTGACGCCGCCCAGCGACACCGCCGCGAGCGCGCTGACGTCGAGCGCGAGGTCGGCGTCGTCGTCGGTCGGCTTGCACGTCGACCCGTCGGGGCCGGCCTCGAGCCGCCAGCGGCCGGTGTTGGCCTCGCGGAACGGGTCGCGCACATCCCAGCACGAGCGCGTCCGTGATCGGGTAGGCGCGCGCGGTGAGGGCCTCGGCGACGCGGACCAGGCGCACGTACAGCGGCTCGGAGACCTCGACCTTGGCCTTGGCGGTGTTGGCGAGGCGGACGGGGAGCACGTCGTCGGCTGGGCGCAGGTGAGCCTCGATGGTGGTGATGAGGTCGACCGACGCCAGGAAGGCCCACAGCGCCGCCTCGGCCTCGCCGTCGGCCGCGATCAGCTCGCTGACCTGCAGGGTCCCGTCGGGGCCGTTGTCGGTCCAGCCGGTCTTGATGCGGTAGGTGGCGTGCCCGCGGTCGCCCAGGATGGCGTGGTAGCGCGCGCTGGCTCCGCGGCGGCGTCGCTCCTCGTCGCGTCCGATCGCGAAGCGCCACCACGCGTCCGTTCGCGACATCATGCCTGGCCGCTGCGCTCGCACGGCCTCGTAGATGCCCGGGCAGCGCCGGATCGCCTCGTCGGCCTCGACGAGCTCCACGGAGGAGGGGTCCGCAGGCGGGTCCATACCGAGGTCGGCCCGCGGCGCCTTCACCGACACCGACGGGCCCGCGGGCCCGTACCCGAAGCGGCCGTAGATCGGCGCTTCCGAGGCGTACAGGGCCGTGAACGGCTCGCCGCGGTCGTCGGCGTCGTCGAGCTGCCGGCGCATGAGCGCGGTCAGCAGGCCCTGCCGGCGGTGCGTCGTGCGCACGCCAACCGCGCTGACCCCTCCGCACGACACGGTGCCGCCGCCGGGCACGCTCATGTCGAACGAGATGGTCTCGGTCGTGCCGACGATGCGGTCGCCGTCGAAGGCGCCCAGCGTCCGGTCCAGGTCGGTGACGGTCCGGTACGCGGTGATGTCGTCGTCATGGACGTCATCGCCGAACTGGCGCGCCACAGCGCGGACGAACGCCGGGTACTCCCTCCTCGGTCATGGGTCGGGTGGTCAGTCGGTCGAGCGTCATGGCGACTCCGGTGGGTCGGCGGCCAGCAGCCCAGCGGGCCCCCGGCCCCCCGCGAGCGCGCACGCCCGGACGACATCGATCGGCGCCAGCCGCCCCGGCTCGATGCTGGCGAGCCGCGCCGCGTCCAGGACGGCGTCGATTCCTGCGTCCCATAGGGGGTCGGCGCCCAGCGCCGAGCCGGTCATCGTAGCCGCTCGCGTTGTGACCCGCTCGACGTCCAGCCCGACCTGCTCGGGTGCGGTCTCCGCCTCGAGCGCGAGCGCGACGAGCAGGGTCATGGCGCCGCCGCCCACCGCTCGAGCGCGCGCCACCGCTCGGGCCACCGGTGCGTCCAGGCCCGGGCTCCCATGCGGGTCCAGCCCACGAGTCTCGGCCAGCGCCTCGGACGCCGAGCCCGCCGACGGCGGCGCCCGCAGCCTCTCGCGCGACAGCCCGCAGCCGTCCAGCAGGTCCGCGAGATCGCTGCCTCCGACGTCACAGGCCGCGCGCAGCAGGTCGAGGGTTGCGACCGGCCGCAGGCACGTGTCGTCGTCGGCCCAGGCGAGCGTCACGTCCAACGAGGGCGCCCGCCTTGCCAGCAGCTGGGCCCGCTCGTGCAACGTGGCCACCGCGTTGGATTGGATGCGCAGGCGCCGACCGGCGCGGCCCTCGGCCTCGGTGGCGAGCCCGACAAGCAGGTCTGCCGCTGTCGCCGGGCGCTCCGGCGCGTACAAGCGGGCGAGCGCGACGGCCACCAGCGCCTGGTCGGTCAGCTGCAGCGGCCGTCGCGCGCCGCCTGATCCGCGCTCGCGTTGACGCCCCACCGCCTCGACCATACACTCGTCCTTCGGCGCGCTCCGGCGCGCCTTCTTCTCGTACGACTCGTACGACCCCATCCGTTCCCCATCTGCCTTCCAGGAGCCCTCGATGTACGCCGTGATCGCCAGTGGCGGCAAGCAGTATCGAGTCGCGGTCGGCGACACGCTGGACGTCGAGAAGCTCACGCCGGATGATGACGGCGCCATCGCATTGCGGCCGGTCATGCTCGTCGACGACGAGGGCGCCGTGACCCTGGACAAGGGCAAGCTCGCCGACGCCACCGTGACCGCCCGCCTCGTCGAGCAGACCAAGGGTCCGAAGATCACCGTGTTCACCTACCGCAACAAGACCGGCTACCGCCGCAAGAGCGGTCACCGGCAGCACCTGACCCGCATCCGGGTCGACGACATCAGCCTGTAGTTCCCCAAGCGAGGCCACCATGGCGCACAAGAAGGGCGGCGGCTCCTCCAATAACGGCCGCGACTCCAACGCGAAGATGCTGGGCGTCAAGCGGTTCGGCGGTCAGGCCGTCACCGCCGGCACCATCATCGTCCGCCAGCGCGGCACCCGGATCCACCCCGGCGACGGCGTCGGCCGCGGGGGGGACGACACGCTGTTCGCGCTCGTGGACGGCCTGGTCAGCTTCCGCAACTCAGGCAAGCGCAAGTTCGCCGACGTGGTGGCGGACTGACCGCAGCGCCTCGAGGTCCGACAGGGTGTAATCGGCCAGGCCCGTGATCATGCCCTGAGTCTTGTCCATCGCGGCACCTCGGTCGACCCAACGACCCTGCGGTCTGTGGATATCACCATCCGCTCCGCTCACCCTACCGGCCGAGGCGACGCCAGGCTCGCGGTAGCCTCGGGCCCACCGAGCGGCAACGACGCCGCCGGAGGGTCCGGGAGGCACGCGCATGCAGGTCGTGGATTCGCTGGTTGAGCTGGTCGGGAACACGCCGCTGGTGCGCATGTCGCGCTTTAGCGCCGGCGTCGCTCCGACCTTGCTGGCCAAGGTCGAGTACCTCAACCCCGGCGGCAGCGTGAAGGACCGCATCGGGCTGGCGATGATCACCGCCGCCGAGGAGGCCGGGCACCTCCGGCCCGGCGGCACCATCGTCGAGCCGACCAGCGGCAACACCGGGGCCGGCCTCGCGATGGTGGCCGCCCAGCGCGGCTACAAGTGCGTGTTCGTGATGCCCGACAAGATGAGCCAGGAGAAGATCGACCTGCTCAGGGCGTTCGGCGCCGAGGTCGTCGTGTGCCCCACGGCGGTGGAGCCGGACGATCCGCGCAGCTACTACCGCACGGCCGACCGCCTCAGCGAGGAGATCCCAGGGGCGTTCCAGCCCAACCAGTACTTCAACCCCGCGAACCCCGAGGCGCACTACCGCTCCACCGGACCCGAGGTGTGGGACCAGACCGACGGCAGGATCGACGTGTTCGTCGCCGGCGTCGGCACCGGAGGGACCATCAGCGGGACGGGCCGCTACCTCAAAGAGCAGAACCCGGAGGTCGTGATCGTGGGGGCCGACCCGGAGGGATCGCTGTACTCCGGCGACGAGGCGCGTCCCTACCTCGTCGAGGGGGTGGGCGAGGACTTCATCCCGGACACGTTCGATCCAGCCATGGTGGACCGCTATGTCCGCGTCAGTGACCGGGACAGCTTCCTGACGGCCCGGCGGGTCACGCGCGAGGAGGGGATCCTCGTCGGCGGGTCGTGCGGGACGGCCGCCTGGGCGGCGCTGCAGGTGGCCGCCGACTATCCCGCCGACGCCACGATCGTGGTCCTGCTGCCCGACACGGGCCGGAACTACCTGTCGAAGATCTTCTCCGACGACTGGATGGCCGCCAACGGCTTCCTCGACCGCTCGGGCGTCGGCGCCAAGCTGCGCGGCGTCGTCGAGCGCAAGGGCACGGAGCTGCCTTCGATCGTCCACATCCACCCGGACGAGCCGGTCCGGGAGGCGATCGCGACGCTGCACACCTACGCCGTCAGCCAGATGCCAGTGGTGAAGCGCGAGCAGCTGGAGTCGCGGGACGACGTGGTCGGCTCCATCCGGGAGCGCGGCCTGCTGGACCGGGCCTACCGGGACCCGCAGGTCCTGGACCGCACCGTCGGGGAGGTCATGGAGGAGCCGCTGCCGATGGTCGACGTGCGCGACACCGTCGACGAGGCGATGACGGTCCTGACGGGCGGCGCCGCGGCGCTGCTGGTGTGTGAGGGACCCCGGCCCGTCGGCGTGCTGACGCGGGCGGACGTCCTGGACTTCCTCATGCGCAAGGAGGGCTCATGACCGCGGCGCACGATTGGGGCGCCGCCGGCTTCGCCACCAGGGCCATCCACGCCGGCCAGGACCCGGACCCCCAGACCGGCGCGGTCATCGTGCCCGTCTACCAGACGTCGACGTTCCACCAGTCCGAGGTGGGGGCCCACGCGGGCTGGGACTACGCCCGCAGCGGCAACCCCACGCGGGACGCCCTGGAGACCGCGATCGCCTCGCTCGAGGGCGGTCGGCACGGCGTCGCGTTCGCCTCGGGCCTGGCGGCCTGCGACGCGGTGCTGCGCACCCTGCGGCCCGGCGACCACGTGGTGATGGCCAACGACGTGTACGGCGGCACGTACCGGCAGTTCGCCCAGGTCCACGGCCCGTGGGGCCTCGCGTTCGATCCCGTTGACCTGGCCGACCTCGACGTCGTGCGCGGGGCGTGGCGTGAGCAGACCAGGCTGCTGTGGGTCGAGACGCCCACCAACCCGCTGCTGAACGTGTTCGACATCGCCGCGCTCGCCGAGCTGGCCCACGAGCGCGGCGCCAGGGTCGTGGTGGACAACACCTTCGCCACCCCCGCGCTGCAGCAGCCGCTCGCCCTGGGCGCTGACGTCGTGGTGCACTCGACCACGAAGTATCTCGGCGGGCACTCCGACGTCGTGGGCGGCGCGATCGTCGCCGACGATGATGACCTTGCGGGCCAGGTCCGCTTCCTGCAGAACGCCATCGGCGGCGTGCCGGGCCCCTGGGACGTGTTCCTGGTGCTCAGGGGCCTCAAGACCCTGGCGGTGCGGATGCGCGCCCACTGCGAGAACGCACGGGCCGTGGTCGCGGCGCTGCAGGAGCTGCCGGCGGTCGGGGAGGTGGTCTGGCCGGGCCTCGCGGGCCACCCGGGCCACCAGATCGCCGCGCGCCAGATGAGCGACTTCGGCGGCATGGTCTCCTTCCGCCTGGCCGACGAGGAGGCCGCCGTGAGGGCTTGCGCGCGGTTCAGGGTCTTCACGCTGGCCGAGTCGCTCGGTGGGGTGGAGTCGCTGGTCGAGCACCCCGGACGGATGACCCACCAGTCCGTCGCCGGCTCGCCGCTGCAGGTGCCGGGCGACCTCGTGCGGCTGTCCGTCGGCATCGAGGACGCCGACGACCTCGTCGCGGACCTGCGTCAGGCTCTCGGGTAGCGCGTCAGCCGGACCGCAGGATGCGTGACGCGGCGACGATGAGGCCCGCGAGGGTCACCTGGCTGGCGAGCAGCGCGAACACGATCGTGCGGGTCTGCGACGTCACGGCCGCGACCAGCTCGCCGCGGAACACCGCGGTGAGGCGGTGCTCCATCGCCTCCATCTCGGTGCGCAGCACCTGGAAGCCGTGGTCCATGCCGCTGCGCAGCGCGCCGACCTCGTTGTTCATCTCGCCGCGCAGGGCGCCCAGACCGCTGGTCAGGTCGCCGCGCAGGGTGTCCAGGCCGCGGTTCGTATCGCCGCGCAACGTCTCCAGGTCGCCGCGCAACGTCTCCAGGTCACCGCGCACGGCGGCGATGTCGCCGGCACGGGCGACATCGTCGGGCATCCGCGCGAGCTCTTCCATCAGCACCTCCGCGGACGCTGTGCCCAGCACTTCCAGCAGCTTGGTGTGCAGCGCGTGCCGCGTCCGCTCGTCCAACGCCATCCTCGCCTCCTCGTCCGGTCTCGGCAAGGACAGCATGGGTCCTGCCCTCCCCGGGCCCGCCGCTTCGATGAGCCGTGCTGTGGATAGCAGCTGGCGCCGGCACGCGCGGCCAGGTGAGCCCCTTCGCGATCGCCATGGGATGGTCTTGCCGATACGCTGCAAGCGATGTTCGTCGACGAGGTACGCATCCACGTCCGGGGTGGCCGCGGCGGCAACGGCGTGACGTCGTTCGCGCGCCAACCGTTCGAGCCCAGGGGCAGGCCGGACGGCGGCGACGGCGGTCACGGCGGGTCGATCATGCTGCGCGCCGACCACGACGTGGCCACACTGCTGGACTACCATCATCGGCCGCATCGCAAGGCGCCCGACGGCCGCCACGGCGAAGGTGACCTGCGCCGAGGAGCCGACGGCGACGACCAGGTGCTCGCTGTCCCCATCGGCACCGTGGTCGTCGCGGA
Organism: Euzebyales bacterium; assembly: GCA_013695145.1. Taxonomy (GTDB): domain Bacteria; phylum Actinomycetota; class Nitriliruptoria; order Euzebyales; family Egibacteraceae; genus JACDBB01. Next base: position 7,860 of record JACDBB010000112.1, read on the forward strand.
GGACGGGGCGCTGCTCGGTGACTTGCTCACCGACCGCGCCGAGGTCGTCGCGGCCCGCGGTGGCAGAGGAGGCCGTGGCAACGCCGCGTTCCGCTCGGGCAACCGCAGGGCGCCGCGGTTCCACGAGCTCGGCGAGCCGCCAGACGAGCGCTGGGTGCGCCTGGAGCTCAAGCTCGTCGCCGACGTCGCCCTGGTCGGGTTCCCCAACGCCGGCAAGTCGTCGCTCATCGCCCGGCTGTCGGCCGCCAAGCCCAAGATCGCCGACTACCCGTTCACCACGCTGGCACCCAACCTCGGCGTCGTGCGCGCCGGCGACACCGACTTCGTGGCCGCCGACGTGCCGGGCCTCATCGCGGGGGCCAGCGAGGGTCGCGGCCTTGGTCACCGCTTCCTGCGCCATGTGGAGCGGGCCGGTGCGATCGTCCACGTTCTGGACTGCGCCAGCCACGAGCTGCGGGACCCGCGCGAGGACCTGGTGACCGTCGTGGAGGAGCTGCGCCGCTACGAGCGTCAGGTCGAGCTGCCGGACGGCATGCCGCCGCTGACCGAGCGACCCGCCGTCGTCTGGTTGAACAAGGTCGACGCGGACGCCGACACGGCCGAGATCGTGCGGCCCGACCTCGAGCGCGGCGGCTGGGAGGTGCTGGAGGGCAGCGCGGCGACCGGCGCCGGGCTCGACACCCTGCGCCACCGGCTTGGCGCTCTGGTCGCCGAGACTCGCGCCGCGCGTCAGGCGCCCGTCGACGCGGGGGCGGTCCGGCCGGTCCTGCGTCCCGCCCGTGAGCGTGGCACCCGGTTCACCGTGGCGCGCACCGACCATGGCTTCGCGGTGCACGGTGACCGGGTCGAGCGGTGGGTCCAGATGACCGACCTCGCCAACGACGAGGCGGTCCGCTACCTCCAGGGTCGGCTGGCGCGCGCCGGTGTCGAGCGTGCGCTGGTCCACGCGGGCGCCCGCGCCGGGGACTCGGTGGAGATGGGCGGATTCGTGTTCGACTTCAGTCCGGAGCCATCCGATCTGCCCGCCGAGGAGCTCGACCGGCTCGACGACCGCGACGGGCTCGACGACGGCGACCACCCGGACGAGCTCGCCAGATCGCTCGAACCCGACGACACGGATGCGGAGGACGATCGGTGACTCCTCCGCGGTTCGGCCAGCCGCGGCGGGTGGTCGTCAAGGTCGGATCCTCGAGCCTGCGCGGCGCCGGAGGAGACCTCGACCGGGCGTTCGTCACCCGCTTCGTCACCCAGCTCGCGTCGTTGCGCCGGGACGGCTTCGAGCTGGTGCTGGTGTCCAGCGGCGCGGTCGCCGCCGGGCTGGCGCCGCTCGGCATGTCCCAGCGGCCGGCCGACCTGCCCCGCCTGCAGGCGGCGGCCAGCGTGGGACAGGGCGTGCTCATGCACACCTACCAGGCGTGCTTCGCCTCCCACGACCTGGTGTGCGGCCAGGTCCTGCTCACCCCCGACGACATCGTGGACCGCGGCCGCTATCTCAACGCGCGGACCACCTTCGAGACCCTGATCGGGCTCGGCGCCGTCCCGGTCGTCAACGAGAACGACACGGTGGCCACCGACGAGCTGCGCTTCGGTGACAACGACCGGCTCGCGGCCCTGGTCGCCAGCATGCTCGGCGCGGAGCTCCTGGTGCTGTTGAGCGACGTCGCCGGGGTGCTCGACGGGCGGCCGGGAGCCCCCGGGGTCCAGGTCCTCGGTCGTGTGGACGATCTCGGCGCGGTCGCCGACCTTGACAGCGGGGGGGCATCGACGCTGGGCAGCGGCGGGATGGGCAGCAAGCTCGAGGCGGTGCGCATCGCCAGGTTCAGCGCCATTCACGCGGTGATCGCCGCGGCGCGCCGCCCGGACGTGGTCCGTGAGGTGGTCACGGGCGCGCCCGTCGGCACCTGGTTTCCGCCGTCGGACCGGCGGCCGGACAGTCGCAAGCTATGGATCGCCTTCGCCGCTCCGCCGCGCGGCGCCGTCGTCGTCGACGCCGGCGCCGCGCAAGCCCTCGTCGACAGGGGTTCTAGCCTGCTGCCGGCCGGCGTCGTGGACGCGACCGGCGACTTCACGGCTGGCGACGCGGTCGACATCGTCGGCGCGGACGGGCGCAGGTTGGCTCGCGGGCTCGTCGGCTACAACCGCCAGGACCTCCTCGAGCTGCGCGGCAGGTCCACGCGGGATCTCGGTGCGCACCGGGGACGGCCGCGAGCGGTGATCCATCGGGACTCGCTGGTGCTGCTGTAGGGCACCTGTGCGATGGGTGGAGTGCGCCGCCCGCCGCGGCCTGCGATCCTTGACCGTGTGGCTCGCCCTGCCGTCGTCGTGCTGGCGCTCCTCGCGGTGCTCACCGGGGGGACTGCGGCGCTGGCGGCTGACGACCCGCTGCGCGACCAGCAGTGGCACCTGGACCGCATCGGCGCCGCCGAGGCGTGGACGGTCGCTCAGGGCGAGGGGATCGTCGTCGCCGTGGTCGACACGGGTGTCTCGCTCACCCACCCCGATCTGATCGACCGGCTGGTGCCCGGTCGCGACCTCGTCGACCCAGACACGCCCCCCGATGACGAGAACGGGCACGGCACGCTCGTCGCGGGGATCATCGCCGCGACGGCGGCGAACGGGCGAGGGGGGGCGGGGATAGCCCCCAGCGCGGCCATAATGCCGGTCCGCGTGCTCGACGCCGCCGGGACCGGGACGTCCCGCAACGTCGCCGAGGGGATCCGCTGGGCCGTCGCCAACGGCGCAGACGTCGTGAACCTGAGCCTCACCGACTCTCCGGGCAGCGGGAGCGGCGAGCTGATCACCACCGAGGTCGAGCTCGCGATCCGCGAGTCCGACGAGGCGGGGGTGCTCGTGGTGGGCGCCGCCGGCAACGAGGCGCGCCGCTCCACGCCGTATCGCGCTGGCGTCCCGGTCGTGGTCGTGGCGGCGTCCGACCTCCAGGACCTGCCGTGGGAGCGTTCCAACAGCGATCCGGACACACTGTTCGCGCCGGGCGTGGGCATCGTCTCCACCTATTTGGAGAACGGGTACGCGCGCGCCGACGGCACGTCGTTCGCGGCGCCCGTGGTGGCCGGGGCCGCGGCGGTGCTGCGCAGCAGCGGCCTCGACGCCGTCCAGGCTCGCGAGCGGCTGGAGGCGACAGCACAAGACATCGGCGCAGGCCGCGGACTGCTGGATCTCGCTGCCGCCGCCAGTGGGGCGAGCGCCGCGGCCGGGGCGTCGCCCGACCCGGTCGACGAGAGCCAGGACGAAGCACAGGACGGCCCGGGCGTCGACCAGCGGCTGCCCGGTCGTGAGCCCGCCCCGCCACCCTCCGAGCTGCCGGTTCGGCGCTCCGCCACAGAGCCGGCCGCGCCCGCCGCCACACAGGAGCCGATGGCCACGACCGCGCCTTCCGCTACGCGAGCACCCGCGGCGAGCGTGAGGCCGGAGCCCGCGCGGCCGCAACCTTCGGGGCCGGCTACGCCGACGCCGGCGCCTGTTGCACCGACGCCGGCCCCGAGCGCGCCGTCCGCGGCGACGGAGGTCGCGGCGGCGACCGAGACGCGCGCAGACGGCGCGGCCACCGGGTGGCCGGTCGCCCTGGCCGCTGTGCTGCTGTCCAGCCTGGCGGGCGCGCACCTGGTCGTGCGAACCTCCCGCCGCCGCGTCGACTGGCGCCACGCGCCCTGATCCTTCCCCCTACTCCTGGCTGGCGCCGGGGAACGGTGGCGGACGCCTGGCGTGTCGCCACTGGTCCTGGTCGGCGACCTGGAGCACCAGCTGCTGGATCACCGCAGGGTCGACCTCCAGCAGGCGCCACAGCTCCAGGGCGTTGCCGATGTCGGAGTGCCAGCGGGCCAGCACCTCGTCGTCGTCGCGGTCGAGCTCGATCAAGAGCGACCGGGAGGGCTCAACCAGGCGGGTGGACACCTTGGCGATGAACTCCTCGCCTGACTCGGTCCAGCCCAGCCGAACGACGAAGTCCTCGGGGGCGGCTTCCTTCAGACCGCGCGCCGCGGCGGTCAGCGCGTCGACCAGCTGGGCGTGGCGTTCGCGCTGCGCGCCGGCCATCTCGCGGACGGCGCGCGCGTCGGCCGCGGCCCGCTCGCGCGCTGCGCGGTCCATCTCCTCCTCCGCCTGCGCGCGCTGGGTCGCCAGCTCGGCGTTGCGGTCGAGCTGTGCGCGAAGCGCGGCTTCGAAGTCGCTCATCGGCCTCCCGTTTCTCGTCGTCTCGTGTCCCACGGCTACCATGCCCGGCGATGAGCCGCCGCTGTCGAAGGAAAGGTGCTCGTGCGCAGTGTCGCGGAAGTCGCCGCCGCCGCGAAGGCGGCCGCCCCCACGCTCGCGAGGGCGTCCACGCTCGCCAAGGATGCCGCGCTGGAGGCCATGGCCGCGGCGCTGGACGCCGGGCACGGGCAGATCCTGGAGGCCAACGCGGCCGACGTGAAGGCAGCCCGTGCCGCGGACACGCCCGCGGCGCTGGTCGACCGCCTAACGCTGACCGGAGAGCGCATCGACGGGTGCGCGCGGGGCCTGCGCGACCTGGTCGGCCTGACCGATCCCGTCGGCGAGGTGGTGCGCGGCTTCCGGCTGCCCAACGGCCTCGAGGTGCGGCAGCTGCGCGTGCCCCTTGGTGTCGTGGCCATGGTGTACGAGGGCCGTCCCAACGTCACGGTCGACGCCGCTGGGCTGGCGCTCAAGTCCGGCAACGCCTGTGTTCTTCGTGGGTCGTCGTCGGCCATCCGGTCGAACACGGCGCTCGCGGGTCTGTTGCGCGACGCGGTCGAGGCGGCAGGGCTGCCCGCCGACGTCATCGGTCTCGTGGAGGACACGTCGCGACGGTCGGTGTCAGAGCTCGGACGCCTGCGCGGCGTGGTCGACCTGCTGATCCCGCGCGGCGGAGCCGGGTTGATCCAGGCTGTGGTGACCGACGCCCAGGTGCCGGTGATCGAGACCGGAGTCGGCAACTGCCACGTGTACGTCGACGCGACCGCCGACCTCGACATGGCCACCCGGATCATCGTCAACGCCAAGGCGCAGCGACCCAGCGTCTGCAACGCCGCCGAGACGCTGCTGGTGCATGCGTCGGTGGCTGAGGCCTTCCTGCCGCCCGCTGCCGAGGCGCTGCGCGGCCACGGTGTGCGGATGGTCGGCGACGAGGCCGCGCAGCGCCTGGCAGGGGCGGACCCGGCCGCGGACTCCGACTGGGACGCCGAGTACCTCGACCTGGTCCTGGCCGTGCGTGTGGTCGACGACCTTGACGCGGCGCTGGCGCACATCGCGCGCCACTCCACCCTGCACACCGAGGCGATCGTGACGGGCGACCGGGCGGCTGCCCGCCGCTTCGTCGCCGAGGTTGACGCGGCCGCCGTCATGGTCAACGCCTCCACCCGGTTCACCGACGGCGGCGAGTTCGGCTTCGGCGCCGAGATCGGCATCTCGACCCAGAAGCTCCACGCGCGTGGCCCCATGGGTCTGACGGAGCTCACCACGACCAAGTACGTGGTCGAGGGCGACGGGCAGGTGCGCGCCTGACGAGCGCGATGCAGCCATACGCCTCGGAGCGCTCAGGGTCGCGGCCGGAGGCGCCGATAGACTCGGTCCAATGAGCGCACCCCGCCGCGTGGGGATCATGGGCGGCACCTTCGACCCGATCCACCTGGGCCACCTCGTCACCGCCGAGCAGGCCAGAGCCGATCTCGGCCTGGACGAGGTCGTGTTCATCCCCGCCGGCCAGCCGTGGCAGAAGTCCCGCGACGTCACCGGATCCGAGCACCGCTACCTGATGACCGTGCTGGCTACGGCGGCCAACCCGGCGTTCAGCGTGAGCCGGCTGGAGATCGACAAGCCGGGCGCCACCTACACCGTGGACACCCTGCGCGACCTGCGGGCGGCGCTACCCGCGGACGACCTGTTCTTCATCACCGGCGCCGACGCGATCCTGTCGATCCTCACGTGGAAGGACGCGCAGGAGTGCCTGATGCTGGCCGACTTCGTGGCAGCCACCCGACCGGGCCACGATCTGTCCGCACTCGACCATGAGGGCCTGCGCGACGAGGTCACCGTCCTCGACGTGCCGGCGCTGGCGATCTCGTCGACCGATGTCCGCGAGCGGTTCGCCGTCGGGCGCTCCGCCACCTACCTGATCCCACGGGAGGTCGAGGAGTACGCCCGCAAGCACGGCCTGTACGGGATGAAGGGTCACGGTCTCGCGGGCATGGCGGGTGAGCGGTCGCACAACTCCGAGCTGCCGGCGTGAGCGGCGACGCACGCCATCGCGCCCGTCGCGAACGGCGCCGGCGCTGGCGCAACCGGGTGCTGTTGGCGGTGCTGCTGCTCCTGTTCGCCGCGTCGGGCGCCGTCGGTGGCGCGGTGCTGGCGCTGCGCACCGCTGCGCCTGCGGTCGCGGCTCGTGGCGCGGCCCCTCCGGCTGCGAGCGCCGGCGACCAGGACACGCTGCTGCTCGTGCGGCAGCCCGGGGACGGCGAGCCCGTGAGCGGCGCGACGCTGCTCGCGGCGGGACCGGACGACGACCAGGCGCTCATCGTGTTCCTCCCGGTCGGCACGCTGGTCGAACTGCCGGGCTTCGGGCTCGACCGGCTGGGGCTGGCCGGACGGTACGGCGGACCAGGCCTGGTGCAGGCCGCCGTCGAGAACACCCTCGGCATCGCAGTCGATCACGTCGCCGCGGTCTCCGAGGAGGGCCTCGGCGCGCTGCTCGGCCGGTTCGGCGGGTTGGAGCTGGACATCCCGCAGCGGCTGACGACACGCCAGTCCGACGGCACGGCGACGGTCCGTTTCGAGGCAGGCTCGCAGCGCCTCGACGGCGAGCGCCTGGCCGAGTACTGGTCGTTCACGGAGCCCGGCGAGGATGAGCTCGCCAGCTTCGCGCGGCAGCAGCAGGTCCTGCGCCGCCTCCTGGAGGCCGCCACCGATCCGCAGGTCCGGGAAGCGCTCGTGGACGGGGCCGGCGTGCTGGACACCACCGCCGAGCCGGCGTGGATCGCGGAGCTGGTGGCGCGGCTATCGGGCGCCGAGGTAGTCCGCGTCCAGGTGCTCAACGGCGTCGGCGACCCGGGGGTGGGCCAGGAGGTCGACGCGCGCCTCGGGGGCGAGAGGCCGGGCGGCGATGATTTCGCCGGCAGCTTCCGGATCGTGCGCACGGACAACGCGGACAGCTTCGACTACCGGCTCACGCGCATCGTCATCTACGACGAGCGGCCGCACTCCCACGCGGCGGCGGAGCGGGTGCGCCAGGTGCTGGGGGTCGGTACGATCCAGGTGAGTCGCCAGCCACAGTCGGTCGTGGATCTCACGATCGTCGTCGGCGCCGACTTCGCCGCACCCTGACCAGCGCTCGCCCTGGGCGCTCACCCCGTGCAAGGAGCATCTTCTGAGCAGCGTCGACACCTCCGCCTCCCGGGAGCTGGCGGTCGCCGCCGCGGCGGCCGCGGCTGACAAGAAGGCCTCGGACATCCGCATCCTGGATCTCGGCGACCTGCTGGGCATCACCGACTTCTTCGTTCTCGTGTCGGCCAGCAACGACCGGCAGCTGGGGACCGTGGTCGACGAGGTGGGCAGGCAGCTCAAGGAGCGCGGTCGCGCCGCCCGCCGCCGCGAGGGTGAGCGGGACACCGGCTGGATGCTGCTCGACTACGGCGAGATCGTCGTGCACGCCTTCACCGAGGAGCAGCGAGCCTTCTACGACCTCGAGCGCCTGTGGGGCGACGCGCCCGCCTTCAGCTACGCCGGCACCGCCAGGGCTGAGGGAGTCGTAGCGGGCGATCGCTAGATCGCCGCTCGGGCTGACCAGCCCAGGCCACGATCAGGCCGTGGATTCGGCAGCGCGGACACTTCGTACCAAGGGTTCGTACGAACTGTCCGCGCTGCACATGCGGGTCCGACGTGGGCCGGTCTTGCAACCTACTTTGGAGTCGACCTCACATGACCAGCGATGCCCGCGCCGTGTTCCGTGACCTGCACACCTCCGGGTTGTTCGTCATGCCCAACCCGTGGGACGCCGGTTCCGCGCGACTGCTCGCCACGCTCGGGTTCCCGGCGCTGGCGACCACCAGCTCGGGTCACGCGGCGACTCTGGGGCGACGGGACCAGCAGGTCAGCCGCGATGAGCTGTTGACCCATGCCGCCAGCCTCGCCGCGGCCGTGGACGTGCCGCTCAGCGTCGACGCCGAACGCTGCTTCGCCGCCGACCCCGCCGGCGTCGCCGACACCGTGCGCCTGATCGCCCAGACCGGCGCGGCAGGCTGCTCCATCGAGGACTACGATCCCGCGACGGGCGCCATCGACTCGATCGAGGTCGCCACCGAGCGCGTCGCCGCGGCCGCCGACGCCGCCCACGCGCACGGACTGGTGCTCACCGCGCGCACCGAGCGCCACCTCTACGGCGGGGACGACCTCGACGCGACCGTCGCCCGACTGACGGCCTACCGCGACGTTGGCGCTGACGTCGTCTACGCCCCAGGGCTGGTCGCCATCGACGACATCGCTCGGCTCGTCCGCGACGTGGGCGCGCCGCTCAACGTCCTCGCCCTTCCCCACGGCCCGTCGGTGCCTGAGCTCGCGTCGGTCGGCGTCCGCCGCGTCTCGACGGGTGGTGCGCTGGCACGCGCCGCCTACGGCAGGCTCGTCAGCGCCGCGCGGGCGCTGCTCCACACCGGCACCTCCACCTACGCCACCGACATCCTCGCCGACGCCGACCGCGACGCCGCGTTCCCGAGCCGGCGGTGAAGTAGGTGGCTGGTCATGCGAGAGCGCTGGTGGCGGCGTTCTTGGCGATGTCGACCTTCCCTGGGTGCGCTCCGGTTGCGGCGGTCAGCCACCGCGGGGTGTGACGAGGCCGGACTCGTAGGCGAGGACGACGAGCTGGGCGCGGTCGCGGGCGTGCAGCTTGACCATCGCGCGACTGACGTGGGTCTTGGCGGTCAGCGGGCTCAGGAACAGCCGTTCGGCGATCTCGGCGTTCGACAGGCCCTCGGCGACCAGGGCCATCACCTCCCGTTCCCGCTCCGTCAGCCTCTCCAGGTCCGGCAGCGGCCGGTCGCCGGGGACACGGTCGACGAACTCGCGGATGAGCCGCCCGGTGACGCTGGGCGACAGCAGCGCCTCGCCGCTGGCAACCACCCGCACGGCCGCCAGGAGGTCGACGGGGTCGGTGTCCTTGACCAGGAACCCGCTCGCGCCGGCGCGCAAGGCCTCGAACACATACTCGTCGAGCTCGAAGGTCGTCAGGATCACGACCCGGACCGCCGCCAGCCGCTGGTCGGCGGCGATACGGCGCGTCGCCTCTATCCCGTCCAGTCTTGGCATGCGAACGTCCATCAGCACGACGTCAGGGCGCAGCCCCGTGGCAAGCGTGACTGCTTCGTCGCCGTCGCCGGCCTCGCCGACCACCTCGATCCCGTCCTCGGAGTCGAGCAGCGCCCGGAAGCCGGCCCGGACCAGCACCTGGTCGTCGGCGAGCACGACGCGGATCACGCTCCGGGCTCCAGCGGCAGGCGCGCCTGGACGCGGAACCCGCCTTCAGGGAGGTGCCCGGCGTCCAGTCTCCCCCCGACAGCGGTCGCCCGTTCCCGCATCCCCTGGATACCGTGTCCGCCGCCGCGCCCGTCGGCATTGCGGCCCGTCACCCCGTCGCGAACCGGGGCGGCCCCGTCGTCGGCGACCTGGACCAGCAGCCCGTCCGCCTCGTAGGCGATCCGCACGGTGACGCGGCACGGCCGCGCATGCCGGACGACGTTGGTCAGCGACTCCTGCACGATGCGGTAGGCGGCGAGGTCCACGCCAGCCGGCAGAGCTCGCGGTGTGCCGATGACGCTGACGTCGACCTGCAGATCGCCGGCGGCCGTGTCAGCGACCAGGTCGTGGAGGCGCTCAAGGCCAGGGGCGGGGGTGAGCGGCTCGGCCTCATCCACCTGGCGCAGGACGCCCAGCGTCGCCCGCAGCTCCCGCAAGGCCTGCTTGCTGGCCTGCTTCACCACGACCATGGCCTCGCCCGCCTTGGCCGGCTCCTTGTCGCGCAGGTGCACCGCGACCCCCGCCTGCACGTTGATCTGCGCGATGCGGTGGGCCAGCACGTCGTGCAGGTCCCGGGCGATGCGCATCCGTTCCTCGCCCGCTCGGCGGAGCGCCTCCTCCTCGCGGGTGCGCTCCGCCTCCTCCGCTCGCTGCTCGGCCTGCTCCAGGTAAGCGCGTCGGCCGCGTGCCCCCTCGCCGAGCACCAGCGCGAGGCCCAGCCACCCGGCGAGCCACAGCATCCCCGCGGCGTCCATCTGGTGCCCCACCCCCGCGACGAGCATGAGCACGAACGTGGTGACCGCTCCGCTTACGGCGAGGCTCCGCAGGCTCGCGGCGGCCGCGAAGTACAGGGCCAGCAGGATCGGCACCGTAAAGAACGCCCCCGGGTAACCCAGCAGGTCATAGGCGATGCCGGTCGCGATCGCCGCCGCCAGCACGGCGGCGGGCTGTCTCCGGCGGACGGCGAGCGCGAGGCCGCCGGCGACCAGCAGCGCGTAGCCGCCGACGTCCAAGGCCCGCACCGGCGTCGCCGTGACTCGTTCGATCGCCACGCTGCCGATGCACGCGGCCGCGACGGCGACCAGCGCGACCGCGACGTCGACCACGCGCGTGGCCCGCTGGTTCTCAAGCCCAGGGATCATGCGGGCCACGGTAGTCCCCCGGGCGCCGCGCGGCTCATGTCTCGCAGGTCAGCGCGCCCCTGGCGCCCCGCGTGGAGGGCTGGACCATCCTCACTTGCTCACCGCCACGGTCCCGGTCATGCCTACATGCAGCGTGCAGCGGTAGTCGTAGCGTCCTGGCGTCTCGAAGTGGTGGGTGAAGTCGCCCTCAGTCTGCAGCGGGCTCTCGAAGCCGTCGCCGACGACGTTGTGCTGGGCGTCGCCGGACCACTCCCACGTGACCGTCGTGCCGGGCTGGACGACCAGCTCGGCAGGGACGAACTCGCTGTCCCGCACCGCCACCAGCGGCTCCTGGCCCGAGTTCGTGACGACGGGGGCTGCGGCGGTGGTGAGAGCCAGCGTGACGCTGCCCGCGGCGCCCAGGAGCAGGATCAGCGCACAGGTCGCGACGGCGTAGCGCGCCACACGCCCTGGTGCCCTGCGCAAGCTGCCCACGAGCCCGATGACGCCCGCGACGGAGAAAACCTGCATCGCCAGGGTGACGAGGAAGTCGGCGGTCGCTGTGGGACGAGCCAGCCCGTCGAGCACCGCACCGATCTGGCCGATGTTCAACAGCAGCCAGAGCGTGGAGACGACACCGATGGCGACCGCGGCAGGGCGTGGCCGCACCGCCAGCATCGCGAGCGGCACCGCGAACAGGACGGCGCCGACTGCGAGCGGCACGACCACCTCACCGGCGATGACGAGCATGACCGCGGCGAAGCTCGCGATCATTCCGGCCGCGACCACGGCCTGGAGCACCACCCAGCGCCGATCGAGCGTCACGGGGCGGGTCCTGGTGGGCGAAGGAGGGGCGCTGCGGCCCTGTACCGGCGAGGACATGGTGGACTCCTGTTCCTGGTGGGATCGGGTCGGCGGTGTTGGCGAAGGTCACCGGGTGGCGCCAGCGGCTCGCGCGTGTGCGCGGCGCGTGGCGGCGACGCGCCGGCCGCGGGGCGTCCGGCCCCACGGCTTGATCGTGGAGATCACGCTGGCGGCGGCCAGCAGCGCGACGTTGAGCCCCATGACGGCCACGAGCTGGCGCCCCAGGTGACCGACCGCCGTCGCCAGGTCACGGGTCGCGGCGCCAGCGGCGCCGGCGATGGCCTGCTGCGTCCACCCGTCGATCACCTGGTTGCCGAGCAGGATGGTGCCGACGGTGAGCGCGAGCTTGGTGACGATCCACCAGTGCCGGAGCAGACCCCACTTCGTCCCGACGGAGAGCGCGACGCCGGTGACGAGCGTGGCGATCGCAGCCACGCGGGTGATCGTCGTGACAGGATCGTCGAGCAGCCCATACGCGGCGACGGCCAGCCCGGGATCGGAGTCGGCCAGACGCACGGCCGCGACACCCAGCGCGAGCTTCGACACCGCGACGCCCAACCAGCCCACGCCCACCACGACGTGCGCGGCGAGCAGCACCTTGCGCGTCCTCGGTGCCAGCCTTCGCGGCTGGTCGACGGGAGGAGCGGCCGGCGTGGAGCGACGCTGGGTGGTCTTCGTGGCGGTGGCGCTCATGGCATGGGCTCCAGTGTTTGTGATCAGGACCCATGCTGTTGCGCGCCGCACCGCGCGTCGTCCCCCACCAGGAGGTTCCTCGGCTGCTTCCTGTGGACGCGGGTCGGGCGCGGTCTACTCCCGGCGAAGCAGCCGGCGGGGCGGACCTTGAGCGGCGACCGGCCGTCGGACCATGTCCGCGGCTCGATGTGATTCAGTTCCCGCTCGCAAGCCTGGGCGGTGACCGGCCGCCGATCACTGGAGGGCACATCATGACGACCGATCTTCGTCGCCTGCTGACGCGTACCACCGAGCTCGCGCTGGCCTACCTCGAGACCGCCGGCGACCGGCCGGTGGCGCGCGGCGCGTCGATGGAGCGGATGGTGTCGGCGCTCGGCGGTCCGCTGCCCGCCGGGCCGAGCGACCCGGTGAAGGTCGTCGAGTCGCTGGCGCTCGGCGCCGAGCCCGGGCTGGTCGTGACCAACGCCGGGCGCTACTTCGGGTTCGTCGAGGGCGGTGTCGTGCCGGCGGCGTTGGCGGCCGACTGGCTGACGTCGACATGGGACCAGAACCCCGGCTTCTTCGCGCTGTCGCCGGCGGCGGCGGCCGCGGAGGAGGTGTGCCGCGGCTGGTTGTGCGAGCTGCTCGGCCTGCCGGCGGACTCCTCGGCCGGGTTCACGACGGGGGCGCAGATGGCGAACCTCGCCGGCCTCGCGGTGGGTCGGCACCACGTCCTGCGAGAGGCCGGTTGGGACGTCGACGCCGACGGCCTGTTCGGGGCGCCGGAGATCACCGTGGCCGTGGGCGAGGAGCGGCACGCCACCGTGGACCGCGCGCTGCGCTTCCTGGGGCTGGGGGAGCGGCGCGTCACCGTGGTGCCGGCCGACGATCAGGGCCGCATGCGCGCCTCGGCGCTGGCTGGCGCGCTCGGCGACGGTCCGGCGATCGTGTGCGCGCAGGTCGGTAACGTCAACACCGGCGCGTTCGACCCGGTGGGCGAGATCTGCCAGGTCGCCCACGAGCGCGGCGCGTGGGTGCACGTCGACGGCGCGTTCGGTCTGTGGGCGGCGGCCGCACCGTCGCTGGCGCATCTGACCGGTGGTGTGGCGCTCGCCGACTCGTGGGCGACCGACGCGCACAAGTGGCTCAACGTCCCCTACGACTGCGGCGTCGTCGTGTGCGCGCACGCCGACAGCCACCGTGCGGCGATGACGCTGTCCGCCGCCTACCTCGCGCGGACGGGCAGCCGTGACGGTGCCGACTGGACGCCGGAGAGCTCGCGCCGGGCGCGCGTGTTTCCCGTGTGGGCCGCGCTGCGAAGCCTCGGCCGAGCCGGCGTCGCCGACCTGGTCGAGCGCTCGTGCGCCCAAGCGCGCCGCTTCGCTGAGATCCTGGCGGCCGACGAGGACATCGCCGTCCTCAACGACGTGGTCCTCAACCAGGTGCTGGTGCGCGTCGGCGACGACGACGAGCGCACCCGCGCCGTCGCGGCGGCGGTGCAGGCCGAAGGCGCCACCTGGCTCGGCACCACCGTGCGGCACGGCGAGGTGGCGCTGCGCATCAGCGTGTCCGACCACGCCACCGACGACGAGGACGTCACGGTGGCCGCCGCCGCGGTGCTGCGCGCGGTCCACCGCTGACAGGTGCCAGCGCTCGTCGACTCCGTACTCGTGCAACTCCAGAAGAAGGGCGTCGAGCTGGTCGAAGCTCCCCTCCCAGAACCGCCATGCTGGGACCCCTCGACCGATCGCTCAGCGACGCGCCGACTGTCGCGACGACGTTCTCGCCGCGTTCCCCAGTTCCTGGGACGTAACGCCTATGAGCAGTGCTTCCCGCAAGGAAGTACCAATGGAGCCAATAGCCATCAACCTGATATACCGTCCACTGACGCAAGATGACGACGCCGACTTGACATCTTTCAGGAGGCGGACTACCAGCGAGAACACTCAGAGCGTGTTCGAGTTCGGCGATACCCGCCGCCGGGCGCCTGGCCAAGAGCTTTCTCGCTGGGTGGCGAGTTTCCTCCGCCGTTCGCGGCCGTGGCGGGCGCCGCCGGGCGCCTGGCCAAGAGCTTTCTCGCTGGGTGGCGAGTTTCTTCCGCGGCTCGGGCGTTCTCTCGTGG
>JACDBB010000137.1 GCA_013695145.1 Euzebyales bacterium
GCCCCCGCCGGGCCGGCCGCGCCGCCCTGACCGCGGCGCCGGCGCCTGGCGCCACCGCCGGTGCCGTAGCCGACCAGCACGTTGCCCGAGCCGCCGTCGTCGCCAGCGGCCTCGGCGGGCTCGGGGACCATGTCGGAGACCTCCGCCTCGTCCGGTGCGGTGCCCCGATCCTCGGTGGCGGGCGTCGGCTCGTCCGAGCCATCCCCCACGTCGATCGTCATCAGCGGCTTGCCGACCTCGACCTCCTCGCCAGCCTTGGCGAACAGCTTGGTGACGGTCCCCGCGAACGGGCTGGGCACCTCGACGACGGCCTTGGCGGTCTCGATCTCGGCGACGGGCTGGTCGAGGGCGACGGTGTCGCCGACGGCGACCAGCCAGCTGACGATCTCGCCCTCGGTCAGGCCCTCGCCGAGGTCGGGGAGCAGGTAGTCCTTGTTGGTGGCCACGGCGCTGCCCCTAGAAGCTCAGCGAGCGTTGGACGGCGTCGAGGATCCGGTCGACGTCCGGGAGGAAGAACTCCTCGAGCTTGGCCGCGGGGTAGGGGATGTCGAACCCGCCGACGCGCAGCACAGGCGCCTCCAGGTGGTAGAAGGCGCGCTCGGCCACCTGCGCGGCCACCTCGGCCCCGAAGCCGGAGAACACCTGCGCCTCGTGCACCACGATGGCCCGGCCGGTCTTCTTGACGGACTCGACGACGGTGGCGCTGTCGAACGGGTTCAGGGTGCGCAGATCGACGACCTCGAGGTCCCAGCCCTCGTCCTCGGCGGCACTGGCCGTCTCCATGCACGTGCGGACCATCGGCCCGTAGGCGAACAACGTGGCGGTGGTCCCCGCGCGGCGCACGACCGCGCGGCCGAACGGCTCGGTCCGCACCGGCAGGTCGGCGTCCTCCTTCAGCCAGTAGCGGCGCTTGGGCTCGAAGAACAGCACCGGGTCCGCCGAGGAGATGGACTCGCGCAGCAGCGAGTAGCCATCGCTTGGGGTGCCAGGCGACACGACCTTGAGGCCCGCGACGTGCGCGAAGTAATTCTCGGGGCTCTCGGAGTGGTGCTCCACCGCGCCGATGCCGCCCCCGAACGGGATGCGCACCACGACGGGCAGCTGCACGGTCCCGCGTGAGCGGTTCCGCATCTTGGCCAGGTGGGACACGATCTGCTCGAACGCCGGGTAGGTGAAGCCGTCGAACTGCATCTCCACGACCGGCTTGTAGCCGTACATCGCCATGCCGATCGCGGTGCCCACGATGCCCGACTCGGCCAGCGGCGTGTCGAAGCAGCGGCCCTCGCCGAAGCGCTCCTGCAGCTTGTCGGTGATGCGGAACACCCCGCCGAGGATGCCCACGTCCTCACCAAACATGACGACCTTGTCGTCTTCGGCCATCGCGTCGTGCAGCGCCGTGTTCAGGGCCTGCGCCATGGTGATCGCCATCAGCTCGTCCCGTGCTCGTCGAGCTCACGTTGCAGGAGGGCCCTCTGCTCGGCGTAGGAGGCCGGCGGGTCGGCGTAGACGTGCTCGAACAGCTCCATGGGGTCCCCGTGCGGCGCGTCGTAGATCTCCTCGCGCATCCGCTTGGCGTAGGCCTGCGCCTCCTCGTCGATCTCCGCGCGGAAAGCGTCGTCGAGCAGGCCCTCGGACTCGAGGAACGTCTCGAAGCGCGCGATCGGGTCGCGCCGCTTCCACTGCTCGAGCTCGGCGGGCGTCCGGTAGCGGGTCGGGTCGTCCGCCGTCGTGTGCGCCTCCATGCGGTAGGTCACCGCCTCGATGAGGCTCGGGCCCCCGCCCGCCCTGGCGCGGTCGACCGCCTTCCTGCTGACCGCGTAGGTGGCGAGCACGTCGTTGCCGTCGCAGCGGTACCCCGGCATCCCGTAGCCGACCGCCTTGTGGGCGATGGTCGGCGCCTTGGTCTGCTTGGACAGCGGCACGCTGATCGCGTACTGGTTGTTCTGGACGAAGAACACGCAGGCCGCCTCGTAGACCGCCGCGAAGTTCATCGCCTCGTGAGGGTCGCCCTCGCTGGTGGCCCCGTCGCCGAAGTAGCTCATGACGACCAGGTCAGAGCCGTCGAGCTTGGCGGCCATGGCGAACCCAGCCGCGTGCAGCGCCTGCGTGCCGATCGGGATCGACAGCAGCCCGAAGTGGTGCTCGTGCGGGTCGTGGTCGGACAGCCACGTGCCGCGGAACAGGTGCAGCACCTTGCCAGGGTCCACGCCCCGGACCAGCGCCGCTCCCATCTCCCGGTAGGAGGGGAACACCCAGTCCTGCTGATCCAGGGCGTACGCGCCCCCGATCTGCGCCGCCTCCTGGCCCAGCAGCGAGGCGTACACGCCCAGCTGGCCCTGGCGCTGCAGGTTGATCGCCTGCTTGTCCACGCGACGGGCGAGCACCATGTAGCGGTACAGATCGCGGAAGTCCGAGTCCTTGAGGTCCAGCGGGTAGCCGTCGACCTCGTGCAGCGTCCCCTCGTCGTCCAGCAGCTGGACGGGTTCGGCAGGTGGGAGCAGGTCGGCGGGGTCGAGATCGAGCGGCATCTTGGTGTCACTCATACGGCGTGCTCCCTCGTCATCGTGCCGCCGCGGGGGTCACCCGCGCCGGGCCGGGCATCCTTGCTGGCGCGCCGCGCCGGTGCGCTGATCTTGGCAGACGGCGACGGCTCGTGCTGGCGCGCAGCGCGGACCTTGAGGTTCCTGCCGCCTCGCCCCGCGGCTCGCGTGCCGGATCGCGGCACGGCAGCGCGGGGGATGCGCACCGCGAGCCTAGTCGAGGTCGACGTGTGACGGCAAGGTCCGCCGACGTCGGCATTGAGTAACACGTCGGCCGCGACGCGAGGCCGACCTCGGGGCGGCAGGATGGACTCATGACCGACGCTCCCGCCCTGCTCACGATGGCCCACGGAACCCGGGATCCGCGAGGTGCGCGGGAGATGGCGGTCCTGCTCGACCACCTCCGCGAGCGGACCTCCTCCCCCGTCGGCAACGCCTGGCTCGAGGGCTTCTCCGCGCCGTCGCCGGTCGTAGCGGCCGCCGAGCTGGTGGCCGCGGGCGCCACGCGGATCGTGACGGTGCCGTTCCTCGTCCTCGGTGCGGGGCACGCCAAGACCGACGTGCCGGAGGGGGTCGCCGCGGTGCGCGCGGCGTTCCCCGATGTGGCCGTGGCGCACGGGCGTGTCCTAGACCTCCAGCCCGAGCTGTTCGCCCTGGCGCGAACGCGGGTCGACGCCGTCAGTCCCGCCGCCGAGCGTGACGGCGAGCTGCTGCTGGTGACCGGTGCGGGCTCCAGCGACCCCGACGCCAACGGCGACCTGGCCAAGGCCGCGCGCTTCCTGGCCGAGACCACCGGCCACCGCTGGGCGGAGATCGCCTTCGCCGGGGTCAGCTGGCCGACCGCCGACGAGGCCATGCGTCGGGCGCACCGCGCGGGCGCGCGGAGGGTGGTGCTCTTCAGCTGGTCGCTGCTGGCCGGCCGGCTCGAGCGACGCGTCACGGGCTGGGCGGACGACATCCGCGCCGAGACCGGCATGGAGATCGTCGACGCAGGCCGATTCGGGCCCGACCCGGCGGTCGCCGACGCGGTGATGGCGCGCTACCGCGAGGCCATCGACGGCGACCCCCGCATGAACTGCGACCTGTGCCAGTACCGCGTGCCCCTGCCTGGCCGCGAGCAGCGTGCCGGCTCGCCGTCGGCCGGCGGCACGGGCGAGAAGGTGCTGCCCAGGGTGCTCCGGCAGCGCGGCGGCGGGCCGGCCTGAGGCCGTGGCAGGGTATCCCGGCGCGTGTCGACTCTGGCCGCTCACGGCGGTCGAGGTCGACACGCGCCGGGGTCGCTGACCGAGCCGCTCCGCTGGTTCGACTCAGCGACCTGGCGCGGTCATCCAGCCAGACCACCCAGCGCAGGTGAGGGCCGCGCCCTCGCCGCGTAGCCTGCGCGCGGTGCTGTCCCGGCTGACGTCGACCGAGGTCCGCGCCGCCCTGGTCGCGGTGCTGCTGGCGCGCACGGCGGTCAACGCCGGAACGAGGCTGGCCTACCCGTTCCTGCCGGAGATCGCCCGCGGTCTCGGCGTGTCGCTGGCGGCGGCGGCGGCGCTGCTCGCGCTGCGCTCGGCCGCTGGTCTGGCCGCGCCACTGGTCCCCGGCATCACCGAGACCGTGGGGCGCCGCGCGATGATGCTGGGGGCGCTGGTCATGGCGGCGGTCGGCGCCGCGGTGGTCGGCCTCGCTCCGGGCCTGGCCGTCGCAGGCGTCGGGTTCACGCTGCTCGGGCTGGCCAAGCCGCTGTTCGACATCCCGATGCAGGGCTGGTTCGGCGCCAGGGTGCCCTACGCCCGTCGCGGCCGTGTGATCGGGACCACCGAGCTGACCTGGGCCGCGTCGCTCGCGCTGGCCGCGCCCGCAGGGTTCCTCATCGCGGCGACCAGCTGGCGGGCGCCGTTCCTGCTCGTGGCCCTCCTCTCCCTCGCCGGCCTCGGTGTCGTCACGCTGCTGATCCGACCCGACCGACCGGCCAGCCGCGAGCGGCGCCCGCTCGGTGTGACGCGGGTGCACGTCACGCTCATGGCCGTGGTCCTGCTGTTCCGCCTGGCCGCGGAGCTGCTGTTCATCGTCTACGGCGGCTGGCTCGAGGACGACTTCGGCCTGTCGGTCGCCGCGATCGGGATCTTCACGATCGTGGTGGTCGCCGCGGAGCTCGCCGGCGAGGGCGGGGTCGCGGCGTTCGCGGACCGCCTCGGACTGCGGCGGACGGTCTTCCTCGGCCTGCTCGCCTCCGGCTCGGCCTACCTGAGCCTCGGGCTCGTCGGCGGGTCGCTGCCGCTGGCGGTCGTGGCCGTCGTCGCCTGGTTCGCCGGCTTCGAGCTGACGATCGTGGCGACGATCGCGCTGGCCACCGGCCTGGCCCACGCCGCACCCGAGCGCCTGCTGTCGTTCGTGGCGACCGCGGCGGTGGCGTCCAGCGGCATCGCCGCGCTGCTCGGCCCGCAGCTGTACGCCCGCGGCGGGATCGCCCTGTGCGGCCTGGCCGCGGCCGGCTGCGCCGCGGTCGCGGGCGCGCTGCTCACCCGCGTCCCGTCCCCATCGGGAGCCCGCTGACGCACTTGCACGTAGATACGTAGTTACGTAATACTGTCAGTGTGAACGAGGACGACCTGTCGCGGCGCGTGGCCCAGTTGGAGCGGCGCGTCGCCGAGCTGGAGGGGGCAGCCCGGCGCCAGCCGGCAGCCCCCGCATCCGGCGAGGGGCCGCTGTTCGCGCTGGAGCAGCTGAAGGAGCGGCTGCTGCCGCACGCCGGCGAGGCCGGCGCCGGGCTGTTCACCGGCTCGGTGGGCCTGCCGACGGGGGAGCGCTACGAGTGGCAGGAGGCGCACCCTGTCGAGGGGCTGCTCGAGCAGGACTGGCGCGAGCTCGCCGATCCTCTGTCGGCGCTGGCCCACCCGGTCCGTCTGCTGCTGCTGCAGCAGGTGCTGAGCGGCGTCCGCACGGTCGCGGAGATGTCGGCGCACGAGTCGCTGGGCACCAGCGGGCAGCTCTACCACCACCTGCGCCAGCTGACCGCCGCCGGATGGTTGCGCGCCACGGGACGAGGCAGGTACGCGGTGCCAGGCGAGCGGGTCGTCCCGCTGCTGATCGTGTTGATGGGGGTGCGCCGATGACAGAACGCACGCACGGCCGCCGGCGGTGGGTGGTCCTGGCCACCGGCGCCTTGGTGGGCCTGATCGCGGGGACGCTGCTGGCGCCCCGTCCACCGCAACTGAGCGCGGAGGTGGGGGGTGACGCTGAGCTGGCCGCCGACGCCCGGTCAGCGGCGGGTGATCCCATAGGCTTGGAGCGCCTGGTCGTCGCCAGGGTGGCCGACGGCGAGATCGTCACCGCGGCCCTGGGTGGGGGCCGGCCAGAGCAGCGCTTCGAGATCGGCTCCATCGCCAAGGTGCTCACGGGCATACTGCTCGCGGATCTGGCTGCCGAGGGCGTCGTCTCGCGGGACGAGCCGGTGTCGGCACTGCTGCCTGGCGTGCCGTTCTCCGATCCCAACGTCGCCTCAATCACCCTCCAGCGGCTGGCCACCCACCATTCCGGACTGCCGCGGCTGATCGTGAGCGACCCGCGCGACGTGATCGGCGTCGTCACGCAGAACCTCGGCGCCGACCCGTACCTCGCGCAGGGGCCGCAGGCCATCCTCGACGATGCGGCGTCGGTGTCGGCCGGAGACCCCGCCTACCGCTACTCCAACTTCGGGTCCGCCCTGCTGGGCCAGGCGCTGGCGGCGCGCGCGCAGACCCCGTTCGCGGAGCTGCTTCGCGAGCGGGTGCTGGACCCCTTGGGCATGGACGACACCACCATCGTCAGCGCCGACGGGCCGCTGCCAGAATGGGCGGTGCCCGGTCGCTCCGCGGGCGGGAGCGCGCGGGCGCCGTGGCGCTCGACCGGCCACGCGCCCGCCGGCGGCGCGATCTGGTCAACCGCGGGCGATCTGCCTCGCCTGCTGGCCGCCACCGCGGACGGCTCCGCACCGGGCGCTGAAGCCGCCGAGCCGCGGGCAGACGCCGGCGGCGACGGCGTGCGGGTCGGCCTCGGCTGGATCACCAGCGACAAGGAGGGTCGTGCCATCACCTGGCACAACGGGGGACGGGGGGCTTCTCGTCGTTCGCGGGCTTCGATCGCGCCTCAGGTCGAGGTGTCGTGGTGCTGTCGGCCACCAGCCGGAACGTCGACGCTGTCGGCTGGCGCCTGCTCGGCGTCGAGGAGGACGAGCCGGGACCGCCGCTGCCACTCCTCGGGGCGACCGTGTTCCTGGCGCTGGTCGGCGGCTACACCGTCGTCGACGGCGCGCGGGCCCGCCCCGCGTCCGCGACCCGCACGCCCCCCGACCGTGTGCGCGCCGTCGGCGCCGCCGCCTTCGGCCTGCTGTACCTGTGGATCGCGTGGCTGATCGGGCCGTGGGACACCCTGCCGCCCGTGATGTGGATCGCCTGCGTCGGCCTGGCCGGCGTGGGGCTCGCATTGCTGATCAGCAGGTGGAGGCGGCTGCCCGCGCTGAGCGCGGGCTCAACCTTCCAGCGCGCGAGCGCTGTCGCCAATCTCGTCATCGCTCTGGCGGTCGCAGGGCTCGTGGCGTCACGGCTGGGATGAGCGCCAGCGCTCACCGATCAGGGCCCGCACACGTCCATGCCCGCGACGGTCAGGCTCTCCCCGAAGGCCCCGGGCGGCGGGCCACGACCGACCTCGCCGCTCATGCTCGGTCGGCGCCGATCCGGGTGCGTGCCCACTCCTGGAAGTCGTCCGGCAGCGCGGGGGCGTCGAGCAGTCGAGGGACGAGGTCAAAGGCACCGAACCTCGCGGCCATCACGAGCGCGCACGTCACCCCGTGACCGGGCCGGTCCACGACGACGATCGGATCGCCCGCGACGACCGTGCCCTCCTTGAGCACCCGGAGGTAGGCCCCGGGGCGGCCGGCGTCAGCGAAGGTGCGGATGTAGTCGCCGCCGCCCACCCGGGCCGCGAGCTTGTAACAGGGCAGGCGCGGCTTGGCGACCTCGACCACGACGTCGCCCACGCGCCAGCGCTCTCCGATCTCGGCGCCGGAGACGTCGACGCCCTGCACCGTGAGGTTCTCGCCGAGGTCCGGTGGTCGCAGCGGCGGATCGAGCCGCCGCGCCCACCAGGCGTAGTCCTCGGCGGCGTAGGCGTACACCGCCTGCTCGGGCAGCGAGCCGGTGGGGTGAGCGCGCTGGTCACCCTCGACGCCCGCTGTCGTCACCCGGACGGGCTCGCGCACCGGGGACTTGACGAAGCCCGTCGTGATCGTCCGGCCCGACCACTCGTGCGTCTGCACGGACCCGGCGCTGACCAGCACGACGCTCGCGGCCACGGTCGGATCCCCGTCCACGGGCTGGCTGGCCACGGGCTGGCTGGCGCTCGCCGCCATCCTCAGTACCCCAGCTCGGCGTCGACGAGCCCCAGCAGCTGTCGGCCCTCGGCGAAGCGCTGGACGTTGTCGCGGATGCGCTGGGACAGGTACTGCTGCTCGGTGTCCTCGGTGTTGGCGGTGTGCGGCGTGATGAGGCAGTTCGGCAGCTCCCACAGCGGGTGACCGTCGGGCAGCGGCTCCGGGTCGGTGACATCCAGGGCAGCGCCGCCGATCACGTCTCCCCGCAGGGCGATCACCAGGTCCTCGGTGACCACGTGCTCCCCACGTGCGACGTTGACCAGCCAGGCGTGCGGCTCCATGAGCTCGAGCTCGATCTCGCTGATCACCCCGTGCGTCTCCGGGGTGAGCGACAGCGCGAGGAACACGACGTCCGCGCCCTTCAGGGCCTCGTAGCGGCGGTCGAAGCCGATCACGTCGTCCGCTCCCGGCAGGGGGTCAGGGTGCCTGCGCACGACCGTGACCTGGCAGTCGAAGGGCGCGAGCAGCTTGCACAGCTCCTGGGCGATGCCACCGCCGCCGAAGACGGTGGCACGCCCGCCGACCAGGCTGATGCCGCCGTGGCGGTCACCCCAGGTGCGCGCCGCGGCGTGGCGGCGCAGGCCTCGCAGACCGGCCAGCCCCAGTCCGAGGGCGTGCTCGGCCACCGGCCGCGCGTACACGCCCTTGCCGCACGTCCAGCGCCGGTCGGTATCGAAGACGCCAGCCTCCGCGTACTGCTCCACGCCGGCCCACGGCAGCTGCACCCAGCGCAGGTGCGGGTTGGCGTCGACCACTCCCCGCAGCTGGGTGGCGCCGTCGGCGCCGCCTGTCGCCGTCCACACCAGCGCCTCGGCGTCAGCGGGCGCGACGACGTGGCCACCACCCTCTTCGACGGCGTCGCGGATCCACGCCCGCGTGCCCTCGGGCGCTACCGCGATGCGTGGTGCCTCGCTCATCTGCTGCTCCTTGACCAGTAGGGTCAGATCAGGGTCAGATCAGGTCGATGGCCCGGGCGTCGGTCGCGCCGATGCCCGAGCGGATCTCCTCAACGACTTCCGCGGGAATCGCGGAGTCGACAGTCATGGCGATCAGCGCCTCGCCGCCGGCCTCGCGCCGGCCCACCTGCATGCTCGCGATGTTCACGCCGGCCTCACCCAGACGGCCACCGATGATGCCGACGATGCCAGGCCTGTCCACGTAGCGGAAGAACACCATGTGGTCGCTGGGTTGCATGTCGACGGCGAAGCCCCAGACGTCGACCAGCCGTGGCGTGTTCTTGGGCCCCACCAGCGTGCCCGCGATCCGCACGCCCCCAGCTGACAGCCGGACCAGCGAGACGTAGTCCTGCGAAGCGGCGGAGGTGACCGTCGACAGGCGCAGCCCGCGCTCGGACGCGAGCAGCGGCGCGTTGACGAGCGTGACCGGTTCGTGGACGACCCCGGACAGCGCGCCCTTGAGCGCCGACAGGGTGACCGCCTGCGTGTCCTCCTCGGCGACGCGGCCCACGTACTCGATGGTCAGATCGTCGCCCTGGCCGGCCTGCAGCGCGGTCAGCACGCGTCCGAGCGTCTCGGCCAGCGGCATGAACGGCTTCACCGCCTCGGGGATGCCGGCGCCGATCTGGACGTTGACCGCGCTCGGCACGAACTCGCCGTTCAGGGCCAGCACGACGGCCTCGGCGACCATCGTCCCAGCCTTGTCCTGCGCCTCGGTCGTCGACGCGCCCAGGTGCGGCGTGACCACGACGTTGGGCAGCGCGAACAGGGGTGAGTGCGTCATCGGCTCGGTGGAGAACACGTCGAGCGCCGCGCCCCCGATCCAGCCCTCGGTCAGGGCGGTGTGCAGCGCCTCCTCGTCAACGATGCCGCCGCGGGCCGTGTTGACGACGAGCGCGCGGTCGTGCAGCAGCCGCAGCTCCTTGGCGCCAACGATCCCGACCGTCTCCGGGGTCCTGGGCAGGTGCACGGTCACGATGTCGGCGACCCGGCACAGGTCGGCCACGCTGCCGAGGAGCTCCACACCCATGCGCGCGGCTCGCTCCGCGGACACGTAGGGGTCGAACGCCACGAGCTTCATCCCGAACGCGCTGCAGCGCTGGGCCACCAGGACGCCGACGCGACCAAGGCCGATGACGCCGAGCGTCTTGCCGTGCAGCTCGACCCCCTGGAACGCGCTGCGCCTCCACTCCCCCGA
>JACDBB010000141.1 GCA_013695145.1 Euzebyales bacterium
TTCCTAAAACACCTCACCGACCGCCTGGGGAGACCACCTGGGGATCGGGGATTCCCCGTAGCCAAGTAATGGCGTAGGGTGTCCTCGTCGCTTCCGCGACACTTGCCATTGAAGCGACACCTCAAGCGCCACGGCGGCCCCCGAGGGGGCCGTCGTGGTGTTTGCCAGGGGCGTTGGCGTGGGCGCGTACGCGCGTGCCGGCGTCCGGGAGTCCTCGCCCTGGGCTGGGTGGTTCGGCTGGATGACCTCACGTGGGCCGCTGCGAGCTGGGACGCCCGTCCACGGTGGCCGCCGCCCGAGGGCGTCGAGCTGAGCACATTCCTTCCATGGCCGGTCCGCGCGCACCAAGTCGACCAGCCAATAGTCACCGAGGCCGGCCGCGGCGTCGAGCGCCGCTTTGAGGCCGAGGTCGGTGCGGCGGCTGCTTGGCGACCTCGATGACGAGGCTGGCTTGCCGTCGACCCGACCGGGTGGGCTCGGGCTACGGGATGGCGGTGGTGGCTTCCGGGTCGACGTCGTAGCGGGCGATGGCCTCGGCGACGGTCTCGCGCTTGACGTCGCCCGACTCGGCCAGCTCGGCGAGGACCGCCACGATGATCGACTCGGCGTCGATACGGAAGTGGCGGCGCAGAGCCGCGCGGGTGTCGGAGCGCCCGAACCCGTCGGTGCCGAGCGTCGCGTACGGCCCCGGGACCCACTGGGCGATGAGCCCGGGCACGGCACGCTGGTAGTCGGTCACCGCCACGACCGGGCCACCCGCGTCGCCGAGCACCTCGGCGACGTGCGCACGCCGCGGCTCCTCCGTCGGATGCAGGCGGTTCCACTCGTCGACGTCCAGCCCATCGCGGTGCAGGCCGACCCAGCCCGGGACGCTCCACACATCGCCGGCCACGTCCCAGTCCTCACCGAGGAGGCGCTGGGCCTCGAGCGCAGCCGGCATCGCGCTGCCGGAGGTCAGGATCCGCGCCCGGTGGGAGCGGCCGTCCTCGAAACGCGAGTAACAGTAGATGCCCCGCAGGATCGCCGACTCGTCGAGTCCGGATGGCATCGGCGGCTGCACGACCGGCTCGTTGTAGACGGTGAGGTAGTACATGACGTCCTCACCCGGATCTGTGAGCATGCGGTTGATGCCGTCCTCGGCGATCACCGCGATCTCGAACGCGAAGGAGGCGTCGTAGGTGACCACCGCGGGGTTCGTCGCGGCGATGAGGATCGAGTGGCCGTCCTCGTGCTGCAGCCCCTCCCCGTTCAGGGTGGTCCTCCCGGCCGTGGCGCCGATCAGGAAGCCGCGCGCCCGCTGGTCGGCGGCCGACCAGATCGAGTCGCCGGTCCGCTGGAACCCGAACATCGAGTAGAAGACGTAGACGGGCAGCATGTGCTCGCCGAAGGTCGCGTACGACGAGCCCGCGGCCGCGAACGACCCCATGGAGCCGGCCTCGGTGATCCCCTCGTGCAGGATCTGGCCGTCCTTGGACTCGCGGTAGGCCAGCAGCATCTCGCGGTCGACGGGCTCGTAGTTCTGCCCGTGCGGCGAGTAGATCCTCTGCGTCGGGAACAGCGAGTCCATGCCGAAGGTGCGGGCCTCGTCCGGGATGATCGGCACGATGCGCTTGCCCAGCTCGCCGTGCTTGAACAGGTCCTTCAGGAGCCGCACGAACGCCATGGTCGTGGCGACCTCGTGCTTGCCGGAGCCCTTCTTCAGCTCCGCGTACAGATCCGAGCCCGGCAGGTCGATGCCGTTCGCCAGCACCCGCCGCGCAGGTGCGGGCCCGCCGAGCTCGCGGCGGCGCTCCATCATGTACTCATACTCCTGGGAGTCCTCGCCAGGGTGGTAGTAGGGCGGCAGATCGCCCTCGAGCTCCTCGTCGGAGATCTCCAGGTACAGCCGATCGCGGAACTTCTTGAGCGCCTTCTGCGTGAGCTTCTTCATCTGATGCGTGGCGTTGCGGGCCTCGAAGTCCGGCCCCAGCGTCCAGCCCTTGATCGTCTGGGCGAGGATGACCGTCGGCTGCCCCGTGTGCTGCGACGCCGCCTTGAACGCGGCGTAGACCTTGCGGTAGTCGTGGCCCCCGCGGTCCAGGACCGGCAGGTCATCCTCGGTCAGGCTCGACTCGTCGAGGATGCGGCGCAGCTCCGGCGAGTCGAAGAAATTCTCCCGGATGTAGGCGCCGTCCGCGACGGTGTAGGTCTGGAACTGGCCGTCAGGGGTCGAGTTCATCTTCTCCACCAGCGCGCCGTCGTGGTCCAGCTCGAGCAGCTGGTCCCACTTGCGGCCCCACACGACCTTGATGACGTTCCAGCCGGCGCCGCGGAAGTAGCTCTCCAGCTCCTGGATGATCTTGCCGTTGCCGCGCACGGGGCCGTCGAGCCGCTGCAGGTTGCAGTTGACGACGAAGGTGAGGTTGTCCAGCTCCTCGCGGGCGGCGACACCGAGCGCGCCGAGCGCCTCGGGCTCGTCCATCTCGCCGTCGCCGAGGAACGCCCATACGTGCGAGTCGGACGTGTCGGTGATGCCGCGGTGGTGCAGGTAGCGGTTGAAGCGCGCCTGGTAGATCGAGTTGATGGCCCCAAGGCCCATCGACACGGTCGGGAACTCCCAGAACTCCGGCATGAGCCGGGGGTGCGGGTAGCTCGACAGGGCCTGGCTCCCGTCCTCCGTCCGGCTGCCCTCCTGGCGGAACAGGTCCAGTTGGTCGGTGGTCAGGCGTCCCTCGAGGTAGGCGCGGGCGTAGATGCCAGGCGACGCGTGGCCCTGGATGAACAGCTGATCGCCGGCGCGCGGGTCGTCGGACGTGCCCTTGCCCCGGAAGAAGTGGTTGAAGCCGACCTCGTACAGCGACGCGGCGGACGCGTAGGTGGCGATGTGTCCGCCCACCTCGACGCCGGGCCGCTGCGCCCTGGTGACCATGACGGCGGCGTTCCAGCGGATGAAGGCGCGGATGCGCCGCTCGACGTGCTCGTCACCTGGGAACTCGGGCTCCCGCGAAGGCGGGATCGTGTTGATGTAGTCGGTGGAGCGCAGATCAGGCAGCCCGATGTGCCGCTCGCGGGCGCGTTCCAGCACCTTGAGCATCAGGAACCGGGCGCGCTCGGGGCCGTGCCGCTCAACGACGGCGTCGATGGAGTCGAGCCACTCCTGCGTCTCGGTCGGGTCCACGTCCGGCAGCTGGCTGGGCATGCCGTCGATGATCACCTGCTTACGGGTGTCGCTCTGGTCGGCCACGGCGGCTCGGCTCCCTGTAGATCGGTCCGTCGACCCTCTAGCCTAGGGGCCGGTGAAGCGCGGCGGGCGGCGTTCGCGGATGGCGTCGATGCCCTCGTGGACGTCGGGGCCGCCGAAGCCCATGAACTCAAGCGCCAACGAGGCGTCGAACGTCGGGCCGGCCGTCCGCAGCCAGTTGTTGAGCGCGTGCTTGGTCCAGCGGATCGCCGTCTGCGACCCGGCCGCCAGGCGCCCCGCGACCTCGTGAGCCGTGTCGAGCAGCTCGTCGTCGTCGACGCACAGCGACACCAGTCCGATGCGCTCGGCCTCCTCCCCTGACAGCGGCTCGCAGGTGAGCAGGTAGTACTTAGCCTTGGCCATGCCGACCAGCAGCGGCCAGACGATCGCGGCGTGGTCGCCGGCCGCGACGCCGAGCTTGGTGTGCCCGTCGATGATCCGCGCCGACCGGGCGGCGATCGACACGTCGGCGAGCACGCCGACGACCAGTCCCGCGCCAACCGCGGCGCCGTGCATCGCCGACACGATCGGCTTGGAGCAGTTGATGAGGTTGTAGACGAGATCGCGCGCCTCCTTCAGCACGCGGGTCCGCACCTCGAAGTCGTTCGCCATGTCCCGGACCAGGTCGAGGTCCCCGCCTGAGGAGAACGCCCCGCCCTCGCCGCGCACGACCACCACGCGCGTCTCGGGGTCGCGGTCCACCTCGGGCCAGACGTTCGCGAGGTCTCGGTGCATGTCGTGGCCGGCGGCGTTGAGCTTGCCGGGCGTGGACATGACGATCTCCAGCACCCCGTCGCCGGGACGGGAGAACTGCAGACTTCCAAACGCCGCATACGGATCGTTCACAGGTGGACTCCGATGTCGAAGGGCGGTCAGAGTAAGAATTCGGTCGCGCGATGAACACTGTCACGTCGACATCGAGGCGTCGAGCGCCCAGGCCTGCCAAACCGGCGGCGACCCGCTCCGCGCCCAGGCGCCCTTGTGAACCGGAGCTGGCCGAGGTCGCACTGGTGGCGATGGCGTGTAAACTGCCTGTCCCATTCCGGGGTAGCTCAGTTGGCAGAGCACTCGCCTGTTAAGCGAGCTGTCGTCGGTTCGAGCCCGACCCCCGGAGCATCCGAGTTGACGCACACCGAACGGCGCGCCCGCGAAGGCGCGCCGTTCGTCAGTTCGGCGAACCGGCCCGCCAGCCACAGGTGTGAGAATCGCCCCCTGGGGATACACCAGGCCCATCATCGACGGACAGGAGTTCGCCATGCGCTTTCGACTCGGGTTGATCATCGGGCTGCTCATCGGTTACACGCTCGGCGCGAAGGCAGGTCGGCAGCGCTACGAGCAGATCCAGTCCCTGTGGGCCTCGGTCAGGGGCTCGGAGCCCGCGCAGCAGCTCGGTACGGAGGTCTCCCACGCCGCGACCAAGGCCGGTCGTCGCCTCGAGGAGCAGGCCAGCCGCGGCGTCCACAAGGTCACCGACCTGGTCAAGGGTGACGGTCCGGAAACCCGCGTCGGTCCGGGATGACTGGAGGCCCAGCCGCCGGCTGACCGAGGCCGCCGGCAGTCGAGCGGATGGCTAACCGTCGAGGCGCAGCGCCTCCAGCATCGGGCTGACGGTGAGACGCGGCTGCGGTCCGCCGAGGCCGACGTAGGCGGTGCCCTCGACCACGGCTGCGCCCAGGCCGTGGCGGGCGACCGACAATTCGGGCAGGACCGTCACCGCGCCATCGGCGTCCATGCACTCCACCTCGGCGAAGGTGGCGTCGGGCGACTCGCCTCCCACCACGCAGGCGCCCACGGCGGGATGGTGGAAACCGGCGACGCCCCCGCGAGCGGTCGGCAGCTCACCCAGGGTCCGGACGGTGCCACCCTCGACCAGCTCCACGCCCGACAGGTTGCTGTCCAGCCCGCCGGTGCGACCCAGCAGCACCCATACGCGCCCCTGCCCGTCGGACGCGGCGGCCACGTGCTCGCGGGGCTCATCCAGCGCGCCGACCTCGGTCCACTCCTCGCCATCGAGGGCGAGCACGTCACCGGCGAGCCCGTCGGGGCCCACTCCGCCCGCGTACACGATCCGCGAACCGTCCCATGCCGCCGCGCCCAGTTCACCGGCCGCGCCGGGGTCACCCACCGCGCCGCCACCCGAGGAGGCCGTGACGGCGACGGCCACGCCGAGCCCATCGGGGGC
>JACDBB010000151.1 GCA_013695145.1 Euzebyales bacterium
TCTCGATCTCCGACGCCATGCGGCCGAACGCCCGCTGGTGGTCCCGAAACACGGTGCGCAGCGGTTCGGGGGAGCGGATGGCCAGCGCGGCGAGGGTGATCTCGTCCAGCGGCTGGTCCCACAGCCGGGCCACCGCCGCGACGGCCTGCTCGCGGGTGGTTTCGGCTTCGCGCAGCAGGCCGAGCACCCGCTCGACCTCGTCGAGGGCGGAGGCGACGAAGCGGCGCTCGTCGGCCGCGAGGACGAGCTTCGCGGAGACCAGCTTGAACAGCAGGAACTCGACGACGTGCCGCTCCTGCCAGAACGTGTCGGCGAGGTGCTCCAGCTCGTGCGAGGAGCGTGCGGACGGGTGCATGCGGCACCTGTCGGCACGCGCCGCTTCCACCCAAGTGGTTACGCGACGCTGTCGAGAGGTGCAGGGGCCGCGGGTAGCCTGGGCGGCCGATCTCGGACAGGACGCATCCATGCCCCGCATCAGTCGCAAGGCCGAGTCCTTCAGCGAGTCGGTCATTCGCGAGATGACGCGCCTGGCCGCGCTGCACTCCACGCCGGAGCGCCCCGTGGTCAACCTCGCACAGGGGTTTCCCGACTTCCCCGCCCCCGCAGAGGTCAAGGAAGCTGCGGTCAGAGCGATCCGCGACGACGTGAACCAGTACGCGATCACCTGGGGGGCCAAGGGCTTCCGCGACGCCATCGCGGGCAAGCTGGACCGTCACTACGGCTGGCGGGTCGATCCGGAGACCGAGCTCACCGTGACCTGCGGCGCCACCGAGGGGATGATCGCGAGCCTGATGGCGGTGATCGATCCCGGCGACGAGGTCGTCGTGTTCGAGCCGTTCTACGAGAACTACGGCCCCGACGCGGTGCTGTCCGGCGCGGTGCCGAGCTACGTGACGCTTGAGCCCGGCGACGGCTTCGCGCTCGATCCCGAACGCCTCGAGGCCGCGGTCACCCCGCGAACCCGCGGCATCGTGGTCAACAGCCCGAACAACCCCACGGGCAAGGTGTTCACACGCGCCGAGCTTGAGGTCATCCGCGACCTGTGCGTGCGCCACGACCTCGTCGCGTTCACCGACGACATCTACGAGCACATCACCTACGGCGCGGCGCACGTGCCGCTCGCCACGCTGGAGGGAATGGCCGAGCGGACCTGTGCCATCAACGCCCTGTCGAAGACGTTCAGCGTCACCGGCTGGCGGGTCGGCTGGGTGGTCGCGCCAGCGGCGCTGACCGCCGGCATCCGCAAGGTCCACGACTTCCTCACCGTTGGCGCGGCCGCGCCTCTGCAGGCCGCGGGCGCGGTCGCGTGCGGCCTCGGCGACGACTACTTCGCCGGGCTGGCCGCCTTCTACCAGGTGCGCCGTGACCTGCTCTGCGACGCGCTGGAAGGGGTTGGGCTGCCACCGATCGTCCCCGACGGCGCGTACTACGCGATGGCTGACTGCTCGGCGTTCGCACCCGACGACCTGGCGTTCACCAAGCGGCTCATCACCGAGGTCGGGCTGGCCGTCGTCCCCGGCTCGTCGTTCTTCCACGCGGGGGACCAGCGCGGGTCCCAGTTGGTCAGGTTCGCGTTCTGCAAGCAGCTACCCACCCTGGAGAGGGCCGTCGAGCGGCTCCAGGCGGTGAGAACCTGGTGACGGCGACCGCCGACCACGAGGGGGCCTTGCGCGCGTGGCTGCGGATCGAGACGACGGGATGAGCGCAGATCCCGTCGCGCCTGGCGTCGATCGCGACGCGTTGCTCCAGCTGGCGGTCGATGCCGCCGAGGCGGCCGGCGCGCAGCTGTTGGCCCGCGCCGGTGACGTTCACACCGTGGCCCCCAAGTCCAGCGCCACCGACCCGGTGTCGGAGGCCGACCGCGCCGCCGAGACGCTGCTGGTCGAGCGGCTGCGTGCCGCTCGGCCCGACGACGGGTTCCTGGGGGAGGAGGGCGCCGACCGCGCGGGCACATCGGGCCTGCGGTGGGTGCTGGACCCGCTGGACGGCACGGTCAACTACCTCTACGGCTTGCCCGCCTGGTGCGTGTCGGTCGCGTGCGAGGACGCCGACGGCGGGCTGGTCGGGGCGATCTGCGATCCACTCCGCGGCGAGACGTTCCGCGCAGCGCGCGGACACGGGGCATGGCTGGGCCGGGAGCGGCTCGCCGTCAACGACCCGGTAGCCCTCGAGCGGGCCCTCGTCGCGACGGGCTTCGCCTACGACCCCGCCGCCCGTGCGCTTCAGGGGGCCAGGGCGGGCGCGCTGCTGCCCCAGGTGCGCGACCTGCGCCGTGCGGGGTCGGCAGCCCTCGACCTGTGCAACGTCGCCGCGGGCAGGGTGGACGGCTACTACGAGGCCGGGGTCGGCCACTGGGACTGGGCGGCGGGCGCGCTGATCGCCGCCGAGTCGGGGGCGACGGTCAGCCGCTACACCGCGGCGGACGGCAGACATGGCCTGGTCGTCGCCGGCCCCGCCCTCCACGATCCGCTGCGCGCCGCCGCTATGGAAGGTGGGTGACCTCGAGGGGGCGGCGTAGCCGGGGGCGCCCGCCGGCGCGTGCCGCTTCGCTGTCGACAGTGGCCGGGCGCCGGGGGGA
>JACDBB010000153.1 GCA_013695145.1 Euzebyales bacterium
AGATTGTGAGAATCGCCTCCGCAGGCTCCGGCGATTCACGTGTCAGCAGGTCATGGGGCTGGCGCCCCACCCCGGATGATGAGAATCGCCTGTCGCAGGCTAGTTCGGCACTGTGTCGGAACTGCCACGCATAGCGTAGGAATCTCGACACGGTGTCGACCCGGGGGGGCTCCGGCGATTCACGTGTCAGCATCTCATGGCCATCGCTGCGCGATGGCCACAACCGAGATTGTGAGAATCGCCCTCGCAGGCTCGGGCGCATTCACGTGTCAGGGACGGTCCCGCACCCGCGACCGTCATGGAAGCGAGATGACCGCACCGATGGGTAGGACCCGCGCATACGAGCGTCTGAGCGACTGGTTGCTGTCCCACATCGCGAACACCCGGATGCTGGTCGGCGACCAGTTCCCGCCTGAGCGGGAATTGGCCAAGCGCTTCGGGGCCAGCCGGGCGTCTGTGCGCCAGGCGCTCGCGGCCCTGGAGTCGCAGGGCATCATCGCGGTGCGCCAGGGCGACGGCACCTACCTGCGCCGGCAGCCGGAGCAGCAAAGGACGATCCAGTCGATGCTGGAGCGCCGCAAGCGCCTGCCGGAGGTGCTGGAGGCCCGCGCGGCGCTCGAGGTGAACCTCGCCGGCCTGGCCGCGCGCCGGCGCGACGCCACCGACCTGGCAAGCATGCGAGCGGCTCTCGAAACGATGGACACTGACATCGCGGAGGGCGGGATCGGCGCCGAGGGCGACGAACGGTTCCATGCCGCGGTCACGGCGGCAGCGCACAACAAGCTGATGGCGGAGCTGATGTCCTACCTGGCGGGGCTCATCCACGAGACACGCCTGGAGTCGCTGACCGAGCCGGGGAGACCCCCGCGGTCCAGCGCCCAGCACCGCCGGATCGCGGAGGCGATCGAGCGGTCGGACGTGGCCGGCGCCGAGGCGGCCATGCGCGAGCACATCCAGCTGGTCGGCGACGTCGCGATCCTCGCCGACGATCTGCCTGTGCTCCGAGCCGAAGGCGGCCCATGAATCCTCCGACGACACCGAGCGCCGTTACCTTTGACGTCTACAGCGCGCTGGTCGACTCGCGAGCAGGCGGCAGCGCGGCGTTCGCGCGGCTGCAGCGTCGCCATGTCTGGCACGTCGATCCCGAGGAGCTGTTCGTCGACTGGGACGCCCGCAACAAGGAACTCCAAGCGTGCTGCGATCCCTTCGTGCCGTTCCGCGCACTGGCGCGGCGAGCGATGGCGGACATGTGCGCCCAGCGGGGCCTGCCAGGCGACGTCGACGCCGCCACCGACGCGCTGCTGTCCTCCATGGCGAGCTGGCCGGCCTATCCCGATGTGCCGGAGGCGCTCGAGGCCGTGGGGCGTACGCACCGTGTCGCACTGCTCAGCAACATCGACGACGACCTGCTGGCCGCGACCAGCGTCGGCTCGTGGACCGCCTTGCGCATCACCTCCCAACAGGCCGGCGCCTACAAGCCGCGCGCCGCCCTGTACCGCTGCGCCCTCGACCGGCTCGGGGGCGACCTGGTGCACGTGCCGGCGTCGGCGCGCGACGTCCGCGGGGCGCTCGAGGCGGGCCTGGACGTCATCCGGGTGGTGCGCCCCGGCCACCGGCTCGACCCTGACGGGCCGCAACCGCGCCGCGAGGTCCACGATCTGCGCGACATCGTGGACCTGCTGACCAGCCAGCGGTGATGCGCCGACCGAGTGCGACCTTCCGGGCCGTCGCAGCGGCCCTCGTCTGCACCGCCCAGGGCCTGTTGCCCGTCTCGATGCTGGGCGGCCTCGCGGTCCAGATCCAGCGTGAACTCGCGCTGGACGAGCAGGGCCTGGGCGCCGCCGTCACCGTCTTCTTCGCCGTCTCCGCCGTGGGCTCGGCCCCGGCCGGAAGGCTCCTGCAGCGGATCGGCCCCTACCCGGGGATGGCCGCGACCGCGGCGCTCAGTGCGGTCGCGCTGGTCGGCATCGCCACCGCGGCGACGTCGTGGACCGTCCTGGTCGGCTTCCTGATCGTGGCCGGAATGGGCAACGCCATCGCGCAGCCCGCGGCGAACCTGCTGCTCGCCTCCGGGGTTCCGCACGCTCGGCAGGGACTGCTGTTCGGCATCAAGCAGGCGGCGGTGCCCGTCACGACGCTGCTCGCCGGCCTGTCGGTGCCCGCACTGGGACTCACCGTGGGATGGCGCTGGGCATTCGTCCTCGCCGTCGCGGGCTCGGCCGCCCTCCCCCTGCTGGCCCCGCGCCGCGCGAAGGTCCCGCGCGCTCGGGACGAGGTCGTCGCACCGCCGACGGTGGACCGCTGGCCCCTCGTCGTGGTCGCGGGCGCTGGTTTCCTCGGCGCGGCCGCGGTGAACGCGATGGCGGTGTTCCTGGTCGCCTCGGCGGTCGCGACCGGCATCGCGCCCAGCGCCGCCGGCCTCCTCCTCGCGTTCGGCAGCGTGCTCGGCATCACGACGCGGGTGGCCATGGGCTGGGCCGCGGACCGCCGCGACGGTCGGCACCTGCGGGTGGTGAGCCAGCTGCTGGTCGCGGGCGCGGTCGGGTTCACGCTGCTGGCCCTGGGCACGCCCGCGGCGCTGTACGTGGTCGGCACGGTCGTGGCCTTCGGCGCGGGCTGGGGGTGGAACGGGCTGTTCACGTTCGCCGTCGTGCGCAGCTACCCGGCGGCCGCCGCCACGGCAACCGGGATCACGCAGACGGGTCTGTGGCTCGGCGGGATGGTGGGGCCGCTGGCCTTCGGCGTGATCGCCTCGCGCGCGTCCTTCGCGGCGGCCTGGCTCGCCGGGGCGGTGGTCATGGTCCTCGCCGCAGGGACCTGCCTCGTGGGTCGCCACCTGATCATGCGGGCCAGGACGCGGCGCGCGGAGCCTGCGGAGCGAGCCCTGGAGGGCGGGATCGGAGATGGGTGAGGGCGCCTCAGGCGCCGAGCGCGTCGACGACCAGCTTGCCGCCCATCAGCACGAGGACCCCGAGCACCAGGTAATCGAACCGGCGGCGGTCCAGCCGCCTGGCCAGCCGCATCCCGAGCGGCAGAACCAGCAGCACGGGGACCAGCGCCAGCGCGCTCTCCACCAGCCGGTCGCGGGTGTACAGGCCCACGCCGGCGAGCACGGCCACCTGGACGGCGGCGAACAGCTGGAACTGCGCGGTGATGGCGAACACATAAGAGCGGGGCGGCAGGCGGAACGCGTGGACGTAGGTGGCAACGAGGGGCCCCGCGATGCCGGTGGCCCCTTGCAGGACGCCCCCGGCGAAGCCCATCGGGGGGGACAGCCAGCGGGTCACCGGTTCGGGGAGGGCAAAGGCGGGGCGCAGCAGCGAGATGGCGACGTACGCGACGATGATCCCGGCCAGCGCCAGGGACAGCGACCGCGCGTGGAGGTTGGTCAGCGCCCAGACGCCCGCCCCCACGCCGACGGCCCCGCAGGCCAGCATGCCGGGCAGGTGCCGTGTGCCCCCGGCGTGGTGCCGGTGCTCCCACAGCAGCCAGGAGTTGGTGACGACGGTGGGGATCGCCATCACCACGACAGCGCGCTCGACGCCCAGGAAGCCGGCCATGACCGGGATCGCGATCGTCGGCAGCCCCGACCCGGTGACCCCCTTGGTCAGGGCACCCGCGACCATGGCTGCAACGATCACGGCCAGCGCCTCGCCGCCCATGCGGGTCGCCCGTCAGCCCGTCAGCGGCTCATGGCCATCGCTGCGCGATGGCCACAGCCGGGGATTGTGAGAATCGCCTCCGCAGGCTGCTCCGACACTGTGTCGGAACAGCCGCGCATAGCGCAGGAATCTCGACAGGGTGTCGACCCGGGGCGCTCGGGCGCATTCACGGCTCAGGCGGTCACGGCGGCGTGCAGCAGCTCTACGGGGTGCTGCGCCCGCCGTCGGGTGCCGTGGGCGATCTGCTGGCGACAGGACACCCCGGTGGCTGCGATCAAGGTGGCCTCGGGTTCGGCGTCGACGGCGGGGAAGAGCCGCTGCCCGCCGATGGCCAACGACAGGTCGTAGTGCTCCGCCTCGAATCCGAACGAGCCGGCCATGCCGCAGCAGCCGGCGTCGAGCTCGACGACCTCGGCGCCCGGCAGCCGTTCGAGGAGCGCGACGGTGGCGGCGGTGCCGGCCAGGGCCTTCTGGTGGCAGTGGCCGTGCAGCAGGATTCGGCGACCGCTCATCGCCGACCCGGGTGGCGGCGCCAGGGCACCGTCGTCGATTGCCTCCGCCAGCAGCTCCTCGATGAGCCGCGCCTGCCCGGCGACGGCTGCCGCGCCGGGATCCCCCGCCAGCAGCATGGGGTGCTCCTCGCGCAGGGTCAGCAGGCAGGACGGCTCACAGCCGACGATCGGCACGCCCCGCCGGGCGTCCGGCGCGAGGCGCTCGACCATCGCCCGCGCGCTGGCCTTGGCGTCGTCGAGCAGCCCCTTGGAGATGGCGGCGCGGCCGCAGCAACCTCGCGCCTCCAGCCGCACGCGCCAGCCGGCGCGCTCGAGCAGGTCGACGGCCGCGCGACCGATCCCCGGCTCGGTGAAGCTGGTGAACGAGTCGGCGAGCAGCACCACGTCGCCGCGGGGCGCCGGCCAGGTGGGTGCCGTCCGCCTGGCGAACCAGCGCGGCAGGGTGTCCCGCGCGAACGTCGGCAGCGGCCTGCGGTGGTCGATGCCGACCAGCCGCTCCAGCAGCCGGCGCGTCGGCGCGAGCGACAGCGGCCAGTTGGACATGGGCGCCAGCGCCGACCCGACCCGGTTCAGGCGGCGGACGCCTGCGAACAGGCGCGCCCGCAGCGGCGTGCCGTGCTCGGCGTGGTAGGCGTGCAGGAACTCGCTCTTCATGGTCGCCATGTCGACCGACAGGGGGCACTCGGCCTTGCACGCCTTGCACTCCAGGCACAGGTCGAGGATCTCGTGGAGGCGCTCGTCACCGAGCGCGGCGCGAGGGTCGGGCGACGACAGTGCCTTCACCAGCGCGTTCGCGCGGCCGCGGGTCGAGTGCTCCTCCTCGCGCGTGGCCATGTACGACGGGCACATCGTTCCGCCGGTGTCCGCGGACTTGCGGCAGGCGCCGATGCGCATGCACCTGTTGGCGGCGTCCCGCAGGCCGGTCGGCCCGCCGAAGTCGAACACCGTCGGCAGCGCGTGCGCGGGTGGCAGAGCGGGCTCGCGGAGGTGATCGGTCATCGCGGGCGCGTCCACCACCTTGCCGGGGTTCATGCGCCCGTCAGGGTCGAAGATGCGCTTCACCTGGCGCATCGCCTCGTACAGATCGTCACCGAACAGCTGCCGGTTGAACTCGCTGCGCGCCAGGCCGTCGCCGTGCTCGCTGGAGTTGATGCCGCCGTAGGTGGTGACGAGCTCGGCCACCTCGCGAGCGACGCGGTGCATGGTCTCGACCTGTCCGGGGCGGGTCAGGTCCATGAACGGGCGCACGTGCAGGCAGCCAGCGGAGGCGTGGCCGTAGAAGCCCGCGCGCAGGCCGTGGCGGTCGAGGAGCGCGGCCAGGTCGCGGGTGTAGGCCGCGAGACGCCGAGGATCGACCGCGGTGTCCTCCACGAAGGCGAGCGAGCGCTCCTTGCCGCGGCCCGCGGCCATCAGCAAGCCCAGGCCAGCCTTGCGCAGCGCGCGCGTCTGCCGCCGCCGGGCAGCGGTCTCAGCGCGGATGACCGCGTAGCCGTGCCGCTCGCGCGCCCAGCGCCGCTCGAGCGCCTCGATGCCCGCCCTGGCCTCGGCGGGTGTGTCGGCGTGGAACTCCACGAACAGCAGCGCCGACGGGTCACCGTCCAGGAACGACGCGAGGTGGCGGTGCTCGGGCGACTGCCGAGACAGGTCCAGGATCGTCCGGTCGACCAGCTCCACCCCCGCCGCGCCCACGCTCATCGCGTCCATCGTCGCGTCGATCGCGGCGGGTGTGGACGCGAAGTGCCCCACCGCGACCATCACGGCCCGTGGCACCGGCACCAGGCGCACGGTCGCCTCGGTGACGGCGAGCAGTGTGCCCTCGCTGCCGACGGCGAGCCTGGCGAGGTCGAAGGCGCCGTCGGCGGAGAGCCGGTCCAGCCGGTAACCGCCGGCGCGCCGCCAGAACGCTCCGAAACCCGACGCGACGGCCTCCCGGTTGGCCTCCAGCACGCGCGGCAGCTCTGCGTACAGGCGCGCCTCCAGGGTGTCGGTCCCGGCTCGCCTGGCGGCCTCAGCGGCCTCGACGCGCTCGAGGCGCGCGCCGCTGGCGTCGGCCAGGACGGCGTCGAGGCCGTCGACGTGGTCGACGGTCATCCCGTAACGGGCGGAACGCGCGCCGCACGAGTTGTTGCCGATCATCCCCCCGAGGGTGGCGCGGTCGCTCGTCGACGTGTCCGGGGCGAACATCAGTCCGTGCGGCGCTGCCGCCCGGTTGAGGCTGTCCTGCACGACGCCGGGCTGGACGCGAGCCGTGCGCGCCTCCGGGTCCAGGTCCACGATCCGGTCCAGGTGGCGGGAGCAGTCGAGCACGACCGCCCTCCCGACGGTCTGACCGCAATGGCTGGTGCCCGCGCCGCGCGGGAGCACGGGGACGCCGAAGCGCCCGGCCACGGCGACCGCGGCCGCCACATCGTCGGCGTGGCGCGGGAAGGCGACGCCGAGCGGCTCGATCGCGTACATGCTGGCGTCGGTGGAGAACAGGTGACGCGTATAGGCGTCGAACCGCACGTCGCCGTCCAGCTCACGGTCCAGGGCGATCGCCAGATCGCCGGCGCGGTCGCGCTGACCGGCTGGGCGTGCGGTCGTCGGCCGACCCACGGGGCTCACGCTCCTTTCCGGATGACGGAACGAATCGCCTGCGATGCGGGCGAACCTACGAGCCCGGGGCGCGGCGGTCAAGGCGCGCGCACCGCGTTGACACCATGACACCACCGATCCTATCCTTCCGCGTCACGGCATCGCCTTTTCGCATCACGGAATCGAGTTGGCCACATGGCAGTCCCCAGCGGTCGCCACTTCCTGCAGATCCCCGGTCCGACGAACGTACCCGACCGCATCCTGCGGGCCATCTCAAGCCCCACGATCGACCACCGCGGACCTGAGTTCGGGCGGCTCGGCCGGCGCGTGCTCGACGG
Source organism: Euzebyales bacterium (assembly GCA_013695145.1). GTDB lineage: Bacteria > Actinomycetota > Nitriliruptoria > Euzebyales > Egibacteraceae > JACDBB01. Next base: position 7,087 of record JACDBB010000153.1, read on the forward strand.
GCTGCGCGCGGTGTTCCAGACCGACCAACCCGTGGTGATCTACCCGTCGTCGGGGACCGGCGCATGGGAGGCCGCGCTGGTGAACGTCCTGTCCCCCGGTGACCGCATCCTGATGTTCGAGACCGGGCACTTCGCCACGCTCTGGTGCGAGATGGCGCGCACGCTGGGCCTGGACGTCGACTTCGTCCCCGGCGACTGGCGCACCGGCGTCGACCCAGCGGACGTCGAGGCAAGGCTGACGGAGGATACCCCCGGCACCTACCGCGCCGTGGCGGTGGTTCACAACGAAACCTCGACGGGCGTGACCAGCCGCGTCCCCGCCATCCGCGAGGCCATCGACCGCGCCGGCCACCCCGCACTGCTGCTGGTCGACACGATCTCCTCGCTCGGTTCGATCGACTACCGCCACGACGAGTGGTCCGTCGACGTCACCGTCGGCGGCTCGCAGAAGGGGCTCATGCTGCCGCCGGGCCTCGGCTTCAACGCCATCAGCGAGAAGGCCCGCTCGGCCAGCGCGTCCGCGCGCCTGCCCCGCTCCTACTGGGACTGGGAGGCGATGCTCGCCAGCAACGCCGACGGCTTCTTTCCCTACACCCCGGCCACCAACCTGCTGTACGGCCTGGCGGAGGCAATCGACCTGCTGCTCGGCGAGGGCCTGCCCCAGGTCTTCGCGCGGCACGACCGGCATGCGGACGCCACGCGCGCGGCCGTCCGGCAGTGGGGGCTGGAGCTCCTCGCCACCAACCCGGAGGAGTACTCGAGCTCCGTCACGGCGGTCCGCGTGCCTCCGGGGTGCGATGCCGACGACCTGCGCGCGGTGATCCTCGACCGCTTCGACATGTCGTTGGGCGCCGGCCTGGCGCGGCTCGCCGGCCGCGTCTTCCGCATCGGCCATCTCGGCTCCTTCAACGACCTCATGCTGGCTGGCGCCCTGGGCGGAGTGGAGGCCGGCCTGTCCGCCGCCAACATCCCGCACCGCTCCGGCGGAGTGGAGGCAGCGCTGGAGGCGCTCGTCCGCAGCGACGGCCGCAGTGACGGGTGATCAGCTGGGTGAGGGCGAGCGGAGCATGCGGAGCGAGCCCTCGAGGGCGGGGATCAGCTGAGCGGCGCTCCGGGGTCGGGCGCACGTGGTGGGGGCTCGTGCGGCGGGTTCGCGGCCATCGACGCGGTCAGGCGCTCCGACACGCGCACCATGTCGGCGATGATCCGCCCCCTGGTCTCCTGGCCCATCCGCCCCGTGGGCCCTGACACCGACATGGCCGCGACCCACCCATCCATCGGTAGCGCGGGCACGGCGACGCAGCACACACCCACTTCCTGCTCCTCCATGTCGAGCGCGTAGCCTTGCGTGCGCACCAAGTCGAGCTCGGTGAGAAGAGCGTCGGGGTCTGTGGTGGTGTTGGGCGTGGCGGCGGGGAGCCCGTTGCGTTCGAGGATCCGCTCGACCGCCTGGCGCGGCTGGTGGGCCAGCAGCACCTTGCCGACCGCCGTGCCGTGGGGCGGAACGCGCTGGCCGACTTCAGTGAACATGCGCATCATCCTGCCGGACGACACCTGCGCCACGTACACGACGTCGCCGTCCTCCAGCAACGCCAGGTTGGCGGTCTCGCCGGTCAGGTCCACCAGCTCCTGGAGGTAGGGCTGGATCCAGTCGCCGAGCACCCGGCCCGCCGAGGCGCCGAGCTTGACCAGCCGCGCGCCGAGGAGGTACTTGCGCGAACGCGGATCCTGGCGCACGTACCCGCGCGTCACCAACGTAGCGGTCAGCCGGTGGATGGTCGCGTAGGGCAACCCGGCCACCTGGCCGAGCTCACTCACGCCCATCTGTTTGCCGGCGGACGCGAGCGCCTCCAGCACGTCCAGCGCACGCTCGACCGACTGCACCCCCGCTGCTTTGTCGCTCACCGGTCTCGTCCTCCGCCCTTCGCGTCAACGCCATATCGCGCTCCAGCGCCGGCGGACCATCGTGGGCCGCCCCCTCCGGCACGCCCCACCACCACTCCGCCGGGACATCCGTATCGTAGATGAGTTCTTCCACGAAGCGAAAGACCGCGTCAACGATCGGCGCTGGTCAGGCGTCACCGGTCCCTGCACTGGCGCGCACCTGGTCCGACCCGGCCTCCGGGGAGGTGCCCGCGGTCGGGGCGTCCCGCGGAGGGAGCAGGTCACGGGACAGCAGGTCGAGGACGTGCGAAGGCAGCCGTCGCTGACCGGGCACCGCCCTGGCGATGGAGCTGCGCAGCCCGCCGGTGACCTGGCCGCCGAGCAGCGCCACCAGCTCGCCGAGGCTGCATGCGCGGGGACCGCCCAGCGGCACCAGCAGGTGGGGCAGGGCGCCGTCCTCGCGATCACGCGCGTCGGCCGCCACGGCCGCGGCGGCGAGGTCGTCGATCCACAGCGGCGCATGCATGGCCTCGAGGTCGGCTCCAGCCGCGCCGGCGACCAGCGCTTCGGTCAGGGGGTCGTCGGGACCGTAGGTGAGGGATCGGCGCAGCACCACGGTGTCCACCGGCGAGTCCGCCGCGAGCTCCTCCGCAGCGCCGAGCGCGATCAGCCACTCGTTGTCGCCTGGGTCGTCGGCGCCGAGGTGGCTGACCAGCACGAGGCGACAGCACCCCGCCCCGAGCGCCGCTGACGCGACCGTGGCGAGGTCGTCCAGAACCGTGGCGGGGGCAACGAGAGGATCGGCGGCGGCGTGCACGACGGTGTGGACCTGCTCGCAGGCCAGCTCCAGGCGGCCCTCGTCGTCCAGCGCGCCGCGGGCGGTCTTGACGCCGAGCGCGCGGAGGCCGCCGACCGTGCCCTCGGCGGCCGTCTCCGGATCCAGGTAGGCGCGCACCTCCCCGCCGCCGCGCAGCAGCGCGCGGACGCAGGCGCGTCCGGCAGGGGTCGCGGCACCGGTGACGAGGGTGGGCATCGGCGGGCAAGGCTACCCGGCGGGAGCGGCGGCCCGCACGGGCAGAGAACTCGCTGGAGGGCGAGAAAGCTCGGCGGGCAGGCGAGGTGTGCGGCGGCCAGCGACGAGCCGGGGGCAGGAACTCGCTGGAGGGCGAGAAAGCTGAGCGGGCAGGGGTAGAGCGCGGTAGAACTGACCCGAGTCAGTTTCTCAGGTGTCAACATCAGGGACTGCCCATGGATCTCGACCTCACGACCGAGCAGCAGGCGTTTCGCGACGAGGTGCGCGCCTGGCTCGAGGCCAACGCGCCGGCAGAGCCGCTGCCGCCGACGTCCACCGCGGAGGGCGTCGCCGCGCACCAGGCGTGGGAGCGGCGGCTCTACGAGGCCGGGTACGCGGCCATCCACTGGCCGAAGGCCTACGGCGGGCGCGACGCCGACATGCTGTCGGTGGCGATCTTCAGCGAGGAGTACGCGCGGGCTGACGGCCCCGAGCGCGTCAACGTCCTGGCGCTGGGGCTCGCCGGGCCGACCCTCATGGTCTATGGCACCGACGAGCAGAAGGCCCGCTGGCTGCCAGGGATGCTGTCCTGCGAGGACATCTGGTGCCAGGGCTTCAGCGAGCCCGGCGCGGGCAGCGACCTGGCCGGGCTGACCACGACCGCTGTGCGAGATGACGACACCTACATCGTCAACGGGCAGAAGACCTGGACGTCCCAGGGACGCTTCGCCGACTGGATGTTCGCACTGGTCCGCACCGAAGCCGACGCCGCGAAGCACAGGGGGATCACGTGCTTGATGATCGACATGCGCTCACCCGGCATCGACGTGCGGCCAATCGTGCAGATCAACGGCGACGCCGGCTTCGCTGAGGTGTTCTTCACCGACGTGCGCGTACCCGCCGAGAACGTCGTCGGCGAGGTCAACGACGGCTGGCGGGTGGCCATGACGACGCTGGGCTTCGAGCGCGGCACCGGGCTCGGCAGCCATGTGCGCTTCTCCAGGATCCTGCGGGAGCTCGTCACCCTGGCCAGGGCCGCGGGCCGCGACACCGATCCGATCGTCCGCGACCGCATCGCCGGGATGTACGCCGAGACGGAGGTGTTCAGGCACAACACCTACCGGACGCTCACCTGTATGGCGAAGGGCAAGCCGATCGGTCCCGAGGCAAGCCTCAACAAGCTGTACTGGTCCGAGATGGAGGTCCGGCTGTTCGAAACCGGGATGGAGGTGCTGGGGACGCTGGCCGAGCTCGGCCCGAAGTCAAGTGCGGTCACCGACGTGCTCGGCCACGACGCCGCCGCGCTGTGGGACCACTGGCACAAACGCTACTGGTACGCCCGTGCCGCCTGCATCTACGCGGGCACCAGCGAGATCCAGAAGAACATCGTCGCCGAGCGCCTGCTCGGCCTGCCGAGGGAGCCGCGCGGCTGATGGACTTCGACTTCACCGATGAGCAGTACGCCCTGCGCGACGCCGCGCGCGACTTCTTCGCCGGCGAGTGCCCGCCCTCGAGGGTGCGCGCACGCTGGGACGGCGACGACCACGATGAACAGCTGTGGCGCAGCATGGCCGAGACGGGGTTCATCGGGCTCACGGTCCCCACCGAGCACGGCGGCCTGGGTCTGGGCGACGTCGATCTCACGCTGCTGCTGCACGAAGCCGGTCGGGCCGTGGTCCCCGCACCGCTGCTGGAGACGACGGCGATCGCGGCGCCGCTGCTGGTCGAGGCGGGAACCGACCAGCAGCGGCAGGCGTGGCTGCCCAGGATCACCGCCGGCGAGGCGGTGGTGACCGTCCAGCTGGACGGCGCTCCGTTCGTCGTCGACGCCGACGTCGCGCAGCTGCTGCTGCTCGAGCGCGACGGTCAGCTTCACGCTGTGCCGCGCGAGCTGTTCCAGGCCACTCGCCAGCCCTCCCTGGACGGCGCTCGGCGCGTGTTCACGGTGGAGGCCGAGACCGGTGACGACACCCGGATGGCCGGCGGACCGCAGGCTGCCGCCAAGGCGTTCGACCGCGGCGCGGCGGGGACCGCCGCGATCCTCAACGGCCTGAGCGAGCGGCTGCTTGAGATGACCGTGGCGTACGTGCTGCAGCGCGAGCAGTTCGGCAGACCGGTGGGCTCGTTCCAGGCGGTCAAGCACAAGCTGGCGGAGACCATGCTCCTGACCGAGCCGTCCAAGGCGGCCACCTGGTACGCCGCCTACGCGATCGCATGCGACCTCGACGACCGCTCCGAAGCGGCCAGCGTCGCGAAGTCCTTCGCCACCCAGGCGGCCGCCAAGGCCAGCGCCGAGGCGCTGCAGTGCCACGGCGGCATCGGCTTCACCTGGGAGCACGACCTGCACCTGTGGCTCAAGCGCGGCAAGGCGCTGGAGTCCAGCTACGGCACGGCGGCCGCCCACCGCGCCCGCCTCGCCGAGGTCGTCTTCGCCTCGTGAGTCCCCCCGTCGAGTCAAACCGGTCCGACCACGATGTCGCCTGACACCGTGCGGGCGCGCACCCGTGTCCGGTCGGTCGGTGCGGAGCCACCGGCGGCGTCCGAGGACATGGCGAAGCCGTTGCGCACGTCGCCGGACAGGGTCGTAAGGTCCAAGTCGAGGGTACGGCCGGCCGGGAAGCCCACCCGCACGTCCCCCGACATCGTCGCGGCCCTCAGATCGGTGCCCGCATAGGCGCGCACGACCAGGTCACCGCTGGCCGACTTCGCCGAGAACGACCCGCCGACGGCCTCCACGCTGAGACCGCCGCTCGCGGTGTTCACGTTCACGGACCCGTCCACACGGCGGGCGCGGACGTCCCCCGAGGCGCTGCTGACCTCCAGGTTTCCGCCGACATCCTCGACGACCAAGTCGCCCGAGGCCGTCCTCACGCGGACGTCGCCGGTCACCTTGCCAGCGCGCACGTCCCCGGACGCGACCTCGACGCGAACCGTGACCGCGTTGACGTTGACATCGAGGTCGGCGCTCGCCAGGCGCGCCTCGACGGCGACGCCCTCCGGTGCGGTCACCGTGATGTCATGGCTCGCCCAGCGCCGCGCCCCCGATGGCTGGGACACGACCACCCGATCGCCCGACTGGCTGACCTGGAAGCCGCCAGGGTCGCCCCCGTCGATCTCGACCTCCAGCTGACCGTCGCGCCCGGGCAGGACCCGCACGCCCCCGGACGCCATGCGCACCTCGATCGCTGGGCGCTCGGAGACCGTGAACGTCTCGCGCCGGGAGGTCACGTCCGCACCGTGCCGCTGACGCGCCGGCCCGGACCCGATGGCCGCGTCGCCTTCGCCGACAAGGTCTTCACGACCCAGGCGTTGACCGAGTCGCCCATCGTCCCAGCCGCCTCCTCCACCCGCGCCTTGACGCTGGGCGGCAGGCGCAGGGTGATGCGCGCCTCCAGGTCCTCGTCGACGCTGGGCTCGTGGCCGCGAGCCTGGCGCACGGCCAGCGCGGGCTCGCCGTCGCGCAGCACCACCTCGACATCGTGGTCGGGCAGCTGCGCGGCGATCTCGGTGGCGGCCTGCTCAGCGAGCTCGAGCGCCATCTGGCGCGCGGCCGGCGCGAGCGCTGCCCGCAGGGTCTCGCCGGCCGCCTCAACCGCCGGGTCCCCCCCTGCCAGGGTGACCTGCTGGGCGAGCGCAGCGTCGAGGCGCGCTGTGACGCTCTGGGTATCCATGTCATCGTGCCTTTCCATGGCGGGCTGGCGGGCTGGCGGCGGGGCCGCGACTACAGAGCGACCACTCCGGCCGGGGCGCATCATCGCGCGTAGACGTTCCGTCCGGAGCCGGTGCTCGGTCCACATCACATTCGGGTCCAGGTTCATCATGCTGCCCTCCTCGGTGGCGTGCGTGCGCTTGAGCCTGTCTGACATCATTATGACATCGTAACGATGTCTTGGCAACCCCGTTTTCGATGCCCCCGCGGATCGACGTACCGTTGTGCAGTGCTCACGCTCTTCCACGACTTCACCTCACCCGCCTCGGCGGTCGCGGTCGCGCGCCTGCAGCGGCTCGCCGAGGAGGGCATGGCGGTCGAGTACGTGGGGTTCGAGGCGATCGGGATTGACGCTGCCCTCCCGGTGACGCTCGACGTCGTGGCCGAGCTGGGCCGGTTGGCGCCCGAGGCCCAACGCGAGGGCGTCGCCCTGCGGCGCCCGTCACGCCTGCCCCCGACCGCGCTGGCGCACCTCATCGGTGAGACCGCGGACACCTCGGACCTCGGAGCCGCGTGGCGGACCGTCTGCTATCGCGCGTTCTGGGAAGCCGACGCTGACCTCGCCGACCGGGCGGTGCTAGCGGATCTGGCGATCACCGCGGGACTCGACCCCGACCTCGCCGGCGCCGCGTCGCGCGACCGCGCGCGGCTGGCTCTGCTGCGACGGCGCACGGGCCAGCGACGGCGCGACGGTGTGGGCGGCGTCCCGACGATCCTGGCCCAGCGCACGCTCGTCCCGGGGCTCCTGCCAGAGGACGACCTCCGAGCGCTCGCCGCGCTGTGACCGGCCCACTCACGTGGCGGCAGACCTTACGCTGGATGAGATGACCACCTTGGCCGGGCGCTATCGCCTCGAGGAGCTGCTGGGCACCGGCGGGATGTCCCGCGTTCACGCCGCACATGACGAGCTCTTGGACCGCCGGGTGGCGGTGAAGCTGCTGCGCGGCGAGCTCGCGAGCGACCCGATCGTCCGCCAGCGCATGCTCCGCGAGGCCAGGGCCGCGGCCAGCCTCTCGCACCCCAACGCGGTGGGGGTCTTCGACGTCGGCGAGGACGACGGCACCCCGTTCCTGGTCATGGAGTACGTCGACGGGCGCACCTTGACCGACCTGCTGCGGGAGCGGGGACCACTTCCGGTGGCCGAGGCGGTAGCCATCGCCGACGCCGTCCTGGCTGCGCTGCAGGCAGCCCACGAGCGCGGTCTCGTGCACCGCGACGTCAAGCCCAGCAACATCCTGCTCCCCGCCGACGGCAGCGAGGCGAAGCTGGCCGACTTCGGCATCGCCAAGGGCATCCAGGAGGCCGCGAGCGGGCTCACGATCACCGGCACGGTGATCGGTACGCCGCGCTACCTCGCGCCCGAGCAGGCCGCCGGGGAGCGCGCGACCGCGGCGACCGACCTGTACGCGGTCGGCATCCTGGTCTACGAGCTGCTGTCCGGAGCGCCGCCGTTCAACGAGGGCAGCGCCGTAGCCATCGCGGTCGCCCACCAGCGAGTGGCCGCCCCGCCGCTGGCCGGCGCAGCGCCTGGCGTGCCGCCAGCGCTGGCGGCGGTCGTGCATCGCGCGCTGGAGAAGGCGCCAGGCGACCGGTACGCCTCGGCCGGCGACATGCGCGCAGCCCTGGCGGACCACGCCGCGCAGCCACCCGTCTTGTCACCAGCTCTGACCCCCGCCGGCGAGGTCCCAGGCGGCGGCACGCTGGTCATGGGGGCACCGGCCGCGTTCGCCGCGAGCCATGGCGCCGATCAGGCGGACGACGGGGAACCTGCGGTTCTGACCGGGGGCCGCGGCCGCGGCGCCGGCTCGGGCGCGTTGTGGGCCTTCGTGGTCGCCGCCGTGCTCGGCCTCATCGCGTTCGGCGCGTTCGCCGCGGCGCAGTCGGGCGGCGAACCTGGACCGGCCGCCGCCGAGCCGTCCCCGGCCGCCGGCACCGTGACGCCGTCCGCGACCCCGTCGCCTGTCGCGAGCGCCACCACCCGCCGGACACCCACACCCACACCGGAACCGACGCCGACGCCTCCCCCGACCGAGGTCGCCACCCGCCTGGCCCAGACGCCCGAGGAGTTCGCGGCCGCCCTTGCCGAAGACCCCGACGGCTACGGCGTCGCCGGCGACGACATCCTCTCCGAGCTCGAGGAGTTCATCGAGGACGGCCAGCGGCGAGGCGACGCTCGCGATCTCATCAAGGGCGTCCGTGAAGCCGTCGACGACGGCGAGCTCGCCCAGGACGCGGGCGCGCTGCTGATCGGGATCCTGGAGCCGCTGGCCGCCGAGCCTGACTCGGACGACGACGACGACGAGGACGACGACGATCGCGGCCGGGGTCGGGGTCGGGGCCGAGGCGAGGGCGGAGACTGACGAGGCCTCGTCATGGGGGCGCCTGCGTCAGATGACGGGCGGCTCGCGGTAGGTGCCGAAGACCTGCTTCATGGTGGCGCAGACCTCGCCGAGGGTCGCATCGGCGCGCACGGCGTCCATGATCACCGGGATCAGGTTGTCATCGGTGGCGCAGGCCGCCTTCAGCCGATCGAGTGCCGCCTGCGTGACGGCCTGGTCGCGGCGGCGGCGGTAATTCGCGAGTCGCGCATCCTGAGCGGTCTCGACATCGGCGGAGATGCGCATGACCTCGAGCTCGTCGTCCGCACCATCGCCGGTGTGGACGTTCACCCCGACGAGCTTCTTGTCGCCCTTCTCCAGCTGCTGCTGGTAGGCGAACGCGGCGTCGGCGATCTCAGAGGAGAACCAGCCGGACTCGATGCCCCGCAGCAGGCCGCCGGTGACGGTGCCGTCCGGGCTCAGGTCGAGGATCCTCGCGAAGTAGGCCTCGGCGTCCGCCTCGACCTTGTCCGTCATCCACTCCACGAACCAAGCGCCGCCCAGCGGATCGATGGCGCTGGTGACCTCGGTCTCCTCGGCGATCACCTGCTGGGTGCGCAGCGCGGTTCGTGCGGCCTTGTCGCTCGGCAGCGCGAGCACCTCGTCGAGGGCGTTGGTGTGCAACGACTGCGTTCCGCCGAGCACCGCGGCGAGCGCCTCGACGGCCGTGCGCACGATGTTGTTGTCCGGCTGCTGGGCCGTCAGTGACACGCCCGCGGTCTGGGTGTGGAACCGCATCAGCATGGCCTTCTCGCTGGTCGCGCCGTAGCGCTCCTTCAACCAGCGGGCCCAGATCCGACGAGCGGCGCGGAACTTGCCGATCTCCTCGAAGAAGTCGATGTGGCTGTCGAAGAAGAAGCTCAGCCGCGGGCCGAACGTGTCGATGTCCAGGCCCCGGGACTGGCCGAGCTCCACGTAGCTGAAGCCCGCGGCGAGGGTGAACGCCAGCTCCTGCGCCGCGGTCGAACCCGCCTCGCGGATGTGGTATCCCGAGATCGAGATGGGGTGGTAGCGGGGCAGGTTGGCGGTGGTGAACTCCATCAGGTCACCGATGAGCCGCAGGTGCGGCTGGGGCGGGAACAGCCACTCCTTCTGCGCGATGTACTCCTTGTGGATGTCGGTCTGCAGCGTCCCGCCGAGGCTGGGCAGGTCGAAGCCCTGCCGTTCGGCGGCGACGCAGTACATGGCGAACACCACCACGGCCGGGGCGTTGATGGTCATCGAGGTCGTGATCTCGCCCAGGGGGATGCCGTCGAACAGCCGCTCCATGTCGTCGATCGTGTCCACCGCGACGCCGCAGTGGCCGACCTCGCCCTCGCTCTCGGGCTCGTCGGAGTCCCTGCCCATCAGCGTGGGCATGTCGAAGGCCACCGACAGGCCGTGCTGGCCAGCCTCGAGCAGGTCGTGGTAGCGGCGGTTGGTGTCCTCGACGCTGCCGAAGCCCGCGAACTGGCGGATCGTCCACGGCCGGGTGCGGTACATGGACGGGTACACCCCACGGGTGAAGGGGTAGACCCCGGGAAACCCGACGCGCTCGGCGTCGACGGTGTAGTTGTGCGGACCGACCAGTGCCGGGATCTCCACGTCTGACAGGGTCGTGAAGGTCGCATCGCGCTCAGGCGTCGCGGCGTAGCGCCGCTGCCACTCCTGCGCCGCGCGCTGCAGCTCGTCCTCGGTCACGCTGGGCTCCTCGCTCGCCGGATCCTCGCTGGCGTGTGCGTGAGAGCCCATCATGCCACCCGACCCGGGCGTGACCAGCGGGCCGGCCGTGGCCGAGCAGGTTGCGACGTCCCGGCTACGGGCTGGGACTGGGCGGCGGGTTGAGGGCGGGCTCCGACGGCTCGCCCGTCGGGGACGGCTCCGGCTCCGTGGGCTCCGGCTCCGTGGGCTCCGGCTCCGTCGGCTCCGGCTCCGTCGGCTCCGGCTCAGTCGGCTCCGGCTCCGTCGGCTCCGGCTCAGTCGGCTCCGGCTCCGTCGGCTCGAGCTCCGTCGGCTCGGGCGGAGGTGCGGGCGGCTCGGTCGGGGTCGGCGGTTCCGCGACCGCGCCGGTGTCTCCTGCGGGCGTGTCGGTGCCTGCGGCCCCGCTGCCGGCGGTGAACGTGTGCGTGCCTCCGTAGAGGATCACGGCGGTGCCGTCTGGTGCCCGGTCGAACAGCCAGATGGCGTCGGCGCGGGTCACCCGGACACAGCCGTGGCTCGCCGGGTAGGCGGGCACCGAATTGGAGCCGTGGATGGCCCAACCCCGGTAGAAGTACATGGGGTCGTACAGCGTCCCCAGGGCGGCGTTGCGCTCCCCGCGGATGCGGCGCTCGATCGTGTACGCGCCCACCGGCGTCAGGCTGCGTGCGGTGCCACCACCGGACGTCGCGTACGTCTCACCGCTGCCCGAGGACACGGGCATGATCCGCTGCAGCTCGCCGCCCTGCACGAAGTACAGCACCTGCTTGGACAGGTCGACCTCGATGCGGTTGCCGGGGCCGCCCTGCAGCTGCACGGGGGCGGGGTTCTCCAGCGCCGCCAGCGTCTGCGGTCCGACCACGCCGTCGGCGACCAGGCCGTTGACCTTCTGGAAGCCCATGACGGCGCTCGTGGTCTGGCCGCCGGGCTCACCGTCGACCGCGCCGACGTAGTAGCGCAGGTCGGTCAGCTGCTGCTGAACGGCCGCGACGTCGTAGGCGGCCCCGTCGTCGGTGGGCTCGTCCGTGGGCACGGGCAGCGGGTCGACGGTGGCGACCGCCGCGGGTGTCGCCTCAGGCGTCGGCGTCGGCGCGGGCTCGGACGTCGCCGTGGCCGTCGGTGTCGGAGCTACGGAGGGCGTGGCGCCGGTCGCGTCTGCGAGGATCGTGGAGGAGCCCGCGAACGGGTCCCAGTCACGAGCCGCGAGCCCGACTCCGGTCATGGTCCCGACGAGTGCCGGAACGAGGAGGAAGAGCATGAGGCGGCGGGACATTCGTTCTCCTGATTGTGCGAGCAACCTGCGCTGTCGTCATCCCCCACGACGTCCTGCCGTGGCACGAGGTTGCACGCCGGGTACGCCCGGTCAGGGTAATCGGCCCCGGATTTCTCCGCGTCCTGGCCAGAGGGACAACGTCCGGTCGGCCCGCGCGCCGACCACGGGCTCCGCGGGCCGCTCGGCCGCTATCCCAGGCTGGCGACGAGCTCGTCTGCCGCGGTGTAGGGGTCGACCGCGCGGTCGGCGACCTTGCGAGCCAGCGTCGCGACCAGATCGCCGTCGCCGATGGCGGCGAAGCGGCCGCGCACGACGCCCAGCGCGAGCTCGCGAAGCTGCACTCGGGCGCGATCGAGGCGGCGGCGGTCAAGCACGCCGTGCTCGACGAGCCATCCGTGGTGCGCGCCGATGGCGTCAGCCAGCTCCGCGACCCCGCGGCCGTCAGCGGCCACGGTCTTGCGGATCGGCACGTCCCAGCCGGGCTCGGCGTCCTCTCCCGGAGCGGCCAGGTGCTGCATGTCGCGCAGCTCGCGGACCGTGCGGTCGGCCCCGTCACGGTCCGCCTTGTTGACGCAGAACACATCGGCGACCTCCAGGATCCCGGCCTTCGCCGCCTGGATCGCGTCGCCCATGCCAGGCGCCACCGTGACGACCGTCGTGTCAGCCAGGGAGGCGATCTCCACCTCGGCCTGCCCGACGCCCACCGTCTCCACGACGACGATGTCGAAGCCGCCGGCGTCCAGGACGAGGAGCGCCTGCGGGGTTGCCCACGACAGCCCGCCCAGGTGACCCCGGCTGGCCATCGAGCGGATGAACACTCCATCATCGAGCGCGTGGTCCTGCATGCGCACACGGTCGCCGAGCAGCGCGCCGCCGGAGAACGGCGACGACGGGTCCACCGCCAGGACGGCGACCCTGCAGCCGCGGCCGCGCCACTCGCGGACGAGCGCGTTGGTGAGCGTCGACTTGCCGACGCCGGGCGAACCGGTGATGCCGACCAGCCGGGACCCCCCGGTGTGCGGGTGGATCAGCCGCACGACGTCGCGGAGGACGTCCTCCGAGCCGTCCTCGACGCGGGTCAGCAAGCGCGCGAGGGCGCGGCGCTCACCACGCCGCAGCCGCTCGACGAGCTCGGTGGGCTCCACGGTCAGCAGCTCAGACGGCTCGTGCGAGCACGACGTCGGCGAACTCCGCCAGTGAGGTCACACGGCGGGGGTGCGGGATGGTGTGCAGGCCGCCGTGGTCGATGATCCATGAGGTCATGCCCGCCGCTTCGGCGGCCGCCGCGTCGTAGTGGACGGTGTCGCCGAGGTACCACGTCTGGCTGGCCGCCAGGCCTAACGGCTCCAGCGCATGAGCGAAGATCGCTGGATCGGGCTTCTCCACGCCCACCACGCCGGAGTCGACGATGACCTCCAGCAGATCGGCCAGGCCGGCGCGCTCCAGCGCATGGGCGATGCGCCCGTCGGCGTTGGACACCACGCCGACCCGTACGCCCTCCTCCCGCAGGCGGGTGAGACAGGCGGCGGCGCCCTCGATGGGCTCCTCCCAGAGGAACCACTCGGCGTCACACTCGGCGTATGCCTCGTGCATCACGGCGACAGGCACCTCGGCGTGCTCGGCGAGCCTGGACTGCCAGTCCAGCCACCACGACTCGAATGCCACGCCGGGCGCGAACTCGCTGTCGAGCAAGACGGCCGTCCGCCAGAACGCGCCTTCGAGGTCTGCCGCCTCGTGCCCACGCGATCGCAGCGCAGCCTCGAGCCGCTCACGGTTGACGCGCACGAGCGTCCCGCCCGCGTCGAACAGGACGCCATGCGGCCTGGGCTCACTTGCGGTGCGCGGCACTAGGCGTCGACCGTCTCGAGGATCAGGGCGTCGCCCTGGCCACCGCCGCCGCACAACGCCGCCGCGCCGCGCCCCCCACCGCGGCGCCGCAGCTCGGCGAGCAGGGTGATGGTGATGCGCGCGCCGGTGCAGCCGATGGGGTGACCGAGCGCGACCGCCCCGCCGTTCACATTGACCTTCTCGGCCGGCACGCCCAGCAGCTGAGCGGAGTGGATCGCGACGGCCGCGAACGCCTCGTTCATCTCGTACAGGTCGAGGTCGCCGCCCTCAACGCCGTCGAGCTTGGCGACGGCGGCCTGGATCGCGTCGGCAGGCTGGTGATGCAGGGAGGGGTCGGGCCCGGCGACGGTGCCGTAGGCCAGGATGCGGCCCAGCGGCCGCAGACCGTGCTCGTCCGCGTAGCTGGCGCTGGTGACCACCAGCGCGGCAGCCCCGTCGGAGATCTGGCTGGCGTTGCCGGCCGTGATGCTGCCCTGCGCCGAGAAGGCCGGGCGCAGCTTGGCGAGCGACTCGGTGGTGGTGCCGGGACGCATGCCCTCGTCGGTGTCCACGACGACCGCGTCGCCACGCCGCTGGGGCACGTCGACGGGCACGACCTCCTCGGCGAACCGGCCGTCCTTCCACGCCGCCGCCGCCCGCTCGTGGGAGGCGGCCGACCACTCGTCCTGGGCGTCGCGGGTGATCCCGTACTCGAAGTTCATGCGGTCAGCGCCTGCGCCCATGTGCTCGTCATCGAAGGCGCACCACAGCCCGTCGTGGATCATCGCGTCGACGACCTCGGCGTTGCCCATGCGGTATCCCTGGCGGGCCTTCGGCAGCAGGTAGGGCGCCTGGGACATCGATTCCATGCCGCCGGCGATCACGACGTCGGCCTCGCCGAGCTGGATCTGCTGACGGGCGGTCTGGATTGCGGTCACGCCCGAAAGGCACACCTTGTTCAGCGTCGTCGCGGGCACGCCCATGCCGACGCCGCCGGCGACCGCCGCCTGCCGGGCGGTGATCTGCCCCTGACCCGCCTGGAGCACGTGACCCATGTAGACACCTTCGACCGCGGCTGCCTCGACGCCGGAACGCTCGAGGGCGGCGCGGACGGCGGCGCCGCCGAGCTCCATAGCGGTCAGAGACGACAGGCCGCCGTTGAACCTGCCGACGGGTGTGCGGGCGTAGCCGACGATGACGGCTTCGCGTGGGTCCATGTCGAATTCCTGTCGCGAGCGGATCTCCCCTCCCAGTCTAGTGCCGCACGACCTGGCTCAAGGTGCGCCCAGGGGGTGGTGTGCGATCATGGCGGCAATGACTGACATCCCAGCCGACACCGCTCCCGAACTCGACCTCGACAACTACCTCGCGCTGCCGCGGGTGGCCGGGCTGGACGTCTCGCCCGACGGTCGCCAACTCGTCACCAGCGTCGGCCAACTGGACCCCGACGGTACCGCCTACGTGACCGCACTGTGGGCGATCGACCCCGAGGGTCACGCGCCGCCCCGCCGCGTCACCCGCTCCGCCAAGGGCGAGTCGGATCCGCGGTTCGCTCCTGACGGCAGCGTGCTGTTCACCTCGGCCCGGCCCGACCCGGAAGCGAAGGACGCCGACGACGACCCGGTCGCACGCCTGTGGCGTCTGCCCGCCGCGGGCGGCGAGGCGGCCCTGGTCGCCGATCCGCCCGGTGGCGTCGTCGGGTTCGCGGTCGCTCGTGAGGATGGACGCGTGGTGCTGGGCGCGAACATCCACCCCGACGCCGACAGCTGGAAGGACGACACCGAGCGTGGCAAGGCGCGCAAGGACCGCAAGGTCACCGCCCAGCTGTTCGAGACGTACCCGGTGCGCTTCTGGGACCGCTGGTACGGGCCACGGGAGCGCCAGCTGTTCGCTCAGGCGGACGCGAGCGAGCGCCCCGCGTTCCACGCCCTCACACCGCGCGTCGCCTTCGCGCTGGAGGAGCAGGAGTTCGACCTCGCCCCCGACGGCGCGACGCTGGTCACCTCGTGGTGGACCAGCCCGACCGACCCTCGTGACCGGGTGCTCGAGCTGGTCGCCGTCGCGATCGACCACCAGGGCAGGCCAGGCGAGCGGCGGGTCCTCGCCGCCGGTGATCGGCTGCGCTACGCCAGCCCGAAGGTCGCTCCCGACGGCACGGCGGTCGTCGCGCTGCGCGCCCCGCTCGCGACGCCGGATGGGGTGCCGGACCTGACGCTTGTGCTCGTCGACCTGGCGAGCGGCGAGCAGCGCGATCTGCTTGAGGGGTTCGACCGCTGGCCGCAGGCCCCGGTGTGGTCACCCGACGGCTCCGCGGTGTTCTTCACCGCCGACGAGGACGGCTGCACCCGGCCGTACCGCGTCGACATCGCGACCGGTGACGTCACACGGCTGGCCACCGAGGGCGCCTACACGGACCTGACCCCCGCCCCTGACGGCTCGGCGCTGTACGCGCTGCGCTCCCACTGGGCCTACCCACCCGCCGTGGTCGCTCTGGACCCCGCAGCCGCGGACCAGGAGCCGCGTCCGCTTCTCTCCCCCGGTGCCGGGGCGACGCCACCAGCCCGGGTCGAGCGGGTCGAGACCAGCGCAGGCGACGGCGTGCGCGTGCCCGGCTGGCTGGTGCTGCCCGAGCACCAGGACGGGCCCGCGCCGCTGGTGGTGTTCATCCACGGCGGCCCGCTGGGCAGCTGGTCAGGGTGGAGCTGGCGGTGGAACCCGCAGCTGCTGGCCGCTCGCGGTTACGCGGTGCTGCTGCCCGACCCCGCCCTGTCCACGGGCTACGGGCTGGGCTACATCCAGCGCGGCTGGGGCCGTTGGGGCGCCGAGCCCTACACCGACATCCTGGCGCTGGTCGACGCCGTCGAGGCGCGCGCCGACATCGACGCCGAGCGGACGGCAGCGATGGGCGGCTCGTTCGGCGGCTACATGGCCAACTGGGTCGCCGGCCACACCGACCGCTTCGACGCCATCGTCACCCACGCCAGCCTGTGGAACCTCGAGGCTTTCCACGGCGCCACCGACCTCGGCCCGTGGTGGGAGAACGAGTTCGGCGACCGTTACACCGACCCCAGCCGCTACCAGGAGTGGTCGCCCCACCGCCACGTGGACAGCATCCGCACGCCGATGCTCGTGATCCACGGGGAGAAGGACTACCGCGTGCCCGTCAGCGAGGGGCTGACCCTGTGGACCGACCTTGCCCGCCACGGCGTCGACGCGAAGTACCTGCATTTTCCCGACGAGAACCACTGGGTGCTCAAGCCCGAGCACACCAGAGTGTGGTACGAGACCGTCTACGCGTTCCTCGACCACCACGTGCGCGGCGAGAAATGGGAGCGCCCCGACCTCCTCTGATTCCGCGCCGCGGTTCCGATCAGTCCTCTAGGAGCGCCGTCAGCGCCGTCACGAACCGGTCGAGATCGCCGAGGTCGTTGAGGTAGTCCGCCACGCGCTCGTCGTCGACCTCGGCGTAGTTGTGCACGAGCAGGTTGCGGAAGCCGACAGCCTTGGCCATCGATCGGGCCACCTCGTCGACGATCACGTCATGCTCCGCCAGCGCGCGCATGGCGTCGGCGTTCGTGTCCGGCACGCGCCACCCCTCTGAGGCGACCACGTGGTGCCCGACGTCGACGCAGCCCTCCAACGCCGTCACGAACAGGTACTTCGTGTGCCCCAGCCGCGCGGGATCGGCCAGGAGTTCTGCCCGCACGACAGCCGCATAGCGCCGCAGCCACGCGAGGTCTTCGGTCACCCCCCTGAGCAGCCGGTGGAGCCGCTCCGGGTCAACCACGGCGTCCCGCCACGAAGTCCGCGCGGCCCGTTCGACCCGGTGACGCTCGTCGAGCGCGAGCTTGCGGGTCTGCGCCTGCCACCGCACGCGGACAGGCGGGTCGTCCTCGAACAGCAGCCGCCCCGTGAGCGCGACCCGGCCGCCCAGCTCCAGGGGCGCTCGATCGAGCGTCAGCAGGTCCACCCATCCAGGAAGCGCCGCCGCGACGGCCAGCCCGTCGACGCGGGCGTCGCCGAACCACGCGGCCACGTCGATGTCGCCAGGCGCGGTGGCTCCCGGCACGGCGGCGCTGCCGTGAACGAAGGCGAAGCGCGCCCCGTGAGCGCGCAACGTCGTCGCCACGCCCTCCAATTCCTGCGCGGGCTGTGCCTGCATGGACTCATCGTGCCACGCGGTGTCCGTAGACTCGGCACACCAGGGACCCGAACGAGGAAGGGCGCGCATGCTGCTGCAGCGCATCGACCACGTCGGCTACGCGGTCGAGAACCTCGAGGAGGCGATCCGCTACCACCAGCGGCTGTACGGCGCCGAGGTCGTCCACCGCGAGCGGATGGAGCCCGACGGGGTCGCCGAGGCGCTGCTGGCGATCGGGGACAGCTTCATCCAGCTGCTGGAGCCGACGCGCGACGACTCGCCGGTGGCGCGGTTCCTGGAGCGCAACGGCGGTCCGGGCGTCCACCACGTGGGCTACGGGGTGGCGGATGTCTCGGCCACCCTGACGCGGCTCAAGGAGCAGGGCGTCCGCGTGGTCGACGACCATCCCCGGCCGGGATCACGCGGCTGCACGGTCGCGTTCCTGCACCCCAAGGGCGCCATGGGGGTGCTGGTCGAGCTGGTCGAGGACCCGTCGCTGGCGGACGCCGCAACGGCCCCGGGCTGAGCCGTTGTGGCGCCCGCGCAGCGACCGTGATGGAACGCAACCCGGCGTTCGCTCAGCAGCTCGACGGGCGCGCCGCGTCTTGCCGGCCGAGGCGCTTGCTCAACAGCTCGACGGGCGGGCTGCGGGCGTAGCCCTGGCGGTCCCAGAACGCCAGGGCGTCAGCGTTGCCGCCGAACACGAACAGGTTCACCTGTGCAGCGCCGCGCGCCACGAGCCGCCGTTCCAGCTCCTCGCAGAGCGCGCGACCGAGGCCCCGGCCACGAGTGGGGGGTGCCACCGCAAGCCGCATCAGCCAGCCGCGCCGCCCGTCCCATGTGCCGGTGACCGTCCCGAGCAGCGCCCCACCGTCCTCCGCAACGAGCAGCAGGTCCGCGTCGTGGGCCAGCACCGCGTCGAGGTCGCCTTGGGGGTCCAGCGTGTACGCGAGCATGCCGGCCCCGTCCCACAGGTCGATGATGCCCCGGCTGTCGGCACGCGTCGCGGAACGGATGAGCATGGAGCCACGCTAGCCGCCGTCCCCTCGGTACACTCGGCCACGTGGGCCTGTTCGACCGCTTCCGGCGCCGCCGCGACCGCCCTACCGGGCCGGCGCCGTCCGGCCGCACGCTCAGCGAGATCAAGGAGTTCATCGCCAGCCGGGCGGGTGTCGAGGCCTACCTAGAGCCCCCGACGTCGATCTACGCCATGACGCTGTGCCTGGTCGCGGCCGACGGGGAGCACCTGCGCCGCGCGGTCAAGGACGCCAAGCAGGCACGGCAGGTCTGCAACGAGGCGGGCGTCCCCCTCTACGACGCGCGCATCGTCGGCTATCCCAAACGCATGAAGGAGTACCAGCGCGGGGTGAAGCAGCAGCGCATCGGCCTGGAGGACCTGCCGCCCCTGGACACCACCATCGAGGAGCCCGACCCCCACCCCCGCTCCGACGAGGACTGACCCGCGAGCATCCCCGTGAGCGTCACGCGGCCCGTGGTCGAACGGTCTCGGACCCCACCTCGCCGTCACCATCAGGGGCTGGGTCGCAGGCGAAGACCAAGCGCCACGGCAAGCGCTTGGTCAAGCTCATGCAGCTTGGTCGGCCCCAACCGCCCGACGTGGCGCAACACCGCCTGCGGGAGGGTGAACAGGTTGTCGCAGTTGGCGACGCACTCCTCCCGCAGCCCCTCGTCCGAACCGACTTCGACCTCGGCCACGTGCCCGCGCACCCGTGTGGTGACCAATACGCACACCACCGAGGTGAGCACTGGCACCGCCGTGTCGCGGGTCACCACGACCACCGGATGCCGTCCGACACCAGGGATGTCGGCGACGCACACGTCGCCGCGCGTGATCACCGTTCGGGCGCGTCGACCACGACCGTCGCGGAGTAGGCACCGAGCCGGGCGACGAGCTCGTCGTGCTCAGGATCGGGCTCGGCGTAGGCGCGAAGGTACGACTCGGCGATCGCTTCCTCGGAGTGGCGGGCCAGCCAGTCCCGCACCGCGGCGGCGACGACCGCGGCGCGGGTGGGCGCGGCCCCTGCGCGCACGGCGTCGTCCAGGGCCAAGACGGTGCCTTCGTCGAGCCTGGTGGTTATCGGAACACTCATGAGTGCCACCGTACCACGGTGTGCACGGCTCGTATACACCGCGCGCCGTCGCAGCGGTGGCGGGCCTGAAGGGTCCGACGTTGGTTGACGTGCGCGTCGCTGTCGCGCTGGACGGCAGCGGCGGCCTGGCCACGGCCGGTCCCCCTCATCGCGAGTGGCCTCGGTCAGTCAGGCGGCGAGGCGAACGGCCTCCACGAAGCAGGTCGGCTCGGGGCGCTCGCCCTGGCGGTCCAGTCCGGCGATGCGGTCGACGACCTCAATGCCGTCGGTGACCTCGCCGAACACCGCGTACTGGGGCGGCAGGCCCACATCGTCGAGGCAGATGAAGAACTGGCTGCCGTTGGTGTCAGGGCCCGCGTTGGCCATGGCAAGGATCCCGCGCGAGTAGCCGCGGTTGCGCGCCGCCGCCAGCTCGTCGGCGAAGCGGTAGCCGGGCCCGCCCGTGCCCGTGCCGGTCGGGTCCCCCATCTGGACCACGAAGCCGGGGACGACGCGGTGGATCGGCGTCGCGTCATAGAACCCCTCGCCAGCGAGGAACGCGAAGTTGTTCGCGGTCGCCGGAGCTTCGCCGCTGAACAGGCGAACAGCGATCTCGCCGCACGAGGTGGCGATGGAGGCGGCGTGATTCAGCGCGTCGTCCAAGACCTGCAGCGGGCCGTCAAAGCTCGGCTTGTCCTCGCCGTAGCCGTCCGGCACGCGTCCGTCACATGCGACATCCATCAGATCCTCGAAGGTCAGACAGCTTCCAGCGGACGCCGGCCAGCCTCGCCCTGGCCCGCGCCGTGCAAACCCTAGTCCGTGGGGGTCGGGGTCGGCGAGGTGGTCGGCGCAGGGCCGTCGGTCGACTCCGGGTCCGCGGCCTGCTCGACGATCTCGGGGCCGCCGACCACGACGGAGTCCATGTAGATGACCTCCTGCGGCGTCTCGCCGCGCTCCCCGCCAACCTCGACGAGGGCGATCTCCTCCAGGACGTCCATGCCCTCGGCGACCGTGGCGAAGCGGGTGTAGGTCGGCTGCAGAACGCCGGAGGAGATCGCCCGGTCGAAGCCCTCCCCGTACACGAAGAAGAACTGGCTGCCCGCGGTGTTCGGGCCACTGTTGGCCATCGCGACCGTGCCAGGCGGGTAGCCCTCGGCCTCGGCGCTCTCCAGCTCGTCGGCGAGCTGGTAGCCGATCTGCCAGGTGGCGTCGTTGCCGCCAGCGCCCGTCTGCAGCGCCGTGATCCCGGTGGCGTTGCGGAAGATCTCGAGGCCGTCGAAGAAGCCCTGCTGGGCCAGGAACACGAAGCTGTTCACCGCCTCGGGCGCGGTCTCCTCCTCGAGGTCAAGCACCACACGCCCGCAGGAGGTCTCGACGACCGCACGGTAGTCGACGCCGTCGTCGAGCACCTGCTCCGGCTCGTCGAAGGTCGGCTTCTCCTCGCCGGCGTTCGCCGGCGCCTGGGCGCCGCACGCGACGGGGCGGTCCTCGGCCCCTGGGCTGGCGGTCGAACCCGGTGTCGGCTCGTCGCCGGCGTCGGCCACCTCGTCGGGTCCCGGGGGCAGGCTCAACCAGATCAGCAGCCCGCCGATCAGCACCACCACACCGATCACGATGCCGGTGAAGATCGTGCGCTGGCGTTCCCGCTTGCGCGCGGCGTCGCGCTCCAGCTCCCGTTGCCGCTTGCGCTCGCGTTTCGACTGCTTACCGCTCACTGAAGACTTCCCATCCTGGCTACCCGACGGTCAATCCGCCGTCGACGACGATCATCTGCCCGGTCACGTAGCTGGCCCTGTCGGAGACCAGGAACGCGACCACCTCGGCGACCTCGACGGGTTCGCCCCAGCGCTGCAGGGCTGCCCGGTCGACGGTGGCGGCCTTGGTCTCGGGGTCGGACCACAAGAAGCGGTTGAGCTCGGTCCTCACCCACCCTGGCGTGACGGCGTTCACGCGGACCCCGGCGCGCCCCCACTCGACCGCAGCCGTGCGGGTGAGCGAGAGCAGCCCCGCCTTGCTCGCCCCGTAGGCCGACAGCGACGGCGACCCACCGAGCCCCGCCACGGACGCGACGTTCACGATCGCGCCTCCCCCGCGGGCGGTCATGATCCGACCCGCCTCCTGCAGCACCCAGAACACATGGGTCAGGTTGAGGCGCATCACCTTCTCGAAGCCTTCGGGCCGCGTCTCGGTGATCGGCGCCATGAAGCCGGTGCCCCCCGCGTTGTTGACCAGCACGTCGAGGCGGCCCAGGTCGCTGGCGGCCTTGGTCACCATGTTGCGGACCTGCGACTCCTGCGTGACGTCGGTCGGGATGACCAGCGTCTTGGCACCAGCCTCTTCGCACCGATCCGCGGTCTGTTCGAGCGCGTCGATCGAGCGCGACGCCAGTGCGA
Source organism: Euzebyales bacterium (assembly GCA_013695145.1). Lineage (GTDB taxonomy): Bacteria > Actinomycetota > Nitriliruptoria > Euzebyales > Egibacteraceae > JACDBB01. The sequence goes on from JACDBB010000153.1 coordinate 29,471, forward strand.
CGTCGAAACCGTCACGGGCGAGCGCCACCGCCGCCGCTTCGCCGATTCCCCGGCTTGCCCCCGTGACGAGGGCGACCTTCCTCTCGGCCATCTAACCGACGCCAGTGGAGCGGCGCACCTCGATGCGCCAGCAGTGCTTGTGCCAGTGCCGGCGCAGGTCCGAGTCGTCCTCGGGCCACACGACCACGTGAGACTCACCTGCCACGACCCCGTTGCCGCAGGACGGGCACACGTAGTCCTTATGGCCGCGATCCCCGTCGACCACTCTGACCTCGTAGCCGTCGAGGTCGTACTCGGTGTCGCGCCGCACCTGGGCCAACAGATCGGAGATGTCACGCATCGCCTCGGGATGCTGCCAGGGTCGGGTCGCGCGCTTGCGCCGTGAGTTCCTGCTCATCTCGTTCCTGTCCTCCTACTCGTGCGCTCCGGCGAGCTCGAGCACGATCGCCAGCCCCTCATCGGTGCCGCGCCACAGCTCGTAGGTGACCTCGTAGCCGGCGTCTCGCACAAGCCGACGGAACGCCCAGGTCAACACCAGGAGATCATCGAGCCGCCCCAGGACCGGGATGACGTCAGGCACCAGGTCGATCGGGCTCGCGATGTACGCAAGCGCCAACCCGGCCGGCGTCCACTTGGCACGCTGGGGCACGCGCGGGTCGGTGACGAGATCTCTCACGAGCAGTATGACGTCCCGCAGCAGTCGGAGCAGCGCACCCGCGGTCGCGCCCACGCCGCCGACGCGCTCGGCCTCGCGCATCGCCTCCACCCGACCGCGCAGATCCGACGACCTCGCCGTGAACCGGCGGCGCCGCCCACGCGGCGGTCCGGGCACGGTCACAGCGGTTGGCCATCCTCCCACGCCCCCCTCCTCGTGGCGGCTCACCAGAGCATCCAACGTTAGCCGTACACGTAGAAGCCGCGCCCGGCCTTTCGGCCGAGGTAGCCGGCGGAGACCATGTACGACAACAGCGGCGCGGGGTCGTAGCCGGCCTCGCGGAACTCCGTGTGGAGCGCGCGGCAGATGTCCAGGGTGACGTCGAGGCCGACCACGTCGATGAGCTCGAACGGACCCATCGGGTGCCCGCAGCCGAGCTTCATCGCGGTGTCGATCTCCGCGACGGTGGCGTAGCCCTCCTCGAGCATCTTGACCGCGTCGTTCAGGTACGGGAACAGCAGGGCGTTGACGATGAAGCCTGCACGGTCACCGCACAGCACCGCGTGCTTGCCGGCCACCTCGGCGAAGGCTCTTGCCTGGGCGATCGCCTCCTCGCCCGTGCGGACCGTGGTGACCAGCTCGACCAGCCGCATGACGGCCGCCGGGTTGAAGAAGTGGATGCCGATGACCCGCTCCGGTCGCCCCGTGGCCATGGCGCACGCGATGACCGGCAGGCTCGAGGTCGTGGTCGCGAGCAGGGCGTCGGGCTTCGCGACCTCGTCGAGCCGGGTGAACAGCTCCTGCTTGACCGCCAGGTCCTCGGCGACGGCCTCCACCACGAGATCGCATTCGGCCAGCGCTTGGAGGTCGGTGACGGCGCGGACCCGCTCGGAAGCGGCTTCCGCCTCCTGTCCGTCGAGCTTGCCGCGCTCCATCCCCTTGGCCAGGCTCCGGCCTACAGCCGCAACCAGCGCACCGCACTTGGCGTCGCTGCGGGCGCGCACGAGGACGTCGTAGCCGGCCCTGGCGCAGACCTCGGCGATCCCGGCCGCCATGGTGCCGCTGCCGACCACGCCGACCGTGCGCCAGGCTGCGACCGCGTCGGGGTCCACCGTGGGACGAGCGGCGGCCCCCTCGTCGGTGGTCGCAGGGGCGTTGGGCCGCTCGTAGGTGTAGAACCCGCGCCCCGACTTTCGTCCCCGGTAGTCCGCCGCGAGCAGCTGCCGGACAGCCGGTCTGGGGGCGTGCCGCGGGTCACGGAACTCCGCGTACATCGTCTCCATGATCGCCGCGCCGCTGTCCAGGCCGATCAGGTCCATCAGCGCCAGCGGCCCCATCGGGTGCCCGCAGCCCAGCCGCATCGCCTCGTCGATGTCCTCGCGGGTCGCGTACCCCGCCTCGTACATCTCCACGGCCTGGTTCAGGTAGGGAAACAGCAGCAGGTTGGCCACGAAACCGGCGCGGTCCCGCGCCACCACAGGGGTCTTGCCCATGCGCTGGGCGAACTGTTTGGCGGTCGCCAGCACATGGTCGTCGGTGACGACGGTGCGGATCAGCTCGACGAGCCTCATCACCGGGGCCGGGTTGAAGAAGTGGAACCCGACCACCCGGTTGGAGCGCGCGGTGTGCACGGCCAGGTCCATCACCGACAGCGAGGACGTGTTGGTCGCCAGGATCGCCTCCGGCTTGCAGACGCGGTCGAGCGTGGCGAACGTCTCCTGCTTCATCGTCAGCTGCTCGGGCACCGCCTCGAGCACCAGGTCGGCGTCGGCCAGGACATCGAACGACGTGTCGCCGATGATGCGCCCGATCAGTTCGTCGGCCGCATCCTGCTCCAGCTTCCCGCGAGAGACGGCCCGCTGCAGCGACGTCCGGATGCGCTCGAGGCCACCCTCCACCCGCTCCGGGCTGACCTCGACGAACGCCACGGGAACCCCGGAGCGCGCCACCACCTCGCAGATGCCGGACCCCATGGTCCCACATCCGACCACCCCGACCTTGCGGATCTCCACCGAACGGCTCCTTGGGCCTCGCGTGCCGGCAGTCTAGGTCCCCGCCCCGGCGCAGCGTCAGGCGACGCCGGCGAGGATGCCGGCGACGCCGAAGGCGTTGAACACCGCGTGCATCATCATGGGCACGGCGATGGAGCGGTGCCGGTCGAACATCCACGCGAGGTACATGGCGAAGGGGAACAGCACCACGAACGTGTAGAGGCTGCCCTGCACGTTGCCGACCTCGTAGTGGGCCAGGCTGAACAGGATGCTGGCCAGCCCGATCGCCGGCCACCTGCCGAGCCGGTCACGCAGCCGGGCGAACAGCATGCCCCGGAAGAACAGCTCCTCCGCCAGCGGGGCGACGGCCACCGCCGAGATCACGAACAGCGCCGGGACCTGGGTCTCCAGAGCCACCTCGCGCAGCCCCTCCTGCACCTCGGGGACCTCGCCGCCGAGGAGGGTGGTGATGCCCGCGAGCAGCGCGGCGAAGCCGACGTTGATCACCAGGAACCCGACGATCCCGTGCAGGGTGCCGACCATCAGATCGCTCGGCCGGAACTGGCGCTCCCCGCCGAGCGCGAGCAGGCCACCGCGCCCGTAGCGCACGGCGACGTAGGCGAGCGTCACCAGGCCCAGCATGCCGAGCGACAACGGGAAGAACGCCGTGTCCGCCGTCTCAGGCGGCAGGACCGTCAGCAGCGCTTGACCGGCCAGCGCGACCAGCACCGCAACGAGGAGGAAGACGCCCACGGCGTCCGGCAGGCGCCAGGGGACCTCCTGGCGAGGCGGGGGTGGGACGTGCTCCTGCGCGGCGGCGGCGGGTTCGGGGGTCGTCATCGGCCCCGCCGTCTAGGCGACGCCGGCGGCGACGTCCGAGCGGCGGCGCACGTCGGCTCCAAGCGCCCGGAGGCGGCCCGCGAGGTCAGCGTACCCGCGGTCCACGTGGTGCGGGTCGGTGACCACCGTCGGCCCGTCGGCGACCAGGCCAGCGAGCACCAGCGCTGCGCCGGCGCGGAGGTCAGTCGCCCGCACGGTCGCACCGTGGAGGGGTCGCGGGCCGCGGACGACCGCGTGGTGCGCCTCCACGGCGATCTCCGCGCCCATGCGCACGAGCTCGGCGACGAACTGGACGCGCCCGTCGAAGACGTTCTCGGTGACCATCGCCGTCCCGGCGGCTTGGCTGAGCAGCACGAGGAACTGCGGCTGAAGGTCGGTCGGGAAGCCGGGGAAGGGCAGCGTCACGACGTCGGTGGCCTTGGCCGTGGCGCCGCCGCGCACGACGACGGCGCCGTCCTCGGCGATGACCTCGGCACCGATCGTTCGCAGCTTGTCCAGCGGGAGCCGCAGGTGCGACGGCTCGACGCCCTCGATGCGAACGTCCCCCCCGGTGAGCGCGGCGCCGACGGCGAACGTGCCAGCCTCGATCCGGTCCCCGACGACGCGGTGGTCGGCCGGGTGCAGCCCTTCGACACCCTCGACGACGATGTCGGTGGTCCCTGCCGCCGAGATGCGCGCTCCCATCGCCACCAGGTACGCCGCGAGGTCGGTGATCTCGGGTTCGCGGGCCGCGTTGCGGATCGTGGTCGTGCCGCGGGCCGTCACGGCCGCCATCAGCAGGTTCTCCGTCGCCCCCACGCTGGCGAACGGCAGCTCGATGTCGGCCCCTTGCAGTCGGCCGCCCGGTACCCGCGCCTCGACGTGGTCGGCGCCGATCGTGATCTCGGCGCCGAGCTGGGCGAGCGCCGAAAGGTGCATGTCGATGTTGCGGTTGCCGAGGTTGCAGCCGCCGGGCTGCGCGACCCGGGCGTGGCCGCGCCTGGCCAGCAGCGGTCCGAGGAGGACGATGGACGCCCGAAGGCGGCGGGCCAGACCGGGCGGCGTCTCCCCGCCGATCCGCGCCGGGACGTCGAAGTGCAGCTGCCCCGGTCCGGCGGTGACCGTCACGCCGAGGTGACGCAGGATGTCGGCCATGGCGGGGATGTCGGCGATCTCGGGGACGTTGGTCAGCTTCGACCGGCCTTCCGACAGCACCGACGCGGCCGCGAGCTTCAACGCCGAGTTCTTGGCCCCGGTGATGTGCACCGTCCCTGACAGGCGCGCACCCCCGTGCACTTCGAACGCATCCACTAGGTTTCCCTCCCCTCCTGGCTCGCCGCGCGCCTCACCGCGGATGGCGGAAGTCTACCCAGTGCTTGTGCGAACCCCCGGCGTGACCTTGCCCCGGCGGACGGGCGGGACTGGAGGGGGCGGTCTGCTAGTGCTGTTCGGACATGGCGGGCAGGCGCGCCGCGAACGTGGCGCCCTTCCCGGGTTGCGACTGCACGCCCACGGTGCCGCCGTGCGCCTCGACGATGCCCCGCACGATCCACAGCCCCAGGCCAGTCGAACCACGCCGCCTGGTACCGCGGGCGAAGCGTGTGAACAGCTCCGCTTGGGATCCCGCGGGGATGCCGGCGCCATGATCGCGAACGGCCAGGACGACCTCGTCGCCGTCACGCTGCACCGCGACCTCGACCGCTGAGGGCTCTGCGCTGTGGTGCAGGGCGTTGTCGACGAGGTTCTGGACCAGCCGCTCCAGCTGCAGGCGGTCGGCGCACACGCGGTCGTCGCCGTCGACGGTCAGCTGGGCCCGCACGCGACGGTCGGGCGCGAGCGACGCGAGCACGTCACGGACCAGCTCGCCCAGGGCGACCTCGCTGGTCTCGTCGGGCTGCAGCCTGCCCGCCTCCATACGGGCGCCGACCAGCAGGTCCTCGACCAGCCCGGCGAGCCGCCGGGCCTGCCGGTCCATGATGTCCAGGTACTCGCGCCGCTCCTCGGGAGTGGACAGCACATCGAGCCTGCGCAGCGTGCTCACGAACCCGAGCAGCCCGGTCAGGGGCGACTTGAGATCGTGGATGATCCCCGAGATGTAGTCCTCCTTGAGCTGTTCCAGCTCCGACAGGTGCCGGACCGCCTGCCGCTCTCCCGCGAACAGCCGTGCGTTGGCGATCGCCGGGGAGGCCTGGCGGCCCACGGCCTCCGCGACCTTGCGGCACAGCGGCGTGAAGCCGCGAGGGCGAGCGACCGTGTGCGCGGCCAGCAGCACCCCCAGCTGGAGATCGCCGACCCGCAGCGGCTGGGCGAGCAGCGCGACCACGCCCTCGTCCGGCGACCAGGGGCCGTCGAGGTGCGGCAGGTCCTCGCCGGGCTGGACGGTGATCTGCGTGCCCTCGTCCAGCAGCCACGCCGCGCCTCGGCTGCCGTCGGATCCGAACCCGGCGAGCGAGCCGCCATGCAGGTGCGCCAGCCGCAGCCGGCCATGGCCATCAGGTTCGCGCAGATAGATCGCCGCCCGCTCGCACGACAGAGCCTCGGCGGCGCTGGCGCACACCGCCTCGAGCAGCCGCTCGAGGTCGAGTCCGGCCGCGAGCGAGATGGCGGCGGTCGCCTCCAGGATCTCGACCCGGCCTTCCAGCTCGAGGATGAGGTCCGCGCGCTTGACGGCCAGCCAGGTCTCGCTGGCAAGCGCAGTCGCGAGCTCGAGATCCGCCTCCTCGGTGAGGGTCTCGTCGGCAAAGGCCAGCGCGAGGATCCAGCCCTCCTCGCGCGGACCTGCGGGCAGGAACACGGTGGGGCGGGCCGGCTCGCGCCCGACGGCCAGATGGCCGACCAGCGGTCCCCAGTCGCCGGGAGGGCCCGACGGGAGGTCGACGTCCACGCGCACCTCCTCGGCGTCCTTCTGCGCGGCGCCGACGGCGAGGTAGCCGGCCACGCTGTCGCCCTGATGCCGCAGCAGGAGGGCGCGGTCGGCTCCCAGCAGCGGGCCGACCGCCGTCTGCAGGGCCGCGTTGACCTCGTCGATGCGCAGCGCCTCGGCCAGCGCCAGCGACAGGTCGTTGCGGCGCGCCAGCCGGTGATCGCCGGTGGGAGGCGGTCGCAGGAACTCGCCCCAGCCGATCGGGGCGCCCTCGGAGCCGGTGAGCGTGACCACGCGCTCCCGGCTCAGCAGCAGGCGCCGCCCGTCCCGGTGACGGCGCACCGCGGTCGCCGACCCGGAGTCGGGGATGGTGGGCTCGTAGACGTCAAGATGCGGTGCTGGGCGCCCGAGGACGTCCTCGGCGCGCCAGCCGAGAAGCCTGGTCGCGGCAGCGTTCCACACGAGCACGGTCCCGCCGCGGTCCAGCGCGACGAAAGCGTCCGGGCACCCCTCGACGACAGTCTCCAGGACTGCGGCGTCCAGCTGGGTCTCCTCCCCGAGGGTCATCGCCGCGCAATGATGCGTCGCCGCCGCGCCATGAGCAAGACAGCGACCCCAGCCGGCTGCTGTCCCAGCGCGGCAGGCCGCTGCGGGTCGGCCGACCAGCCGGACCACCCGGGCACGAACAGGCGCCCGCCGCGGCAGGAAGCGGCGGTCACCGTCCAGGTTCGCGTCCCATGGCGCGTTCTGAGCGCCTGGGATGTGGCCTGGCCGGACGTCGACGGCTCATGGTCCCCGGGCAGCTGCGGCTCGGCAGTCATGCCGGCATCGTGCCGCACGGGCGCGCAGTCGTCACCCGTCACTTGTCACGCGTGAGGGCGAAGCCGTTCATGAAGCGCCGCTGGAGAGCCAGGAAGACCACCAGCGGCGGGATCGAGGCCAGCACCGCGCCGAGCATCAGCGGGCCGTAGGCCTGTCCCTGGCCAGCCTGGGTCAGCGAGCCGAGGCCCACCTGCACGAGCTGTTCACGCTGGTCGCTGATCAACAGCAGCGGCCAGATGAACTGGTTCCATCCGTACACGAACTGGATCACGGCGAGCGCGCCGATCGTGTTCCACGACAGCGGGATCAGGATGCGCACCAGGAACTGCAACGGATTGGCCCCGTCGAGCTGGGCCGCCTCGGAGAGCTCCGCGGGCAGGTTGGCGAAGTGCTGGCGGAACAGGAAGGCGCCGGTCGCCGACGCGAGGAACGGCACGGTCAGGCCGAGCGTCGAGTCGTTCCAGCCCAGGCCTGAGACGATGCGGAACAGCGCGAGGATCGAGATCTCCGTCGGCATCATCAGCGTGATGAGCACGAAGCCGAACACGAACCACTTGCCGGGGAAGCGGAAGTAGACGAAGGCGAGCCCCGCGAGCAGCGCCGTGATCGTCTTGCCCACGGTGATCGCGACCGCGACCACCGTCGAGTTCCACATGTAGCGCCCGAGGCTGCGCGACTCCCACACCACCTCGAAGTTGCGAGCCAACGATTCGCCGGGGGTCAGCTGGAAGCTGAACAGCTGCGCGTTGTTCTGCGTCGCCGCCAGCAACGCGTACAGCACCGGGGCGCACAGCACGAAGCACGTGGCGACCAGCAGCAGATGGACGTGCCAGGTGCGCTTGCGGCGCCGCAGAGCGCCGGTGGGCTGCGGACCGACGGCGGCCTTGTCGGGACCTGGCGGTGCGGCTCGAACGGTGAGGTCGGCCATCTCGCCCCTAGCTTCCGTAGCTCACGCGGCGGCCGGTCACCCGGAACTGCCAGAAGGTGACCGCGAGCACCATCGCGAACAGGATCAGCGACTGCGCGGCCCCGTCACCGAAACTGCCCTGCACCTGGCCCGCGCGGATCAGCGCGGACATCGCATCGGTCGTGGCGCCGGACGGTCCACCTGCGGTCAGGTAGGTGATCGTGCCGAACACCTCGAAGAACGCGTACGTAACGTTCGTGACGATCAAGAAGAACGTGATCGGCGACAGCGAGGGCAGCACGAGATGCCGGAACCGCTGCCAGGTGTTGGCGCCGTCGATCTGACCGGCTTCGATCACGTCGGTCGGGACGTTCTGCAGACCGGCGACGTAGAAGAGGATGTTGAAGCCCAAGGTCTTCCACACGCTCGCGAGAATGACCACCGAGCGGGCAAGCGTCCCGTCGGCCCGGTAGCTGGGCAGCGTGAACGGCGTGAAGGTCTCGACGAGGTGCCCCGCGATGCCCGCCAGGGGGTCGAAGATCACGAAGAACAGGATCCCGGCGATCGGGGGGCTGATCGCGTACGGCCAGATCAGGAACGTGCGGTACGCGCCTTGCCCCTTGACCGGCTGCGACACGAGCACCGCGATGGCCAGCCCCGCGATCAAGCCGACGATCACGGTCCCGGCGGTGAGGATCAGCGTGGTGACGAACACGCCGCGGTAGTTGGCCCCGAACATCGCGGTGGTCCACGCGAGCAGCGCCAGCCCGCCAAGCCAGCCGCGCACGCGGACGGCCAGCGCACTGTCCTGATCGCTGCGTCCCAGGACGGCCACGATGCCGGCCGCGACCACGAACCCGATGGTCAGCCAGGCGGCCAGCGGGCTGAACGTGGGGGCCATGAGCTTTGTGAAGTTGTCCAGGCAGACGAAGGGTTGGTTGGGCGCCGAGAGCCGCACCAGCCGGGTCGACAGCCGCAGCGTCTCGAGCATCGGCCAGTACAGGAAGAGCACCAGCACCGCGAGGGTCGGCGCCAGGAACGCCAGTGGTGTGCCGATGCCAGCACGGAAACTGCCGGCGGACAGCTGCTGCGCCGGGGTGCGCACACGACCGGTCTCGCGTGCGATCGTCCGGGCGACCCAGGCGGACGCGCCGATCGCCACAGCACCGCCGACGCCGAAGGCGACCACGCCCAGTGCCACGTCGACGGGACCCCGGCCAGGCTCGAAGGTGCACCCCCGCAGGGGCACCATCGTGATCAGCGGACCGAGGAGGCCAGCGGTCGCGCCGACGACCGCGCCGATCCGCGGGGAGTAGCCCGCGGCACGCCACGCGCGGATCCCGACGGCGGCCCCCGCGGCGGCGGTGACGCCGAACAGCGGCAGCATCACCGGGTAGAGCATCGATCCGGCCTCGGCCCCGGCCCGCAACGAGCCCTACTCGGTGACGTACAAGGAGTTGTACTCGTCGAGCATGGCCTGCGCCTCTTCGTTGGCCTGCTCGAACCGCTCCTGCGGGTCTGCGCCGCTGACGAGGACGTCCTCCATGGCCTGGGTCATGACATCGCGGACACCGACGAACGCGCCGAGCAGCGCACCCGTCGACGCCGGGGAGCCGCTGGCAGCGTCGAGCTGCTCGGTCGCGACGCGGTGGTAGGGGTTCTCCTCGAACCAGCCCTCCTCCTCGAGCAGATCGACCGAGGCGTTGGTGATCGGGATGTACCCCGTGGTCTTGTGCCAGTCCGCCGCGTTCTCCGGGTTGTTCACGAACTGCATGAACGCCAGCGCACCCTCGCTCACCGGTTCGTCGAGACCGTTCACCAGCCACAGCGTCGCGCCGCCGATGAGGTTCCCGTCGTAGGTGACCTCGCCGTTGTACGGCATGCGCGCGACCTCGACCCCAAACCCTGCCTCGGTTCCGGCCTCGACCACCGCCGTCGCGTCACCCGACGAGGTGAGGATGAACGGCACCTGCTGGGCGACGAAGGCGTTCTGGGTGCCCTCCCAATCGCGCTGCGTGCCGGTGTAGACGTAGTTGCCGGCCTCGGCCTGCTCGGCCCACCACCCGGCGAACTCCAGCATGGCCGGATCGTCCAGGGTGACCTCGGTGGCGCGCCCGTCACGACCGTTGTCGTTGTTGGCCAACAGGCCACCCTGCTGCCCGACCGACTGCTCGAAGAACCACCCGTGGTTGGGCCAGGTGATGCAGTTCTCGGGAGCCTCGTCGCTGGCGCGGATCTGCTCGCAGGCGGCCTCGAGCTCCTCCCAGGTGGTGGGCGCCTCGGTGACGCCGCCGGCCTCCATGAGGTCGGCGTTGGCGTACAGCAGAGTCGACGAGGTGTTCCATGGCATCGACGTGAACTCGCCATCGATCGTGTAGTAGTTGCGGGCGGCCTCGACCACGTCTTCCAGCACGACGGGCTCACCGAGGATCTCGTCGCGCCCGTCGACCTCGGCCTCGACCGAGGCGAACAACGGCGTCCCGTCGGGCTTCACCGCGTCGCGAGCCTCCTGGGTGGCGACCTCGAAGTACTGCACGATCGCCGGCGGATCACCCTGCTCGGCGGCGAGCTGGGTCGCCTGGAACAGCGCCTCGTAGCTGTCGTAGCCCTGGACCGCCACCGTGTACTCGGGGTGAGCCTCCTCGAACTCGCTGGCGCGCTCGTTCATCCAGTCGAGGCGGTAGTCGGTGAAGCCGATCCAGACCGACAGCTCACCACCCTCACCAGCCGCGGTGTCGTCGCCGTCGGTCGCTGCACCCGGCCCCGGCTCGGGCTCGGCTGAGTCGCTCCCGCACGCCGCGAGCAACAGCGCCAGGACGGCCATCAGGACGGTCAGTGCTCGCAGACTGCGCATGCATCCTCCGGGTCTCGAGTGACGGACTGCCGCCGTTATCGACCACGCGGGTTGCGGTCCGGTGCCGCCAGGCGGGGCGCCAGGTGACGAGCGGCGAAACGGCACGCTAACCGATCCCGCTCGCGCCCGAAAGGACCTACTCGCCGCCGAGCTCGGCGGCGCGACGTCGATCGCCTTGTCCACAACCGCGAGCGCTGGTCCGCCTCACCGACTCACCGCCGGCGTCTACGTGCCGGGTGGTTGCCCGTTCGAGACCTGGAGCGCAAGATGGCGGTGGACGAACGCGAACGGCGAGGGCTGCACACGGCTCTGGTCGGCGCACTCGGCGAGGAGGCGGCGGACACACTCATGGCGCAGCTGCCGGCCGTTCCGCGCGACGACCTGGCCACCAAGGCGGATCTCGAGGCGCTCGAGCAGCGCATGGACGCGCGCTTCGAGGCGCTCGAGCAGCGCATGGACGCGCGCTTCGAGGCGATGGAGTACCGCCTTCTGGCGGCGTTCCGGGGCGAGCTGAACGCGGCGGTCACCTCGCAGACCCGCACGATGATCTTCACGACGACCGGCGCGGTGGTCAGTCTCGGCGGGCTCGCGCTGGCGTTGGCCCGCTTCGCCTAGGCTCGGCGGCCGCACCCGCTCACTGGGAGCTGGACAGCTCGGCAGAGTCCGCGAGGACGGTGAGCTGGTTCTCACGGAACTCGAGGAACCCGTTGTGGACGTTCACCACGACGGTGCCACCCTCCGTCGTCTGGACCCTGACGGGGGCGTCGCCCAGCGCGATGAGCAGCGGCTGGTGGCCGGGCAGGATCCCGATCTCACCCTCCGTGGACCGTGCCGTGACGCCGGTGGCCTCCCCCGAGTACAGAGAGTCCTCCGCGCTGACCACGTCGACCTGCATGGTCGCCATTATCGATCCCCGCCTTCCGGGCTCGCTGCGCTCACCCTCACCCTACGCCTCCCCCAGCTTCTTGGCCTTGTCCTGGGCTTCCTCGATGCCACCGACCATGTAGAAGGCCTGCTCGGGCAGGTCGTCGAACTCGCCATCGCACAGCGCCTCGAAGCTGGAGACGGTCTCCTCGAGCGGCACGGACACGCCAGCCTGGCCGGTGAACTGCTCGGCCACGTACATCGGCTGGGAGAAGAACCGCTGGATCTTGCGGGCGCGCTGCACGATGATCTTGTCCTCCTCGGTCAGCTCGTCGATGCCGAGGATCGCGATGATGTCCTGGAGGTCCTTGTAGCGCTGCAGGATCTCCTGGGTCCGCGTCGCGACGTCGTAGTGACGCTGGCCGACGACCTGGGGGTCGAGGATCCGCGACGACGACTCGAGCGGGTCGACGGCCGGGTAGATCCCCAGCTCGGAGATCGGCCGGGACAGGACGGTCTGCGCGTCGAGATGGGCGAACGTCGCGTGCGGCGCCGGGTCGGTGATGTCGTCAGCGGGGACGTACACCGCCTGCAGCGACGTCACCGAGCGCCCCTTGGTCGAGGTGATGCGCTCCTGCAGCTGGCCCATCTCGTTGGCCAGCGTCGGCTGGTAGCCCACCGCGCTTGGCATGCGGCCGAGGAGCGTGGACACCTCAGAGCCCGCCTGCACGAACCGGAAGATGTTGTCGATGAACAGCAGGACGTCCTGCCGCTCCTCATCGCGGAAGTACTCGGCCATGGTCAGCGCCGTCAGCGCCACGCGCAGGCGCACCCCCGGCGGCTCGTCCATCTGCCCGAACACCAGGGCGGTCTTCTCCAGCACCCCCGAGTCGCGCATGTCCAGCATGAGGTCGTTGCCCTCGCGGGTGCGCTCGCCGACGCCCGCGAACAGCGACACGCCGCCGTGCTCCTGGGCGACCCGCTGGATCATCTCCTGGATGACCACGGTCTTGCCGACGCCGGCGCCGCCGAACATGCCGATCTTGCCGCCCTGGACATAGGGCTCGACGAGGTCGATGACCTTCATGCCGGTCTCGAACATCTTGGCCTGCGGCTCGAGCTCGTCGAAGGGCGGCGAGTCACGGTGGATCGGCCAGTAGGCGTCCGCCGAGATCTCCGACGCCTCGACGTCGAGAGGTTCGCCGAGCACGTTGTACAGGTGCCCGAGAATGCCCGGCCCGACCGGCACCAGGATCGGCGCGCCGGTGTTGCGCACCGTCGTGCCGCGTCGCACACCGTCGGTCGGCTGCATCACGACGGCCCGCACGACGTCGTGGCCGATGTGCTGCGCGACCTCGGCCGTCAGTGTCCGAGTCTCGCCCTCGACGGTGCGGTCGAACTTCAGGGCGAAGTTGATCTCGGGGAGCCCCTCGGAGGGGAACTGGACGTCGATCACCGGGCCGACCACGGTCACGATCCGGCCCTCGGCGAGTGTCGTCGTGTCCCCGCCGGTGGTCTTGGTGTCGCTCATTGTGTCTCCTTTTGGACGGCGCTCGAGGCCGCTGGCTACTGCCTGCCTGAGAGGGCCTCGGCACCGCCCACGATCTCGGAGATCTCGGTGGTGATGGAGGCCTGGCGCGCCTGGTTCGCGTCGCGGGTCAGCTCCTCGATGATGTCGCCGGCGTTGTCCGTCGCCGCCTTCATCGCGCGCTGGCGGCTGGCGTGCTCGCTGGCCGCGGACTCCAGCAGGCCGGCGTACATGCGGTGCTCCACGTACCGGGGGATCAGCCGGTCGAGGATCGCCTCGGGCTGTGGCTCGAAGATGAACTGCGGCGGGTAGGCCTCGCCGCCCTCGAACTGCTTGGCGTCGACGGGCAGGAGCTTGGCGACCGCCGCCACCTGCGACAGCGCCGACCGGAAGTCGGTGTAGACGAGCCACACCCGGTCGATCTCCTGCTTCGAGTACGCGTCGACGACCGCCTCGCCGACCTTGACCGCGTCCCGGTACCGGGGCTGGTCGCTCATGCCCGACCACAAGCCCTCGAGGGACTCGCCCCGGTAGCGGAAGTAGGACTCCCCCTTGCGACCGACCACGTAGAGCTTGACGGCGCGCCCGGCTTCGCGCTCCTGCGCGGCGAGTCGTTCGGCGCGGCGCAGCACGTTGGTGTTGTACGCGCCCGCGAGCCCGCGGTCGGAGCTGATGACCACGAGCCCCACCGCCGAGATCTCCTCGTGCGGCGCGAACAGGGGGTGGCTGGCGACCTCACCCTCGATGGCGAGGTCGCGGATGACGCGCGTGACCATCCGCGCGTACGGGCGCGCGGACTCGACCGCCTGGCGCGCGCGCGCGATGCGGCTCGCCGCGATGAGCTCCATCGCCCGCGTGATCTTCTGCGTCGACTTGACGCTGCGGATCCGCCGGCGCAGCAGCCGCAGCTCTCCTGCCCCTGCCACCGCTCAGTCCTCGCTCTCGGAGGTGTCCTCGTCCTCGGCGTCGTCGCCGAGCGTGTCGAGGTTGTCCATCGTCACGTGCTCGTCGGCCTCCTCCACCTGCGAGGCCTCGAACGACGCCTTGAACTCCTCCAGCGCCGACTCGAAGGCCTCGACCCGCTCGTCGGTGAGCTTGCCGTCGCCGGCGATGCCCTCGAGCAGCTCCCCGTGGCGGCTGCGCAGGTACTCGCGGAGCTCCGCCTCGAACCGGCGCACGTCGGCGATCGGCACGTCGTCGAGCTTGCCGTTGCCGACCGCCCAGATGCCGACGACCTGCTCCTCGATCGGCACCGGCGCGTACTGCGGCTGCTTGAGCAGCTCGACGGTCCGAGCGCCGCGGTCGATCTGGGCCTGCGAGGTCTTGTCGAGCTCGGAGCCGAACTGGGCGAACGCCTCGAGCTCGCGGTACTGGGCGAGGTCCAGGCGCATCGTGCCCGAGACCTTCTTCATGGCCTTGATCTGCGCGTTGCCGCCGACCCGCGACACCGAGATGCCGACGTTGATCGCGGGCCGCACGCCCTGGAAGAACAGGTCGGTCTCGAGGTAGATCTGTCCGTCGGTGATCGAGATGACGTTGGTGGGGATGAACGCGGACACGTCACCGCCCTTCGTCTCGATGATCGGCAGGGCGGTCAGCGAGCCGCCGCCCAGCTCGTCGGACAGCTTGGCGGCGCGCTCCAGCAGCCGCGAGTGCAGGTAGAACACGTCACCCGGGTAGGCCTCGCGACCAGGCGGGCGGCGCAGCAGCAGCGACAGCTGCCGGTAGGCGTCGGCCTGCTTGGAGAGGTCGTCGTAGACCACCAGGGCGTGCTGGCCCTCGTACATCCAGTGGGCGCCGATGGCCGCGCCCGCGTACGGGGCGATGTACTGGAACGGCGCCGGCGAGCTGGCCGGCGCGGACACGACGGTCGTGAACGCCATCGCGCCCTCCTGCTCCAAGCGGTTGACGACCTCCGCGACCGTCGAGCCCTTCTGGCCGATCGCGACGTAGATGCACTTGACCTGGCGCTTGACGTCCCCGCTGGCCCAGTTGTCCTTCTGGTTGATGATCGTGTCGATGGCGACCGCGGTCCGGCCGGTCTGCCGGTCGC
>JACDBB010000158.1 GCA_013695145.1 Euzebyales bacterium
CAGGGCCACACCGTACGAGGTCCTGTCCAGCTTCTCGACGCGCATGGCCGACGAGCTGGCCACCGAGGAGCGCCTGGCGGGCATGGCGCGCCTGCTCGCCGAGGGGACCGCCGCCCGGCGGGCTGACGTCTGGCTGGTGGTCGCCGGGGAGCTGCGTCACGCGGCGTCGTGGCCGCACGACGAGACTTCCCCCGCCCAGGCGATCCCGCTGGCCGGTGAGGAGCTGCCCTCGCTCGGGCCGGTGACCGGCTGCGAGCCAGTGCGCCATCACGGCGAGGTGCTCGGCGCCCTGTCGGTGACCAAACCGGGCTCGGAGACGCTGAACCCGGTGGAGAGCAAGCTGCTGGCCGACCTGGCCGCCCAGGCGGGCCTGGTGCTGCGCAACGTGCGGCTGACCACCCAGCTGCTGGACCGTGTCGAGGAGCTGCGCGCCTCCCGGCAGCGGCTGGTGGCCGCCCAGGACGAGGCCCGCCGCCGGCTTGAGCGCAACCTCCACGACGGCGCGCAGCAGCAGCTGGTCGCCCTGAAGGTCCGACTCGGCCTGGTCGAGCGGCTGGTGGACAAGGGACAGCCGATCGGCGAGCTCCTGGCCCAGCTGCGCGCGGACACCGACGACGCGATCGACACGCTGCGCGACCTCGCACGGGGCATCTACCCTCCGCTGCTCGCCGCGGAGGGGCTCCAGGCCGCGCTGGTGGCGCAGGCACGCAAGGCCGCAATCCCGGTGCGGATCGTCGCCGACGGAACGGGCCGCTACTCGCAGGCGGTCGAGGCGGCGGTGTACTTCTGCTGCCTGGAAGCACTGCAGAACATCGCCAAGTACGCCGACGCGTCGCAGGCCTCCATCGTGCTGGAGGCGTCCGACGGGCACCTGACGTTCCGCGTCACCGACGACGGCGTGGGTTTCGATCCCGCCGCCACCGTGATGGGTGCCGGCCTGGCCAACATGACGGACAGGATCGATGCGCTCGGGGGAACGCTGTCGATCCACGCGGCGCCCGGCGGCGGCACCACCGTTACCGGCAGGCTGCATGCCGCAGCCGCCGGTGACGGGATCTAGCCTGGCGTCAGTCGATCGGCGCCTCACCGCGCAGCAGCGCGGCGAACACCGGGCTGTGGGTCCCGACCATCTCATTGATGGACTCGCGCGGCAGCTCGTAGGTGATCGACGGCCGGCCCCGTTCCCGCGCCCAGGTCCCGAAGGAGCCCAGCGTGGGGTAGCCGACGTCCGCCATCCGCTCCAGGCCGGTGCGCTCGGAGAACCAGCGGCCCAGCTTGGAGTCGCCGGGGTCGTCCACGCACGCCAGCGGGGAGTGCACCGACACGATCGAGGGCGCGTCGAGCCGCTCGATCAGGTCGCGCAGCGCACCGACCTCCGGCTCGCTGCCCGGTTCAGGTCCGGACGACAGCCGGACGTCCTGCGGATCCTCCAGCGTCCATCTGTGCGGTGGCTGCTCGGCCGACCAGTCCGACGTCGGCCAGTTGCGGTTCAGCTCCACCCCTGCGGCGTTGCCCCTTGTCCCCATGAGCACCCCGTCGGGGTTTGCAGCGAGGACCACCGCACACCGCAGCTGCCCCGGCAGGATGCTGCGCAACGCCGACGAGACGATGACCGTCGAGTCCGGCTCCGTCCCGTGGATCGCGCAGAACACGACATGCCTGATCGCCGCGCCGTCGGGAGGCAAGTGGACCTGCAGGGGCAGGCCGTTGCGGCTGGTGCCGTAGGTGTCCGGCGTCGTGCGCAGCACCCCGCGCTCCGCGCGCGGGACGGTGTCGTGCTCATGCTGCCCAGAGGTCATGGCGGCGGAGCCCTCTCCACGGTGCTTCGGATCTTCGGCGCCTCACCGGCGGGGCCGATCAGGTGGCAGGCGGCGAGGTGGGCGTCACCATCCACCTCGGCCAGGAGCGGCTCGGCCTCGGCACACTGGGGCTCGGCGATGGGACAGCGCGTCCGGAACGAGCAGCCGCTCGGAGGGTTGATGGGGCTCGGCATCTCACCGGGGAGGAGGATGCGCTCTCGCTGGCGCTGCTCGACCGGGTCGGGCACCGGGACCGCGGACAGCAGCGCCTGGGTGTATGGCATCCTCGGCTCGGCGAAGAGTCGCTGGCGGTCGGTGGTCTCGACGATCTTGCCCAGGTACATGACCGCGATCCGGTCGGACACGAACTCGACCGCGGCCAGGTCGTGCGCCACGAACAGGCACGAGAAGCCCATGTCCTGCTGTAGCTCCAGCAGCAGGTTCACGATGGAGGCCTGCACGGACACGTCCAGCGCCGAGATGGGCTCATCGGCGATCAGCAGGCTCGGCTCGACGGCCAGGGCTCGTGCCAGGCCGACGCGCTGCCGTTGGCCCCCTGACAACTCGTGCGGGTAGCGGGCACGCATCTGTGGGTTCAGGCCCACCTTCTCGAACAGATCCCCGACCCGCTCCGACCGCGCCACGCGACGGCCGATGCGGTGGTGCCGCAGCGGCTCCTCCGCGATCTGCCCGCACGTCATCCGGGGGTTCAGCGACGAGTACGGGTCCTGGAAGACCATGTGCACCTCGCGTCGCAGCGCGCGGAACTGACGGCGCGAGAGCCCGGTGATGTCGGTGCCGTTGAGACGGACAGTGCCGGAAGTCGGCTCGATGAGCCGCATGATGCACTTGGCGACGGTGGACTTGCCGCTGCCCGATTCGCCGACCAGCCCGAGGACCTCGCCGCGGTCGATCCGCAGGGACACCCCGTCCACGGCGCGCACCACAGCGGTCGAGTCGCCCAGCCCGGAGCGCACGCGGAAGTGCTTGACCAGGTCGGTGACCTCCAGGACCGGCGTCACTGCGCGCCACCCTCCTCGCCCGGGTAGAAGCATGCGACACGGTGGTCATGGCCACGGCCCTCGAGCTCCGGCCGCAGGCTGCGGCACCGGTCGGCCGCGCGCGGGCACCTGGGGTGGAACGAGCAGTCGGAGGCGGGCGCGGTCATCACCGGCACGCGGCCGGGGATCTCCGCCAGCCGGCGGTCCGCGCCGTGCATCATGGCCGCCATGCCCGGCCGAGGGACCGCCCCGAGCAGCCCCATCGTGTACGGGTGCTGCGGCTGGCTGAACAGCTGCTCGACAGGCGCCTGTTCGATCTTGCGGCCGGCGTACATGATGACCACGCGGTCGGCGATGTCCGCGACGACACCGAGGTCATGGGTGATCAGGATGATCGACGTGCCGAGGTCGCTGCGCAGCGACCGCATGATGTCGAGGATCCCCGCCTGGATCGTCACGTCGAGGGCGGTCGTGGGCTCGTCGGCGATGAGCACCGAGGGGTTGCAGGCGATCGCCATGGCGATCATGACCCGCTGGCGCATCCCACCGGACAGCTGGTGCGGGTACTCGGAGATCCGCTGCCGGGGCGCCGGGATGCCCACGCGGTCGAGCAGCTCGACCGCGACCTCCCGCGCCTGCCGCTTGCGGTGGCCGAGGTGGCGCGTCAGCACCTCGCCGATCTGCCGCCCGACCGTGAACACCGGGTTCAGCGACGTCATTGGCTCCTGGAAGACCATCCCGATCTTGCTGCCGCGCAGCGCCCGGAGCTGCGATCGGCTGAGCCCGGCGAGGTCGGTGCCGTCGAGCACGATGCGCCCCGAGGTCATCTCGGCCGCGTCCGGCAGCAGCCCCAGGATCGCGGTCGCCGTCACGGACTTGCCGCAGCCGGACTCGCCGACCAGCGCGAGGACCTCACGCGCTCCGAGGTCGAAGGACAGGCCGTCCACGGCGCAGATGTCCCCATCGTCGGTGTGGAACCGCACGGAGAGATCATCGACCTGCAGTCGAGTCTGTGTGGTGCTCGCCGTGTCGGCCGCCTGTCCGGTCGCCGTCATCGATGGGTCTTCGGGTCGAGCACGTCACGGACCCCGTCGCCGAACAGGTTGAAGGCCAGGGTGGCGATGCAGATCGCCGCACCGGGGAACACGAGCATCCAGGGTCCGGATGACAGGTTCTGCTGCGCGGCGTTGAGCATGACCCCCCACGACGGCCGGGGCAGTTGGACGCCGAGGCCCAGATAGGACAGCGTCGCCTCGCCGATGATGTTGCCTGGGATCATCACCGTGGCCTGCACCAGCAGGGTGTTCATCAGGTTGGGAACGATGTGGCGCGACAGGACCGACACGTCCGTCGCGCCGCTGGCTATGGCCCCGTCGACGTAGTCCTCCTCGCGCAGTCCGAGCACCTCACCGCGGATGATGCGGATCAGGCTCGGCACGCTGCCCACGCCCAGCGCGATCGTCACGTTCATCAGCGACGGCCCGAGGATCGCGGCCAGGGCGATGGCCAGGATGATGAACGGGAACGCCAGCAGGGCATCGACTAGGCGCATGATCACCGAGTCGATCGCGCCGCGGTAGTAGCCGGCCACCAGCCCGAGCGGCAGTGAGACCACCATGGCCAGCACCGTGGCCATGACCGCGGCCTGCATCGACACCCTGGCGCCGTGCAGGACCCGGCTGTAGATGTCACGACCGAGGTCGTCGGTGCCCATCAGGTGTTCACCGCCGGGTGGGGCGAGCACCGCCTCGAAGAAGTTCTGGTTGTAGGTGAACGGCGCCAGCACCGGTGCGAACAGGGCGGCCAGCACGAACAGCACGACGCATGTCAACCCGACCAGGGCGGTCTTGTTGCGCCGGAACCGTCTCCACACCTGCGCACGTCGGCTGCGGCCCTTCCCGGGTACGGCGACGCGGGGCTCGAGGGACCCCGGATCGACGCGCGCGGACGGGTCGACGGCCATCTACACCCCCGTACCGGACACCCGGATGCGCGGGTTGAGCAGGGAGTAGGTGATGTCAACGAGCAGGTTGATCGAGACGTAGGCGACGGCCGCGATGACGACCACCCCCTGCAGGACCGGGTAGTCGCGCTGGAACACCGAGTCCAGCAGCAGCTTGCCGAACCCGGGGATGAGGAAGATCTGCTCGGTGATGACCGCACCGGACAGCAGGCCGGCCAGCTGCAGCCCGATCACGGTAGTCACGGTGATGAGGCTGTTGCGCAGCGCGTGGCTGCCGATCACGCTCCACTCCGACAACCCCTTGGACCGTGCGGTGCGCACGTAGTCGGCGGTGAGCGCGTCGAGCATCGACGACCGCATCTGCCGCATGATGATCGCGGACATGCTGGTGCCGAGCGTGATCGCGGGCAGCACCATGCGCATCAGGTTGTCGACGGGATCAACCGCGAAGGACGTGTACCCGGAGGACGGGAACCAGTTTCGATCGACGGTGAGGGTGATGATCAGCGCCATCCCCAGCACGAAGTTGGGGATCGACAGGCCCGCGAGCCCGAACCCGTTCGCCAGGTAGTCGGCCGGCTTGCCGCGTCTGACCGCGGAGATCACCCCTGCCGGCATCCCGATCGTCACGGCCACCAGCAGCGACAGCATCGTGAGCTGGATCGTGATGGGGATGCGCGAGACGATCAGGGCGCTGACCGGCAGGCCAGTGCGGATCGAGCGCCCGAAGTCTCCCTGCACCGCCTGCCCGATCCAGCGCCAGTACTGGACGGGCGGCGGCTGATCGAGCCCGTAGCGCTGGCGGATGGCCTCGATCATCTCCGGGTTCAACGCCTCCTCCCCCGCCAGCGCGATCGCGGGGTCACCGGGCAGTGCCCGGATCCCGATGAAGACCATGACGGTGGCGAGGAACAGGGCGATCAGCGCGTGGAGCGTGCGGCGCAGGAGGTAGCGGGTCACCGGATCCCGGCTATCGCGTGTTCACTGGGCGGTCGTGACGTTCATCAGTCGGCGACCCCGACCTGCGCGAAGTCCACGCCGTTGGGCCTCAGCTCGATCCCGGTCAGATGGTCCCTGGCGCCCACGATCTGCGAGGGGTGGTACAGGTAGATGATGGCGCGGCGCTCGGCGATGAGCTCCAGTGGTTCGCGGAACAGCTCGATCCGCGCGTCCTGATCGGGCTCGGTCCTGGTCGCGTCGAGCGCCGCGTCGATCTCGTCGTCGATGTCGGTGAAGCCCACTCCGGAGTCGTTGGACCCACCCTGGGAGTGGTTCATGCGGTACAGCGCGGTGTCCGGGTCGGGACCGCCCCCGAAGCCGATCAGCCACATCTCGTAGTCGCCGGCGGTGGCTTCGTCGATGGTGGTCGTGGCCTCCAGAGAGCGGACGTTGACCTCGAACCCCGCCTCGGCGGCCATGGACTGCGTCAGCTCGGCGATGCGCATCCGGTCAGGGTCGGTGGACACCATCAGATCGACCTCGATCGGAGCGTCGTAGTCGGACTCCTCGATCAGCTCCATCGCGCGCTCGACATCGCGCTCCGGGCACTCGGGGTTCGCCGCAGCGAACGGCACGTTCGGTGACACCGCGGTGCAGCCGACGTCGTGGAGCCCGTCGTACACGATCTCGTTGATCAGCTCGCGGTCGAGCGACAGCTCGAACGCCTCCCGTAGGCGCGGGTCCTGAGCGATCGGCGTGTCGACCTGGCCGACGGGCTTGTCCATGCCATCGACCAGCCCGAGGTTGATCGTGAAGCCGACGTAGCCGGTGCCCGGCCGCCTGAACACCTCGATGTTCCCATCCCCCTCGGCGTCGTCCAGGTTCACCGGCGCAAGGGCGGAGACGACGTCGACCTCGCCGGAACGCAGGTTGCTGACCGCCACCGCGTTGTCATCGATCGCCACGAATGTGATCTGGTCGAGCTGCACCTCGTCGGCGTCGTAGAACTCCTCCGCACGCTCCACGATCACGCGGTCCTGGTCCGGACGTTCCACGAACTGGAACGGGCCGGCGCAGACGGGATCCCCACCGAAGTCGTCTCCCAGCTCCTCCAGCTGGGCGGGCGACATGATCCGCCCTGGCGGACCGGCGAGCGTCGCCCCCAGCGCGGCGAACGGCGCCTCGAGCGCGAGCGAGACGGTGTGCTCGTCGACCACCTCGACGTCGGTGATGATGGCCATCTCGCCGGCGCGGGCGGAGTCTGGCAGCTCGCGATGGCGGTCGAGTGAGATCTTGACGGCCTCCGCGTCGAGCGGGGTGCCGTCATTGAACGTGACATCGTCACGGATGCCGATCGTGACCGTCAGGCCGTCATCGCTGGTGTCCGGCAGCTCGGTGGCCAGCCGCGGCTGCAGCTCCGCGTCCGTGTCGTAGGTGTACAGCGCATAGCACATGGTGTCCAGGATCACGGAGGCAGCCGCCGTCCTGGCGGTGGTGGGGTCGAGCTCGTCGGCCTGGTCCCCCGCCACGGTGATCGACGCGCCGTCGGCCGCGGCGTCGTCAGCGTCCTCAGCGCCCGCCTCGTCGTCGGCACCGTCCTCGGTGACCTCGGCGTCATCCTCCGCGGCGTCGTCGCCGGTGCCGACGTCCGTCGTGCCCTCCTCGAGGTCGCCGACGGGGTCAGCGGCGCATGCGCCGAGCATCAGGGTCACCAGGGCCATGAGGGCCAGCGAATAGAGGTATCGACCATTGATCTGCATATCGACCTCGAACGGGGTGTGGCACATGCTTGGTGAGCCCAAGCGTGAGATACTGTCTCGATACTGACGAACCGAGCGCCCCGACCGTCGTATACCGTACCCTCGCGCGGCGCCGTCGCCCTATTTTCCCCGTAGGGGTGATCGTAGACGGGTCGGGCCGAGGCGGTCAAGGGTGCTTCTGTCTAGACCTATCTAGAACCAGATACCGTACGGTGTCTAGACCCCCGGCCTCGCCCGGGTCACGCGGTCGCGCGTGGGTGGACGCGCTTCGGGCTAGGGCGCCGCCGCCCGCGCCGCCGTCCACGCCTCGGCCAGCCGGTCCGGGTCGA
This sequence comes from Euzebyales bacterium, assembly GCA_013695145.1. Taxonomy (GTDB): domain Bacteria; phylum Actinomycetota; class Nitriliruptoria; order Euzebyales; family Egibacteraceae; genus JACDBB01. The sequence goes on from JACDBB010000158.1 coordinate 7,792, forward strand.
ACTCGGACTTGGGGATGAAGGCGGCGGCGCCCGCGTCGGCGGCCCTGGGGCCGTACTCGTCGGCCTCGTAGGTCGACAGCAGCACCACCACGGGGCGCTTGGCCGCGGCCGCCGCCAGGATGTGCCTGGTCGCCTCCAGCCCGTCGATGCCGGGGAGGTTGACGTCCATCAGCACCAGGTCGGGCTGCAGCTCCGCGGCCATGTCGACCGAGTCCTCGCCCGTCTCCGCCTCACCCAGCACGGTGAAGCCGTCGGTCAGCTGCACGACCATCCGCGCCGCTACGCGGAACGGCGCCTGATCGTCGACGATCATGACGCTGACCACGGAATCCTTCATGCGCCCATTGTGGCTCTTCGAGCGTGGCCCCGCGCACAGGCCAGCAGGCGCTTTTCCCGGGTGTGGTGGCACCCCTACGGTCCTGTGACCCCTACTGCTGGCCGAGGAACAGCAGCACCGCACGGACGCGCCGGTTGGTGTCGCGCTCCTCGGTCAGACCGAGTTTGGCGAACAGCGAGTTGGTGTGCTTCTCGACGGCGCGCTCGGTGAGGAACAGCGCCTTGGCGATCGCGGCGTTGTTCTTGCCCTGCGCCATCTCGGCCAGCACCTCGTTCTCCCGCGGGGTCAGCTTATCCAGCCGCGAGCTGCCGGCCGACGAGCGCGCCGACACGAGCGCCTCGACGACCTTGGGGTCGATCACCGAACCGCCGCTGGCGACCTCGCGGACCGCGGCGAGCAACTGCTCGATATCGCCCACCCGTTCCTTCAGCAGGTAGGCGCGACCGGCCGAGCCGCCCTCGAACAGCGTGATGGCATAGCCGGGGTCGGCGTACTGGCTCAGCACGACGACCCCGGTCGCGGGGCTGCTCTCGCGCAGCTGCTGGGCGGCACGGATGCCCTCGTCGGTGCCGGTGGGCGGCATGCGGATGTCGGTGAGCACGACGTCGGGAGCGTGGGCTTCGACGGCGGCCATGAGCGAGTCGTAGTCGCCGCAGACGGCCGCGAGCTCCAGCTGCGGCTCGGCCTCGAACAGCAGGCGCACGGCCTCGCGCACGAGGTAGCTGTCCTCGGCGAGCACGACGCGGATCGGCATCGGGCGTTCCTCTTGCTCCATCGAAAGAGCGATCGGGCAGCGGGGACGGCGGAGCTGGCGCGCACCCGCTGCGCCCGCCCGTGGGGGGAGGGCCTGGGGCGGGAGGCTACCCGCCAGCCAACCGGGATCGGGCTAGCCTGTTCAGCCTCGGCGCCCCGCCCACGGCAGGCGCAGGGCGGCCTCCAGCGGGCCGCGCGCGAACCGCAGCCGCCAGGCGACGGCGCCGCCCGCCACGACGATGGTGAAGCGGGACACGCTGAGCGCCGCGGCCAGCACGTCGTCGCGCTCCAGCAGGGCGGGCCAGCCCGCGAGCACAAGCAGATGGCCGACGTAGATCGTCAACGCGAGCTGGCCGGTCGCCACGAGCGGCCAGGTGCCGCGGGGGAAGCGGTCGGACGCCACCAGCGACCCGCCGAGCGCGGCCGTCGCCGCCCCCGTCGCGCCCAGCAACCACAGCGGCATCTCGCTGTGCGCGTCGTCGACGGCCAGCTGCAGCCAGGACGGTTCTGTGCCCGGCGTCCCGAGCCACGCGCCCAGCCCCATCGCCGCGCTCTTCGCGGCGACGGCCACGGCCAGCCCCCCGGCCACCATCCGCCAGCGAGCCGACGTCGCGCGCAGGTCATGGCGGCCGAGCCACATGCCGAACAGCAACGGCGCCGACCACACCACCAACGGATACGAACCGGACAGCGCCAGGTTGCGGGCGATCACCAGCGGCGGGTCGGTCAGCGCCGTCGCAGGGCCGCTGAACCACTCCGGCTGCCAGTGCCATGCGCCAAGGTAGGCCACCGGCCCGACGACCGCCGCGAGGACGGCGGCGCCCAGCAGCCCCCTGTCGCGGAGGGTCATCGCGCCGGCCGCGACCACGAAGTACACCGCGTAGTACTGCACGATCACCAGCACGCCATGGTCGAGCAGCTGGAGGGCAAGGCCCAGCGGCAGCAGCAGGGCGGCCCGGAAGCCCAGCCGCGCCCAGGCCGGCCGCCGTCGCGCCGCGGAGCGGGCGCTGTCTCGGTCGCCGTCGAGCATCCGGTCGCTGTCGAGCAATGACACGCCCAGACCTGCCAGCAGGACGAACAGGACCGACGCCCGCCCGTGGGAGAGGCCGTAGATGCCGCCCAGCGCTCCTGTCGCCTCCGAGCCGGTCGGGCCGACGTGCACCATGACCATGCCGACGATGGCGATCGCACGAGCCAGATCGACGCCCCGGATCCGCTCGTGAACCCCGGCGGGCGGGTGCGCGCTCTCGCGGGAAGCCTCCGCAGCCTGGCGCATCGCCCCATTGTGACGCGCGATGGCCCCACGGCTGTGGGACACTGCGGTCATGGTCAAGCGCTTCACCGTCAGCGAGGCCCGGTCGCTGGCGCCCGCGATGCAGCGGCAGGCCCAGCGGCTGGCGGCGCTCAGGGCAGACCTGGCCGAGGCCCACCTGGCGCAGCAGCGCGGCCACGCGGCGGCGGTCGGGGGGATCGCCGAGGTGAAGGCCGTCGAGGCGCGGCTGCAGGAGTCGATCGACTGGTTCACCCAGCAGGGCATCGGGCTGAAGGGCATTGCGCCGGTGATCGCCGACCTGCCATCCGAGCTGGACGGCCAGCCGGTGCTGCTGTGCTGGCTGGAGGGCGAGAGGTCGCTGGACTTCTACCACCCGCCCGAGACGGGGTTCATGGGGCGCCGCCGCCTCCCGGAGTCGGACTAGCAAACGGCTCCCGAGATCGTGGATGCGGAGGACCGCGAGCGGTAACCTTACTTCAATCCCAAGGTAAGGAGTGAATCGTGGATGCCGCTGCCAAGGTCACCTCGAAGGGCCAAGTGACCGTCCCGAAGCTCGTCCGCGACGCCCTCGGGATCGAGGAGGGCGACGAGGTCGTGTTCCGTGTCGAAGGCAACCGCGCCGTTCTGGCCCGGACGCCCGACTTCCTCACGCTCGCCGGCACGGTCAAGGTCCCTGCTGGGAAGCGCAACGCAGCGTGGGACGACGTCATTCGCAAGACTCGAACGGCCCGGGCAACCAAGCGCCGGTGAGCGCGTTCGTCGACACGAACATCCTCATCCGGCATCTGACGGGTGATCCGGCTGAGATGGCCGCCCGGGCGGCCGCGTATCTCGCCGCGGACTCCGACCTCCTGCTGACCGATCTTGTTGTCGCTGAGACCGTCTACGTCTTGGAGTCCTTCTGCGAGGCGACGCGCCACCAGACCGCGGAGGCGATCCGATCGCTTCTCGCCTTCGACTCAGTGGTCTGCGTCGACCCGGCGCTGTTGCTGCGAGCCGTCGAGGTGTACGAGACCGACAGCCTTGACTTCGCCGAGGCGTACCTTGTGGCGTGCGCCGAGAGCACCGGCGTCAACAGGGTCGCCTCGTTCGACACCACGATCGATCGGGTCGGCACCGTCGAGCGCGTCGAACCTCCACGCCCGTAGACCTCGGCGAGAACCCCCGCCGCGCCTGCAGGCATAGCGCCGCCAGGGCACCCCCGCGACTCGCGGTCAGCCGTCGTCGGCGACGACACGCACGATGGGGTCCGCGGCGCCGGCGCGTCCGCCGTGACCGACGAGGTACAGGTCGCCGACGAAGGGACCCATCCCCGGACGGAACAGGCCGTCGGCCGGGGCAACGAGCGCCAGCGTGACATCGGCGGCGACGGCGTCGCCGACGAGCCCCTCTTCGGGATGCGTGCCGCTGGGCAGGTCGATCGCCACGACCGGCGCCCCGCTGCCGCGCAGCGCCAGGATCACGTCGCGCACCGCGCCCTCGGCGGCTCCGCGCAGCCCCCTGCCGGTCAGGGCGTCGACGACGACGTCGGCGGACGGCAGCTCACCACCGAACAGGCGCACGCGGTCGGCTAGCGCCTCGGGCAGCGCCCGCGCAGCGGTCAGCACGACCGTGACGTCGCGGCCCGCCTCCAGGAGCACCGCGGCCGCGTCGATCCCGACCTCCCCCGTCCGGCCCGGTCCCGCCAGCACCACGACACGCGCCGTGGGTCCCGCCAGCTGCGCGACAGCCTGCGCGGTCACGCGTGCGGCGTCGCCGACGCCGGCGCCAGGGGCGGCGTGCAGCGCGCCGACCGCGACCTCGGGGGTGCCGCGCAACCGCGCGGGACCCGCCCGCGGGAGCGCCACCTCGGTGGCCCACGGGCTGACCTCCCGGTCAGCCGGCAACTCGGCCAGCTCGGTGCCGCCGTGCCACTCGGGATCCAACAGCTCCAGCAGCACCGCGGTCACCATCCCGGTGGCGCCCCACAGCAGATGACCCCCGTCCAGGTCCCACGCCCACGACTCGCCGCGCGTCGACAGCCGCACGACGCGCCAGCGCTCCGGGTCCCGCAGCACCCCGAGGCGCACTGGCACGATCGCGGCCACCTCGGCCTCAGCGGGCAGCAGGGGGTGCGGGGCGGACCATCCGCCGACGACCACCTGCAGCCAGAACCGCGACGGCGGGATGTAGAACGCCGGCAAGGTGCCGAGCACCTCGACGGTGGTCGGATCGAGGTCGCACTCCTCGTGCGCCTCCCGCAGCGCCGCCTCGGCGATGCCCTCTCCGGGCTCGACCCGACCGCCGGGGAATGAGATCTGGCCGGGGTGATGGGTCAGGTCGTCGCGGCGGCGGGTGAGCAGCAGCTCGAGGTCGCCATCGACCTCGCGAAACAGAGCCAGGGCCGCGCCCAATCGACCGGACCCGGGAGTGGGCGGCTGGCCACCGCCGAGGTCGGCGAGGCCTTGGCGGAGGGCGCGCCAGGGATCGGTCTCCTCGCCCATGGCGGCCGTCAGATCGTCGTGGACGGTGCGACGATCAGCGACAGGACCATGGCGACGCCGATGAGGACGGCGATCGCCACCACGATCCGCTTCTGGGTCTTGGGCGACATCATCACGACGCGCTCAGCCCTCCCTGGCCTGCTGGTAGCTGGCGACCTTGTCCGCGGCGGTCTGGTCCGGCTTATCGGTGCGCATGTCGAACTTGCACGTGAACGAGACGCGGGGCGCCGACGCGAGCACCGACTCCCCGGCTGCTCTCAGCGCCGCCATGCACTCCTCCCAGCCGCCTTCGAGCGTGGTGCCCGAGGCGTCGGTCGTGCTGCGCACGCCCGTGGCCTCCACCGCCTGGACGGCGCGGGCGACCTCCTGCGACACGCTTGGGGACCCGGTCCCGATCGGCGTCACAGAGAACCAGACGAGCATGGCGACCCCCTCCGACGTGGCACGCCCCGGGCGGGCGTGCGGTTGCGTGACGCCTACCCGGCACGCGCCGGCTCACACCGGGATATGGTGCACGGCATGCACACCCAGACCCCGGTCACCGCGTTCATGACCACCGACGTGCTCTGCCTCACACCCGGCGAGTCGATCGAGTCGGCGATCAGCCGCCTGCGCGAGCGCGGCATCAGCGGCGCACCCGTGGTCGACGACGACGGGCGACTGGTCGGCCTGCTCGACGACAGCGACATCATCCTGTCGGAGGCTCGCGTCCACGCGCCGTCCGCGATCGAGATCCTCGGGGCCTACTTCCCGCTCCCCGGAGCGCGGCACCGCTTCGAGGAGGAGGTGCGACACGCCCTGGCGGGCACCGTGGCTGACGTGATGGAGATCCGCCCCTCCACCCTGGGCACCGACTCGACCCTGACCGACGTGGCGTCGACCATGGTCGAGCAGCACGTCTCCCGCGTCCCGATCGTCGACGACGACCACCGGGTGGTCGGCATCGTCAGCCGGGGCGATCTGGTCAACACCATCGGCGGCACCTGACCTCGAAGCGTTGGTGCGCCGCCTCTGGAGGTCGTACGCTCAGACGGGGAGGGGGCGAGTCCATGCGTGACATCCTGATCGTGGCCAACCTCACGCTCGGTGGCGACCACTTGTGGGACGAGGTGCGCAACCGCCTCGACGGCGGTGATGTCCGGTTCCACGTGCTGGTCCCCGCGTCTCACGACCCGCTCGGAGGATCCTGGACCGAGGCGCAGGCCGTGGCCGAAGCCCGCGAGCGGCTGGAGGTCTTCCTGGCCCGGCTGGCCGAGCTGGGCGCAACCGCCGACGGCGAGGTGGGCGACATCCGCACGGTCGACGCGGTGCTCGATGCGGTCCGCGCACGCGACTACGACGAGATCATCCTGTCGACGCTGCCGCAGGGGGCGTCCCGCTGGCTCCGCATGGACCTGCCCTCACGGGTCCAGCGCGCCGTCGGCGACGTTGCGGTCACCCACGTCGTCGGGCGATCGGCGGCCGGCGAGCCCTCCGCGTCGACCTAATCCCGCGCAGGATCCCCGGCGCGGAGCAGGTCGATGGCCAGGCCGTCGAGGATGTCGGCCTCGCTGACCAGCACCTCGGTGAAGTCGAACCGCGCCATCGCGCACGCCAGGATGATCGCTCCGCCGACGATGACGTCCTCGCGGCCGGGGGCCATCGGGCCGAGTGCCGCCCGCTGCGCCGCGGTCATCGCGCCGAGCCGCGCCACGAGCGCAGCCACGGCCGGTCGTGGGAGGCGTGTGCCGTGGATCCGCTCCGGCTCGTAGGCGTCCAGTCCCAGGTGCAGCGCGGCGAGCGTCGTGACCGTCCCCGCGACGCCAACCAGGGTGCGCGCCTTCTCCGGGTGGACCTGCATCGCCGCGGCGTCCAGCTGCGCGGCGGCGATCGCGGCGGCGGCGTCCAGCTCGGCGCGAGTCGGCGGATCGCTCGGCAGCGCGCGCTCGGTGAGACGGACGCAGCCGAGCTGCCGGCTGGTCGAGGCCACGGGCGCGAGGTCGCCCAGGATCAGCTCGGTGGAACCGCCGCCGATGTCAAGCACCAGGTACGGCGTCTCGCCCCGCACTGCGGCCGTGGCGCCGAGGAACGCGGTCGCGGCCTCCTGCTTCCCGCTGAGGACCACCGCGTCCACTCCGGTGCGCTCGCGGACACCGTCGAAGAAGCGGTCGCGGTCGGCGGCGTCGCGGATCGCGCTGGTCGCCGCGATCCGTGCGCGCTCGACCCCGCGCCGCCGCCAGATGGCCGCGTAGTCGCCGATCACCGACAGCGTCCGCTCGAGGGCCGCGTCGTCGAGGTGACCGGTGGCGTCGATCCCCTTTCCCAGGCGGGTGATCCGCATCTCGCGGATCACCTGGGTGAGGTGGCGGTCGCCGCCTGGCTCTGCCACCAGCAGGCGCACCGAGTTGGTCCCGACGTCGACCGCGGCGACGGCGGTGGCCGCGGCGGACGTCACGGGGCGCGCCCCTCGAGACTGACGCAGGGAGCGGGGCACGGCATCGGCTCGACCTGTTCGGCCACCCACTCGCCGATCGGGTTGTCACGGGTCGCAAGGTGGTGGGCGTACAGGCTGTGCAGGCACTTGACCCGGCCCGGCATGCCGCCAGCGCTGGGGTCCTTCGGCACCTTCGGCCCGAGCTGGTCGCGCGTCGCCAGGTAACGCTCGTGCGCGGCGGCGTACGCGGCGGCGAGTTCGGGCTCGGCAGCCAGCCGCTCGTTCAGGCCCGCCATCTCGCCCCGCGCCTCGATCCGGGCGACATGCTTGCCCGCCAGGGGGCAGGACAGCCAGAACAGCGTCGGGAACGGTGTGCCGTCGTCGAGCGCCGGCCGCACCCGCAGGACCGCCGGCAGCCCCCACGCGCAGCGCACGGCTGCGGCGCTCTCACCACGCAGCGGCCGGTGGATCATCTGCTCGGCCAGGGCCACGTCGTCGGGCCCCATGGGCGCGCGCGCGAGCTGCGCCTCGTAGGAGGCGTCGGGGGCGGGCCGCAGCGCGTCGTCCACAGGGGTGCGAGCGTAGCCGCAAGGTCGTCGACACCGTGTCGATATCGCCGCGCCAGACGCAGGAATCCCGACACGGTGTCGGCGAGCGCGCGCGAATCGGGTAGGACCACGTGCGAGGGTTGCGGCACCGGCGATGAGGAGAGCACGATGACCAGGATCGCGATCGTTGGAGACGGCCCGGCAGGTCTGAGCGCGGCGTTGTTCCTCGCCAAGAACGGTCACGAGGTCGTGGTCTTCGCCCAGGACGAGACGCTCATGCACTTCGCCGAGCTGCACAACTACCTCGGCGTGGCGAGCGTCACCGGCACGGACTTCCAGCGGATCGCACGCGACCAGGTCACGGCGGCCGGCGCGCGGATCCGCACGAGTGAGGTCACCGCGGCCGAGGCGACCGCGGACGGCGTCACGGTCGGCACCGCGGACGGTGACCAGGAGACCGCCGATTATCTGGTCATCGCCGGGGGCAAGGCATCCCAGGCCCTCGCGGACGCGGTTGGAGCGGACCGACGGGACGGCGCCGTGGTGGTGGACAACGACTCCCGCACGACCGTCGACCGGGTGTACGCCGCAGGCCACCTGATCCGCCCGGAGCGCAGCCAGGCGATCATCTCCGCCGGTGCCGGCGCATCGGCCGCGCTGGACATCCTCGCGCGCGAGTCGGGTCGGGACGTCCACGACTGGGACACCCCGCCCGAGGCGTAGTCCCCGAGGCGGGGTCCAGCCCACGGCAGGTTCAGTCGAAGTCGGCGGGACGGTTGGGGTCGGCGAGGTGGAGGGCGACCCGGGCCAGCTGGGCGGGCATGACGCGGCCGAGCGACAGCTGCGGCAGGGCATCCGGATCGAACCATGCGACCTCGGCGGTCTCCTGCCCGTCGTGCACCGCGTCAGCACCGGCCTGCAGCGGCTCGCAGCGGAAGAACAGCTTCCACACGCGGAACGGGTACGGCGGCAGGGGACCGTGCCGGCTCCGATCGAAGCAGGCGAGCAGTTTGGTGGCGCGCACGGCTAGGCCGGCCTCCTCGCGGACCTCGCGCTCGACGGCGAGCCCCGGCGCGTCGGTCGGGTCGGCCCAGCCGCCCGGCAACGTCCAACCGTTGTCGTCCACCTCGCGCACCAGCAGCAGCCGGCCATCGCGGGCGACCACGCCGCGCACGTCGATCTTGGGGGTCGCGTAGCCCTCCTCCCCCGCCAGAAGGCGCTGCACGGTGCGCAAGGGCGTGCCGGCGTGGGCAGCGGCCATGACCTCGGCCGCCACGTCGCGGACCTGGGTGTAGCGCACGTGGTCGAAGCCGGGCGACTGGCTGTAGTACAGGCCGTTCTGGGCGACGGCCGCCAGCCTTCGCCCCCAGTCGAGGAGCCGGGGCTCGGTCGGCCCGGGAGGAATACGTGGTTCGGTCTGCCCGGGCGGGATGCGGGGCTCGGTCGGCTCGGCGTCGTCGAGCAGGCGCATCGGCGTGTGGGGGATGCCGTCCTCGAGGAACTCCGGGCCATCGTCGGAGAAGCCGAGGCGGCGGTACAGCGGCAACAGGTGCGACTGGGCGTCGAGGACCACCGGGCGGACGGCGTGCCCCAGTGCGTGGCGGATCAGCGTGGCGGCCAGCCCGCGCCCCCGAGCGGCGGGCGCAGTGACGACCCGACCCACCCGGCTGCCCTCGGCCTCGCGCAGGACGCGCGCGTAGGCGAGGACTCTCCCCTCCTCTTCGATCCAGCAGTGCAGCGCGCCGGGTTCGAGGTCGCGGCCGTCGAGCTCGGGGTAGGGGCAACGCTGCTCGACGACGAACGAGTCGACACGCAGCCGCAGCAGCGCGTAAAGGGTGGCGGGGTCCAACTCGGCCAGGCGTGCGGACCGGGGTGAAGGCCAGGCCCGCGAGCCGGGGGATCCCGATTCTGGAGGCGTCACCCGTCGAACAGGTGCGTGAGCGCGCGGGCGGCACGCCGGTACCACGGATCGCCGTCCCCCGACGGGGCGTCGGCGGGCTCCGGCCGGACCTGCTGGTCGTCCTCGCCTGGTGAGACCACGGTGAACGGCACCTCTCCCGGCTTGACCATGCCGAGCTCGGTGCGGGCGAGCAGCTCGACCTCCTCCGGGTCCTTCAGCAGCTCGCGCCGGTCCTCGAGCCGGTCGACCTGCTGGCGGAGCTGGTCTCGCTCCGCGTTCAGCGCGTCAACGCGGTCTGCTGCTGCGATGTAGCCCTGCAGCGGCCCGATCGCCATGGTGGCCAGCAGACCCACCAGCACCACCAGCCCGAACACCAGGGCACGACCGCGGCGGCGCTCGCGAGTCGCCTGCTGCGCGGCCGTCGGTCGCTTGCGGGCGGCCGGCTTGCGGGCGGCCGGCTTGCGGGCGGCGCCCTTCCTGGGCGGCGAACGTCGGCTAGACGTGCTCATCGACCGCCACCACGGCCCGCGAACGCGGTCGCGCCTGCGTAGCGGGCGGCGTCGCCGAGCAGCTCCTCGATGCGCCGCAGCTGGTTGTACTTTGCGACCCGCTCGCTGCGAGCGGGGGCACCCGCCTTGATCTGCCCGGCGTTGGTGGCCACGGCCAGGTCGGCGATCGTGGTGTCCTCGGTCTCGCCGGAGCGATGGCTGACCATGCAGGTCCAGCCGGCGCGGTGCGCGAGCTCCATCGTCTCCAGTGTCTCGGTGAGCGTGCCGATCTGGTTGACCTTGACGAGAACACTGTTGGCGCTGCCCTCGTCGATGCCACGTCGCAGGCGCTCCATGTTGGTGACGAACAGGTCGTCGCCGACGAGCTGGCACCGGTCGCCGAGCCGCTCGGTCAGGGAGCGCCAGCCGCTCCAGTCGCCCTCATCCATGCCGTCCTCGACGGACACGATCGGGTAGCGGTCGACGAGGTCGGCGAGCAGGTCGACCATCTCGGCGCTGGACAGTGTCCGTCCCTCGCCCGCCAGGCCGTACGAGCCGCCGTCGTAGAACTCTGAGGACGCGACATCCATCGCCAGGACGACATCGTCGCCGGGCGCGTAGCCGGCGGCGGTGATCGCCTCGAGGATGAGGTCCAGGGCGGCCGCGCTGGACTCGAGGTCCGGCGCGAAGCCGCCTTCGTCCCCCAAGCCCGTGGAGAGGCCACGGCCCCGCAGCACGTCCTTCAGACAGTGATAGACCTCGGCGCCGGTGCGCAGCGCCTCGCTGAACGACGCGGCGCCGACCGGGGCGATCATGAACTCCTGGAAGTCCACGTTGGAGTCCGCGTGGCTGCCACCGTTGAGGATGTTCAGCACCGGCACGGGCAGCAGGTGGGCGTTGGGCCCGCCGAGATAGGCGTACAGCGGTAGCTCGCACGAGGCGGCCGCCGCTTTGGCGACCGCGAGGCTCACACCGAGCAGCGCGTTGGCTCCCAGGTTGGACTTGTCGTCGGTGCCGTCCATGCGCAGCAGCAGCGCGTCGACGGCCCGCTGGTCGGTCGCATCCGCGCCGATGAGGTCCGGGGCGATGACGCGGGTGACGTGATCAACGGCGGACAGCACGCCCTTGCCGCGGTAGCGGTTGCCGCCGTCGCGCAGCTCCACAGCCTCGAACTGCCCTGTGGAGGCCCCGCTGGGGACCGCGGCGCGACCTACGGACCCGTCGACGAGGAGGCAGTCCACCTCCACGGTCGGGTTGCCGCGCGAGTCGAGCATCTCGCGCGCAGCAAGAGCCTCGATCTCCACTTGAGGTTCATCCTTCGCCGTAGACCCTGTACTGTACGTGTCCGACGCCCACACCAACAACACCGCCGTTCTGGCCCCATCGGCCAGGGTTGGTGTCGAGCGCGGCAAACACCTCGCACGCGCCGAGAACGCCATCAGCCGCGAGTTGAGCCGCAGGCGCCCAGTTCGACAGTCTGACGGGACTCAGCACCGAGTAATACTTTACAAGGGCGTATAACGCCCGGGCTGGGTACCCCGCGAACCTGTACCGTCCCGGCGCTGCACGCCGACCGCCGCTGGGTCGCGAGTATCCGCTCGTCTCGAACGACATGCGGTGTCCGTTGTGAGGCCCTCTCCACCTCCCATCCGCGCTGGTGATCGACGCAGGAGAGCCTCGACCGCGACACTCTGCTGGACATGGAACCGGAGTTCGGCCCCGACCCGACGAAGCATCAGCCCGTTTTCCTGTTGAGGATTACTTACCCGACACGATGATCTGGTTTACGACCCTTTTGGTGGTACGTGCACTACCGCGGTCGCTGCTGAACATGCGAAACGACGCTGGCTCGTGAACGAGCTCGATCCCGAGTACGCAAGCGTGCTCGCAGGCAGGCTGGTGGCCGGCAGATAGGAGCCGGCGCCATGCCGGACATCACGGAGGTCGCAGACCAGATCGCCGGGGCGGGGTCTTGGGACGAGCGGGTGTCCCTGATCCGCACAATCCCGCAGGAGTTCGGTGAGGCGCACCGTCAAACGGTGTATGACCGCGTGGCTCAGCGCGCCTACGTAAAGCAGCTGGCACCTGACTTCGCATACATCCACCGACGAGACGACTACGAGTTGGCTTCGGTTGGGGACGCCTACCAGCTTGCCAATGCCAGCACCTCAGGGTTCACCGAGGTCGGGCCGGCCCAGATGTGCCACGTCATGGAGCACCATGGCACGACCCTGCGGGCGTTTCGCTTGATCGTCGGCTTCTTTGACGCCCAGGATGTGCCCCGCGCGATGCTTGAGGCAAAGGCCGCGAACGACGGCGGCACGGCACGTGACAAGGCGGCGCGGTTCCGGATGCTGCGGACGGAAGCGCAGCGGCTGGGTGGGATGCCGGTGTTCGCGCTTCTCGCAGGTCTCGGCTGGACGCGAACCGCCGATGCGCTCGGCCCGGTTGTCGCCGCGTGTGATGGGCGTGTTCACCATCGCGAACCTCGACGAGGTGGTCACCTGCCAGCCGCTGCCGCAGCTCAGAGGATCGCCGCGTAGTTGCGCAGTGACCTCACATGGAGCTTCCAGACCGGGGTGGCGGACCGGGTCGGCGATCGGCACCGCATGCAGCTCGAAGCCGCCCCGGAGTGCGGACAAACTGCGCAGGGTCAGGTCTCCTCGGGCGACGACCTCGCGGCGAGGAGCTGCTCGTTGTCGCACCCGACGTCGGCCGTCAGGAGCGCGTCGCGGGTGTCGCGCAGGAGCGCGCCAAGGACGCCGCCGCCGGGAGGGAGCCCCACGGTGCGGTAGCAGCCGGGCACCCTGGGCGCGAGCCCTGTGCCGGTCGGGGCGGTCGGGGCGGTCGGGACGGTCGGGCTCGGCCTCGGCGGAGCGCCCGGCGCGGCCGGCTCGACAGGGGTCGCAGGAGCCTCGGGCAAGCCGGGATCGTCCGCGCCGGTGCACCCTGCGAGCAGCAGGACCACGAGCACTGCGCTGACGACCCTCATGCGTCTCCCGGCTGCGGCTACGTGGCGTCCGCCTCGGCGGCCTTGGCCTGCGCCCACAGGGACAGCCACTGGTCGTCGGTCAGCTCGGCGAGCGGTCGGCCCGCCGCGGCGGCCACCGCTTCGAAGCGCGCGCGGAAGCGACGGGCGGAGCCGCGCAGGGCGAGCTCGGGGTCGACGCCGTGCCTGCGGGCCAGCCCGACCACCGCGGCGAGCAGGTCGCCGAGCTCGGCCTCCCGCTCGGCGTCGGTGCCGGCGGTGGCGAACTCCTCGAGCTCGTCGCGGACGTCGGCCAGCGCTCCGCCGTCGTCGGGCCAGTCGAAGCCCGTCTTGGCTGCGCGCCGCTGGTAGGCGGTCATCAGCTCGAGCGCCGGCTGGGCCAGCGGCACGCCATCGAACGGGCCGACGCGCTCGGGCTTCTCCGCGGCCTTCAGCTCCGCCCAGTTGGCGACGACCTCGTCCGCGCCGGCCACGTCGGTGTCGGCGAACACATGCGGATGTCGGCGCTCCAGCTTGTCGGCGATGCCGGTCGCCACGCGATCGATGTCGAAGGTGCCATCGTCGGCGCCGATCTGGGCATGGAAGACGACCTGCAGCAGCACGTCGCCGAGCTCCTCGGCGATCGCGTCCGGCTGGCCGCGGGTGATCGCCTCGAGCAGTTCGTAGGTCTCCTCGACCGCGTAGCGCGCGAGGCTGGCGTGGTCCTGCTCGTGGTCCCACGGGCAGCCGTCGGGGCCGCGCAGGCGCTCCATCACCCTGACCAGCCGCAGCAGCGCCAGCCCGCGTGGCGCCACCCCGAAGTACACGACCTCGACCTCGACCCCGGCGCGGGCCGCCTCCATGCCCAGCGTGCGCGTGAACGCCTCGCTGTCGGCCGTGCCGAACAGGTAGACGACCTCGCCGGCCGCTCGGGCGCGGTCGACGATCCACTCGGCGCGGCCCTTGAGCTCCGGGGACAGGCCACCCAGCAGGTCGGCGCGGGTGAGCGGCTTGGTCGACGCCTCGGACGGCACGACCTCGTGGCGCAGCTCGGCGGCGTCGACGTGCGGCAGGAACGGGTGATCGCCGGCGCCGACGACCACCAGGTCGCTCGACATCAGGGCCGACCACGCATGCAGGGGCAGCAACCCCGGCAGCTCGTCAGCCGTGTCGACGAGGACCAGCCGTGCCACGGGCGCTACTCGGTGGGCGTCGGGGCGGGCTCTGCGCCCGGGTCTTCGCCTGCACCTGGGTCGGCGGGCGGCGCGTTGGGGTCGACCGGTGGGCCCTCGGTCGCGCCGAGCGCGTCCTCGGGCACGACCATGCCCTGCTCGGGATCCCAGACGCCGAAGCGCGGGTTCACGGTCACCTCGACCTCGGCGCGCTGGGCGGTGACGAACTCCTCGAACTCCTGCCCACCGGCGGTCGCCTCGAGGCCGGCGCGGATCTCCTCCTCGACGTCGGCCAGCTCGGGGGCGGGGGTCCGCTCGATCACGTGGAAGCCGAACTCCGACTCGACCGGGCCGACGACCTCGCCCTCGTCGGCGGCGAACAGCGCCTCCTCGAACTCGGGCACGGTCTGGCCCGGCGCGACGAGCCCGAGGTCTCCGCCCTGGGCGGCGCTGCCGTCGATCGACAGCTCCTCGGCCACCACGGCGAAGTCCTCGCCCCCCTCGATCCGATCCAGTGCGCCCTGGGCTTCCTCCGCGGACTCGACCAGGATGTGCCGCGCGGACACGCCCTCGCCGCCGTACTGCTGGTCGTACACCGCTTGGATGTCCTCATCGGAGACCTCCGAGCCGCCGGACAGCTCCTCCTGCACGGCCGTCTGGATCGCAACGAGGCGGATCTGGCGGCCAGCCTCTTCGGCGCTCAGCCCTTGCTGGGCGAGGAACTGCTCGAATGCCTCCTCGCCGCCGCTCTGCTCGACGATCTCCTCGCGCTGGGCGGCGACGTCCTCGTCGGAGACCTCGACGCCGAGCTCGCTGGCGGCATCCTCGAGCAGCTGCGCCTGGACCAGGTCGTTCAGCACGGTCGCGCTGACCTGCTCCTCGAAGGTGCCATCCTCGTCGGCCTCGAACTGCTGGGCCAACTGCGGGTTCTCGCGCAGCGCGGCCACGCGAGTCTCGACCTCGCTGACCGGGATGTCGGTTTCGTCGATGGATGCGGCGACGTTCGGGTTCCCGCCGGCGCAGGCAGCCAGCACGGCGGCGAGCAGCGCGGCCAGCAGGAGGCGGGCGGTGCGGGTGGACGCGGGCACGGTGCAGTCCGTTCTTTGGGGCAGGGATCTGGGGCTCGCAGGTGCCGAGCCGCCCTACGAGTGTAGGCGCGGTCCGGGCGACCCGCGATGGCCCGGACGGTCATCGTTTGGCGCCGCCGAGCAGTGTGGCGAGCTGACGGGCGACCGCCCCGACGAGGTCGCCGCGAGGCGGCATCGGCAGCTCCAGCGCGGCGGCTGCCGGGTTGTGGAGCGCCTGAGGGAACTCGCGGGCCAGGCGCACCTCCTGCGAGTCCGACAGGGACACCGGCGTGACCCGGAACGTGCGGCGCGGCGTGGTGGTGATCTCCCGGATGCCCCAGCGGCGGACCGCGGCGCGCAGCGCGGCGACCGCCAGCAGCCGCTCCCCCGGCCCAGGCAGCGGACCGTAGCGGTCGACCAGCTCCGCGCGGACCGCCTTGACGCCGGCCGCGTCGCGCACGCTGGCCACCTTGCGGTAGGCGTCCAGGCGCAGCGCCTCGTCGTCGATGTAGTCGTGCGGCAGGTGCGCGTCGATCGGCAGGTCGATGCGAATCTCGACCTGCTCGTCCGCGGGGGCGGCACGACCGCCGGCGCGGGCCTGCAGCTCGTCGACGGCCTGTTTCATGAGCCGGGCGTACTCCTCGAAGCCGACGCTGGCCACGTGCCCCGACTGCTCGCCGGACAGGACGTTGCCCGCGCCGCGGATCTCGAGGTCACGCAGCGCGATCGACAGCCCCGACCCCAGCCCGGTGTGCGTCGCGACCGTCTCCAGCCGCTTGTAGGCCTCCTCGGTGAGCGCCTGGTGCTCGGGATGGAACAGGTAGGCGTAGCCGCGCTCGCTCGCCCGGCCGACGCGACCGCGGAGCTGGTAGATCTGGGCGAGGCCGAGCAGGTCGGCGCGCTCGACGATCAGCGTGTTGGCGTTGGGGATGTCGAGGCCGCTCTCGATGATCGTGGTCGACACCAGCACGTCGAACTCGCGCTTCCAGAACGCGATCATGACCTTCTCGAGGCTGGCCTCGTCCATCTGACCGTGGGCGAGCGCGACACGGGCGCCCGGTACCAGCTCGCGGACCCGCTCGGCGGCCGCCGCGATGGTCTGCACCCGGTTGTGGACCCAGAACACCTGCCCCTCGCGCAGCAGCTCCCTGCGCACCGACAGGACGGCCAGCGACTCGTCCCAGTGCCCGACGTGGGTGATGATCGGCTGGCGCTCCTCGGGCGGGGTGTCGATCGTGGAGAGGTCGCGAATCCCGGTGATGGCCATCTCCATGGTCCGCGGGATCGGCGTGGCGGTCAGCGTGAGCACGTCCACCGACGTCCGCAGCTGCTTGAGCTTCTCCTTGTGCCCGACGCCGAACCGCTGCTCCTCGTCGACCACCACCAGTCCGAGCTGCTTGAACCTCACGTCCTGGCCGAGCAGCCGGTGGGTCCCGATCACCAGGTCGACGGTGCCGGCGGCCAGGCCGTCGAGGATCTGGCCCTGCTCCCTTGCGCCCGCGAACCGCGACAGGACCCTGACGTTCACGGGGAAGCCTGCGAAGCGTTCACCGAAGGTCTCGCCGTGCTGCTGCGCCAGCAGGGTGGTGGGGACCAGGACGGCGACCTGCTTGCCGTCGAAGACCGCCTTGGCGGCGGCCCGCACCGCGATCTCGGTCTTGCCGTACCCGACATCGCCGCAGATCAGGCGATCCATGGGCAGCGGCGCCTCCATGTCTTGTTTAACCTCGTTGATCGCGCTGAGCTGATCGTCGGTCTCGGTGAAGGGGAACGCCTGCTCCAGCTCGGACTGCCAGGCCGTGTCCAGCGCGAACGCGTTGCCAGGCGCGTGCATGCGCGCCTGGTACAGGCGGATGAGCTCGGCGGCCATCTCCTTGACCGCCTTGCGGACCTTGCCCTTGGCCCGCTCCCACTCGCCGCCACCCAGGCGCATGACGCGCGGCTGCTCGCCCCCGACGTACTTGGCGAGCGTGTCGACCTGATCGCTGGGGACGAACAGCTTGTCGCCGGCCGCATAGGTCAGCACGACGTAGTCACGGGTCACGGTGCCTGCCGCGCCGCCGCCGATCGCCGCCGTCGGGCCTGGCAGCTGCCGGGTCACCATGCCCTCGAAGCGGCCGATGCCGTGGACGGCGTGCACCACCGGATCGCCTGGTGCCAGGTCGAGGACCGTGTCGCCGGCAGGGCGGCGGCTCGGCAGCCTGCGGCTGACACGGCTGCGGCGGGGCCCGAACAGGTCCCACTCGGCGAGGACCGCCAGGCCGAGGGCGCTCGACCGGAACCCCTCCCTCAGTGGCGACTCGACGATGACGATCCGGCCCGGCCCGGATCCCCGCCCACCGGTTCCCGGCTCGACGTGAGGGACCAGGCGGGCGGCCAGCCCCTCCTGGCGAAGCACCTCCGACAGCCGCAGGGCGGGACCGTGCCCGGCGGTGGTGAGCACCACCGTGTCGCCCTCCCCCGCCAGACGGCCGGCGGTCGACGCTGCGCCGGCGATGTCGCCGCGAAAGGTGTTCCACGGCTGGCCATCGACGTCAGGCCGGCCGAACGGGCCCAGCTCCCAGACCGCGCCCTGCGCCTGCTCGCGCACGCGGCCCCACTCGGCGAAGCCCACCGCGTCGGTCTCGTCCTCGGCGGTGAAGGCGAGGAGCCCGCCGTCGCTGTCGCCTGTGCCCCAGCCTGCGACCAGGAGCGCGTTGGCCTGCTCGCGGAGCTCAGCCGCCCGGTCGTCGACACGTTGCGGGTCCACGACGGCCATGCCGGCGTCCGGCGGGAAGAAGTCCGGCAGGTAGGCAGGCGCGGGGTGGATGGCGGTCACCAGTGCTTCCATGCCCTCGAAGGCCACGCCTGCGGCCAGCAGGCCGAGTTGGTCAGCCAGTGCGGGGACCCGCTCCGCGAGCAACTGCGCCGTGGCGGCGGTCTCGGCGTCCAGGACCAGCTCGCGCGCCGCGTCGATCGCGATCGCGTCACGGTCGGCCACGGTCCGCTGGTCGCCGGCTGAGAACTCGCGGATCGTGTCGACGTCGTCGCCCCAGAACTCGACGCGGACAGGGTGATCGGCGGCGGAAGGGAAGACGTCGACGAGTCCGCCGCGGACCGCGAACTCCCCGCGACGCTCCACCATCGGGGTCCGCGCGTAGCCCAGGGCGGCGAGCGCGTCGACGAGCCCGTCGAGGCCGATCTCCCAGGTCGCGTCGAGGCGGATGGGCTCGCGCTCCATCAAGCGGGGGTCCATCGGCTGCAGGAGCGCCCTGACGGGCGCGACCACCGCGCGCAGGTTGCCCTCGCTGGGCTTGCGAAGCCGGTCGAGGACCCGCAGGCGCTGCCCGACGGTCGCGGCCTGCGGCGACAGGCGCTCGTGGGGCAGCGTCTCCCAGGCCGGGAATCCCACCACGCCGTCGGCGCCCAGGAAGGCGGCCAGGCCGTCCACGACCGCCTCGGCGTCCCGCTCGGTGGGCACCACGACGAGCAGTGGCGCCGCGCGCTCGGCCAGGAGCGCCAGGACGTAGGACCGCATGGCGGGCCCCACGACGAGCGGACCGGGAGCGAGCTCCTCGGCGAGCGCGTCCCGGCCAGGTGCGAGCAGCCCCGCCAGGGGCGCCACGGAGGATGCGGGCATGGCGCCCATCGTCGCGTGCGAAAGCCGGCGCGGCAAAGCCGCGGGCTGAGCGGTTCGTTGAACGGTTGGTCCGGAGTTCCGGATCAACCGTTCAACGAACCGGGAGCCGGTGGGGTCGCCAGCCATACCGCCGCCACGCTGCCGAGGTCGGCGTCCTCGGCGGAGCCGACGGCGACGAGCCCGCCGTCGCGCTCGACAACCGCCTGCGGCCCGAAGCCAGGCGCGAAGGCGGCGGTCTCGAACGGCGCCCAGGTCTGGCCCGCGTCCGTCGATGCCCAGGCCGCGCCCGAGCGGCCGCCGGCGTCGTTGGGGCCGGAGCCGACGGCGACGAGGCCGCCGTCGGCGGTGACCAGCAGCTGGTTGACGCGGCTGGCGTTCCCGTCCAGCGCGGGGGCGATCTCGGCGACCGGCTCCCAGGAGCTCCCATCGACCGAACGGAACAGCCGCGGTCCCTGCTCCTGGCCGACCGAGGCCAGGAAGAAGCCGCCGTCGGGCGCGGCGATCAGGTCCTCGAAGGCCGTGGCGTCGCCCAGGCCGGCGTCGCCGGCGGGGGTGAACGTCCACCTGGCGCCACCATCAGTGGAGACGTGGACCCCGTCGCGGGCCAGCGCGACGACGCGGCCGTCGGCCGCCGCGACATGGTCGGCCACGCCCTCCACCCCATCCCCACCCAGGGACTGCAGCTGCCAGTCGCGGGCGTCCGCGCTGGTCCAGACCGCGGCGGCCCGGCTCTCGCCCTCCTCGCCGACCGCGACCCAGCGCTGTCCGGTGAACGTCACAGCGCGCACGATGCCGCTGCCCGGCAGCTCGATGGGCGCGATCGATGAGCCGTCCTCCGAGACCCAGGCGAAGGGAACGGAGGGCTCCTCGGCGTCGTGGGCTTGCCCCACCGCCACGAACCCCGTCTCCCCGAGCGGATGCACCGCCAGGACCTCAACGATCCCGCGCGGGTCGACGCCGCAGTCCAGACACTCCCACTCCCGGCCGTCGCGGCTGCGCCAGAACGCCCCGCGCGTCCCCGCTGGGCTGAGGGCAGGATCGCTGGTCGACCCCACGGCGACGAACCCCGCCGCCGTCCTGGAGATGTCGCTCATCTCGGTGAACTCGCCCGCGGCGAGCACCTCCGCATCCGCGACCCGCGTCCAGGTGAGCTCGTCCACATCCACGCCGGGAGCGGGCTCGGAGAACACGCGGGGCCCCTCGTCGGCGCTCGTGGGTTGCGGTGCGGGCGCCACGGCCTCGCGGCCGGGCTCGGTGAACAGCACGTCCGGCCCGGGCCGGAGCGTGTCGACCACGGCGGGGCCGAGCGTCGCGATCGCCACTCCCGCGGCGAGTCCCGCCGCCGCGGCGCGCGCCCATGACAGCTCCCACCAGCGTGGGCGCCGCACGCGGCCCGTGATCCTGGCGTAGGCGTCATCGCTGCACTCGACCGTGGCCGCCTTCAACCGGCAGGTCTCGCGCACGCGCTGCTCGAGGAGCTCGGTCATGTCTCCACCACCTTGCGCAACGACGCCAGCCCGCGGTGGACCAGCGACTTGACGGTTCCGGGGCTGCAGTCCATGACCTCGGCGATCTCATCGATCTTGAGGTCCTCGTAGAACCGCAGGACCAGCGCCATCCGCCGCTTGGGTGTCAGCTGCTGGAGCTGCTCCCACATCACATCGATCTCCGGCGGCCCCGCGGGCAGTGGCCGCTCCGGCTCGTGCCCCTTCTCCAGGAACCGCCGGCGGTGGTGCGACCGGCACGCGTTGGTGACCGCGCGGCGCAGGTACGCCGCAGGGTTCTCCACCCGGTCGAACTTGCGGTAGACGCGCACGAACGCGTCCTGGACGAGCTCCTCGGCGACGGCGTTGTCGCTGGTCATGAGAACGCGACCCGCACCATCGGCCGGTACTGGTCGCGGTAGAGGGCAGCGAAGCCCTCCTCCACGTCGGCGCGCTCAGTGATTGGGCGCGCTCCCACGAGCGTCTGCACGCACGCCACGACGCGCGGGCGCTACCAAAGCGTTGCACCCGTCAATGGTGCCGGTTCTGCGCAGTCTCCAGGCCATGGGCGATCAGATCGAGGAGCGCGTCGCAGGCCCGCTCGACGGTGACGTCGATCTCGTCGCGCTCCTTGGCCGAGAAGCGCTTCAGGACGTAGTCCGCGGGATCCATCCTGCCCGGCGGCCTGCCGACGCCGATGCGAAGCCGGAAGAATTCTGGCCCCCCGATGCGGCGCTGGATGTCCTTGATCCCGTTGTTGCCCGCGGTGCCGCCGCCGCGCTTCAGGCGCAGGCTCGCAACGGCGAGGTCGATGTCGTCGTGCACGACGATCAGCCGCTCCTGGGGAACCTTGTAGAAGGCCATGGCCTGCTGCACCGGTCCGCCGGAGGTGTTGTAGTAGCCGAACGGCACGACCAGCGAGAGGGGAGTCCCGCCCGGGGCGTCCCACCCGTCCGCGACCTGGGCCTGCGCCTTCTTGTGCGGCTTGAACGTCGCGCCAACCCGCGCCGCGAGCCGCCGGACGGTGTCGGCGCCGATGTTGTGCCTGCTGCCGCCGTACTCGGCCTCGGGATTGCCGAGACCCACGACGATCCAGCGCTGGGCACCCATGTCTGAAGAGCGATCTGAAGAGCGATCTGAAGCGCGCTCGGGGCGGCGGCGCAGACGATCGAGGAGCCCGGGCAGGATCTACTCCTCGTCCCCCTCCGCGGCCTCCGCGTCGCCCTCGCCCTCGGCCTCGGCCGGTACGCCCTCCTCGACCTCTTCCGCGTCCTCGACCTCTTCCGGCTCGGGGATGTCGAGCTGCGGGATGACGACGCTGACCACCGAGGTCTCGGCGTCCTCGAGGACGTCGACGCCTTCGGCTAGGTCCAGGTCCTCGACGCGCTTGACGTCGCCCACCTGCATGTCCGACACGTCGAGGGTGACGGAGTCCGGGACCTCCAGGGGCAGCACGTTGATCGGCAGGCTGAACAGCGACTGCTCGACCACGCCGCCCTCATCGGCGCCAGGGGCATCCTCGGCGCCCTCGAGGTGGATCGGGATGTCGACGTGGACCTTGATGCGCTGGTTGACGGTCACGAAGTCGACGTGCAGCACGTCGCGGCGGACGGGATGCCGCTGCAGCTCGCGCGCCATGGCGAGGTGCTCGTCACCCTCGACATCGAGCCGGATGATCGCGTTCTGGCCCGCGTCGGTGTGCAGCACGTGGTACAGCTCGCGCTCGTCGACCGACACCGGCGTCGGGTCGAGATCCGCACCGTAGGCGACGGCTGGGACGCGGCCCTCGCGGCGCAGGCTGCGGGCCTCACCCTTGCCGGATCCGACTCGGCGGGCAGCGGTGAGGGGGACGCGCTCGGCCATGAGGTGTCTGACTCCAGGTTCGGCAAGATTCGGATCGCGCCGGATATGCGAAGCGGCGCGCCGACAGGCGCGCACGGCGACAATGCTAGCCGCCGGGGTCGTGGCCCGGCAAACCAACGGCGCCTACTGGTTCTGGTCGTCGAACAGCTCGCTGACCGACTTGTCCTCGAAGATGGCTTTCATCGTGCTGGCGACGATGGGGGCGATCGACACGACCTCTACCTTCTCCAGGGTGCACTCGGGCGGCAGCGGCAGCGTGTTGGTCACCGCGATCCGGTCGATGGAGCTGGCGGCCAGGCGCTCGCACGCCGGCTCGCTCAGCACGGGGTGGGTCGCGCAGGCCAGGACCCGCTCCGCTCCGCGCTCCCTGAGCGCGTCCGCCGCCCCGCAGATGGTTCCCGCCGTGTCGATCATGTCGTCGACCAGCACGCACGTCTTGCCGGCGACGTCGCCGACCACGCCGAGCGTCTCGGCGACGTTGTGCGCCGTGCGCGTCTTGGCGATGAACGCCATGTTCGACCCCGAGATGCGCTTCTGGAACTTCTCGGCGAGCCGCACACCGCCGGCGTCGGGGGAGACGACGACGACGTCGTTGTCCTGGTGGTTGCGGTCGATCCACGCCACCATGAGGGGCAGCGCCCGCAGCGCGTCCAGCGGGTAGTCGAAGAAGCCCTGCAGCTGGCCGGTGTGCAGATCCACCGACACGATCCGGTCAGCGCCGGCGGTGGTCAGCATGTCGGCGAACAGGCGCGCCGAGATCGGCTCCCGCGACTTCACCTTCTTGTCCTGCCGCGAGTACGGGTAGCAGGGGACGACGGCGGTGATCCGCTTGGCCGACGCGCGCTTGGCGGCGTCGATCATGAGCAGTTGCTCCATGATGTTGTCGTTGACCGGCCGCACGTGGCTCTGGACGACGAACACGTCGTTGCCGCGGACGTTCTCCCGGTAGCGCACGTAGATCTCGCCGTTGGCGAACTCGTGGATGTCCACATCACCCAGCCGCATCCCCAGGTGGTCCGCGATCTCGTTCGCCAGCTCGGGGAAGCCCCGGCCGCTGAAGATCTGCATGCGCTTCCTGGTGACGATCTCCATCGCGGATCAGCCCTCCGGCTCTGACGGTGGCGGGCGGATGGCGGCGTCGCCGGCCGCCTCGCGGTCGCGCTCATGGCGGGCCGCGCGCCGTTCGGCATACCCCGCGATGTTCCGCTGTTCGGTGCGCTCGACCGCGAGCGCACCGTCGGGCACGTCGCTGGTGATGACCGAACCGGCACCCGTGTAGGCGTCGTTCCCCACCCGGACCGGCGCGATCAGCATGGTGTCGCTGCCGACCCGCGCGCCGTCCCCGACGACGGTGCGGTGCTTGTCGTAGCCGTCGTAGTTCACCGTGACGGTCGCGGCGCCGATGTTCGCCCCGCGACCGATCTCGGCGTCACCGATGTACGACAGGTGGGGCACCTTGCTGCCCTCGCCGACCACCGCGTTCTTCATCTCCACGAACGCACCCGCCTTCGACCGGGCGCGCAGGTCCGCGCCAGGGCGCAGGTAGGTGAACGGCCCCACGTTCGCGCCCGACCCCACGCGGGCGCCGGTCAGGACGCTGTAGGTCACGGTCGCGCCCTCCTCGACCACGGTGTCCACCAGGCGACTGTCGGGGCCGACCGTCGCGCGGGCGGCGACCCGCGTCGTGCCCTCCAGATGGGTGCCCGGAAGGAGGACGGCGTCAGCCGCGACGGCGACCTCGGCGCCCACGTAGGTCGTGGCCGGGTCGACGATCGTCGCGCCGTCCCGCATCAGCCGTTCGAGGATCCGCCGGCGGAGCACGGTCGCCGCAGCCGCCAGCTGAACACGGTCGTTGACACCCTGGACGTCAGCGCCCGCGACCACGACCGCGCCGACACCCTCCGGCACGAGCGGTGCGATCACGTCGGTGAGGTACTGCTCGCCCTGGTCGTTGGCGGCGCTCAGGCGCGCCAGCTCCCGCGCGAGGGACGGGAGCGCGAACGCGTAGATGGAGGTGTTGACCTCGTCGACGGCCCGCTCCTCGGCCGTGGCGTCGCGGTGCTCGACGACGCGGGCGACCGCGCCGTCGGGGTCACGGACGACGCGGCCGTAGCCGGTCGGATCGCCAAGCCGGGCGGTCAGCAGCGTGGCGGCCGTCCTGCCGTGCGTTTCGATGAGCAGCCGGAGGGGTTCGGGCGTCAGCAGCGGCACGTCGCCTGGCAGCACCATCGCGGTGTCGATCCCGTCCAGCGCCCCGCTGTCGACGGCGCTGCGCACCGCGTGACCGGTGCCGAGCTGCTCGGCCTGCACCACCGTGGAGAGGCGGTCGAGGCGGGCCGCCTCGGCCTCTGCGGTCACCGCATCGGCCTGGTGGCCCACGACCACCACGACCCGCTCCAGGCCCAGCGGCCGGAGGGCCTCCAGAACCCAGCGCAGCATGGTGCGCCCGGCCGCCGGGTGCAGGACCTTGGCCAGCTCCGAGGAGAAGCGCGTCCCCTTGCCGGCGGCGAGCACCACCGCCGCAACCCTCACTGGGAGATCCCCGCCCCCCACGAGTGAGCGGGCAGGGTCACCGGCTGGGAGGGAAGGGATCGAACCTTCAACTTCGACTCCAAAGGACGACGTGATGCCATTTCACCACCTCCCATCTTTGCTAAGGGTCGGCGCTGCGCGCCTCCCCAGTCAAACCGTCGGCACTCGTACCTCGCGCCTCCTCGCTAAGGGTCGGCGCTGCGCGCCTCCCCAGTCAAACCGTCGGCACTCGTACCTCACGCCTCCTCGCTAAGGGTCGGCGCTGCG
This sequence comes from Euzebyales bacterium, assembly GCA_013695145.1. GTDB lineage: Bacteria > Actinomycetota > Nitriliruptoria > Euzebyales > Egibacteraceae > JACDBB01. Next base: position 32,959 of record JACDBB010000158.1, read on the forward strand.
CGCCTGCCCCGGCTCACTGTAGAAGCCACACGGCGACCCGCCAACCTACGGCCGCGGATCAGCCTCTGAGGGCGGTGCTGCGCACCGCCACATCCGGTATACGGAGAATCGTCCTCGCAAGCTCGGGCGCATTCACGGATCAGGTGCAGGGTCGCGCGTCGGGACCGCCGGCCGGTGACCGGGCGACGCGCACGTCGCGGAAGTCTCCGGCCATCCGTTCGGCCAGCGTCGCTGCGGCCTCGGCCGACTCGGCGAGCGCCAGCAGCGTCGGTCCGCTGCCGGACACGACCGCGCCGAGAGCACCGGCCTCCAGCAGCGCGCGACGCTGCTCCGCGAGCTCAGGGCGCAGGTGGAACGCCGCTTCCTGGAGGTCGTTGTAGAGCGCCGCACCGAGCGCCTCGGCGTCCTGGCTGCGCAGTGCTGCGAGGACGGCATCAGGCTCGACCTCGGTGGGGCGGCAGTGGGTGTCCCACGCCCTGTAGACGCGCGCCGTCTCCAACGGCTGATGAGCGGTGCACACCACCCAGTGGAACGTCCCGCGGCACAGCACCTGCGCGAGAGCGGTGCCGCGGCCCGTCGCGAGGACCGTCCCCCCGACGACGCAGAACGGGACGTCGGAGCCGATCCCGGCCGCCAGGTCCCGCAGCTGGTCGCGGTCCAGCTGGCACTCCCACAGCTGGTTGAGCGCCACCAGAGCGCCCGCGGCGTCCGCGGACCCGCCCGCCATCCCGCCAGCGACCGGGATGCCCTTGCGCAGCTCGATCAGCGTCCGGAGACCGGTGTCGCCGGCCGTCCCGGCGTCGCCCCCAAGCGCAAAGACACCGGTGTGCGCGCCGAGGGCGCGCGCGGCCAGGACTGCGAGGTTGTCAGCGGCATCGGGAAGCCCTTCGGACGCGCGACCTGCAACCTCGGCGACCCGCAGCTCGACACGCATGCGGCGGCGAGCGGCGGGGTGGTGACCGCGGCCTGGCGGGCCGTAGACCCCCACGCGCAGCTCGTCGAACAGGGTCACGGTCTGCAGCACGCTGACCAGCTCGTGGAAAGCGTCCTGCCGCAGCCCACGCAAGGCGAGAAAGAGGTTCACCTTGGCGGGCACGCGCACGCGCACACACGCGCCGTCGGCGGTAGCGCCGCCGATCACGACCGCGGGCTCCTCCCCCTCGCTCTGTCTGCTGATCGGTCCCCCCTGATGGCCACACGAGGCTATGAGCGGCATCGTAGGCGCCACGCACAGCAGCGGCGAAAGCTAGGGGCGCCCGAGCCACTCCGCGAGTGCCGCCCATGCGTCGAGGTCCAGCTCCTCCGCACGGCTTCCGGGGTCGCGAGCCACGGCCACCAGCGCGGCCTCGACGTCCACAGGGCGATGGCCGCCCGCGGCCAACGCGTTGCGCAACCGCTTGCGGCGCTGCGCGAAGCCGGCCTGCACCAGGCCGAACAACGCTTCACGATCGACTGCGTGCCGCCACGGTCGTGGAAGCATCCGAACCGTCACCGAGTCGACACCCGGCACCGGGTGGAACGCGCGGCGGCTCACCGGCCCCACGACGGTGATGTCGGCTAGGGCCGCGAGCTTGACGCTGACCGCGGAGTATGAAGCATTGCCCACCGTTGCCGCCCAACGCTGGCCCACCTCCTTCTGCACCATCACGAGGGCACGCGCGCACCTGCCCGACAGCAGCGCACGTAGCACGAGGGCGGTCGCGGTGCTGTAGGGCAGGTTGGCCACCAGCGGGACCGGCTCGTCAGGCAGGATGGCGGCAAGGTCGACGGTCAGCGCATCGGCGTGCACGATCGCCACGCCGTCATCGTCGGAGATCACCTCTCGGAGCGCGGCCACCATGCCGGCGTCGATCTCGACGGCCACGACCAGCGCGCCGGCCTCGCGCAGCGCGAGCGTCAAGCTCCCGAGGCCGGGACCGATCTCCCACACGGTCTGGCCCGACACAATTTCCGCGTCGCGGACGACCTTGCGGACGGTGTTGGCGTCGACCACGAAGTTCTGGCCGTGCGCCTTGCGTGGTGCGAGGCCGTAGCGACTGAGCAGGCGCCGAACGTCGGTGGGAGTCAGCAGCGCCCGCCGCCGACCCTCAGCCATCCACTACCACTCGACCCGCACCCGGATGACGCCTGCCGAGGTCGGCGCCAGCTCCGCGAAGGCCATCCGGTTGAGGTCGATGACGCGGCCCCCGACATACGGGCCCCGGTCGGCGATCGTCACCTGCACCTGCCGGTCATTGGCCAGGTTCGTGACGGTGACCACCGTGCCGAACGGCAGCGAGCGGTGGGCCGCGGTGTAGCCGCCCTCCGGGTGGTCGTACCACGACGCGCCGCCCTCCTGGACGTTCGCGGGCTCCGGCTCGGGCTCCGGCTCCGGTTCGGGCTCGGGCTCCGGTTCCGGTTCGGGCTCGGGCTCCGGCTCGGGCTCGGGGGTGCTGGGCGCAGCCTCCGGTTCCGGCTCCGGTTCGGGCTCCGGCTCGGGCTCGGGGGTGCTGGGCGCAGCCTCCGGTTCCGGCTCGACAGGCGCCTCGGGCTCTGGCGCAGCCTCGTCGGCGGGAACGGGTTCGTCGACAGCGGCGGTGCCGACCTCCACGATCCGCTCGGTGGCGGGGACCACGACACGCTCGCCGACGCGACGGCGAGCCACCTCTTGGCCCTCCAGCCGGACGACCTCGTCGGTGACCTCCACCTGACCGCCCGCGCCGGGTCGCACCTGGCGCCGCTCGCCGGCCGCCAGGGAGCCGGTCGGGCGCTCGACGGTCGCGAACGGCAACGGCTCGACGCGCGCCTCCTGGGTGACCTCGGCGCGCGTCACCACGATCGCCATGCCCTCGGCCGGGACGGTGTCGGGAGCGGGTTCGACCCGGTCGTGGGGCCTGACGACGACGCCGAGGCCACCGAGCACCACGTCGACGCGGTCGGCGATGGTCGCCAGCTGAAGCTGCGCGCCATCCACGATCACGGTCACCGAGACGGCCGCCGGAGCGGGCGTCGCCGCTGGCGTCGGGGTCGGCGCCGGCCTTGCAGGCGTGAACGCGAAACGGTCCTGACGGTCGGCGGGCACTCGTTCGGGCCGGGCGGGAACGGCAGCCGCGGCGCGCACGTCGGCGGCAGCGAGTGCCGGCTGGGCTGCGGTCGGCGCCGAGGGTGCCTCCGCGGAGACGACGAGGGCAGTCGCCAGACTCACGCTCACGCCGGCGGCGCACAGGCGCCGAGCCGCGAGCGGACGCGGGCGGGTATGCAGGCCGGAGGGCATGAGGCGAGACGGTAGCAACCTCGCCGCGGAGCACAAACCTCAAGGTCAGGTCGAGGGTTTCATCGATTTCGCCCTGTCCGAACGTGCACTGTCGGCCACCCCGCGACCGTACGAAACGATCTTCTAGGGCAGATTGAAGGCACGGCGCGCGTTGTCGGTCGAGACCTTCGCGAACGCCGCAGGTGCCAGGGCGTGGAGCTCGGCGAGCTGCGCCGCGACGAGCGTCACGCGCGCCGGCTCGTTCGTCTTCCCTCTGTGGGGATGCGGCGAGAGGTAGGGCGAGTCCGTCTCGGTGAGCAGCAGCTCGAGCGGCGCGGCGCCCGCAGCCTCCCGGAGGTCAGGCGCGTTCGTGAACGTGACGTTGCCGGCGAAGGACATGTACCACCCCTGCTCGGCGCACGTCTTGACGAGCATCAGATCGCCTGAGAAGCAGTGGAACACCGTCCGGGCCGGCGGCCGCTCGTCGAGCAGGATGGCGACGATGTCGTCGTCAGCGTCCCGGTTGTGGATGACCAGCGTCTTGTCCAGACCCTTCGCGAGGCGGATCTGCTCACGGAAGGACTCCTCCTGCCGCACTGGTGGCGAGTGATCGCGGAAGTAGTCCAGTCCCGTCTCGCCGATCCCAACCACGCGCGGGTGCCGCGCAATGGCTTCGAGCCGCTTGAGGACATGCTCGGTGGCCTCGATCGCGTTGTGGGGATGGATGCCGACGACCGCCCAGACACCGGGACACGCCGACGCGACCTGCACCGCCTCGGCGGAGGAGGCGAGGTCCACGCCCACGGTGACCAGGCGGGTGACCGCGGCCTGTCGGGCGCGCGCGACGATGCGCTCAGCGGGCTCGTCACCGTCGACCAGCGCGATGTGGCAGTGGGTGTCGGTGTACATCCTCGACGGATCCGAACAGCAGACGAAAGGGCGGGCGCGACGACGCCCGCGATGAGGTCGCGGGCGCCTCGGAAGCCTAGCAGGCGCCCAGTATCTCATTGCCATCTCATTGCCCTCACAACGTGTTTGGGATGGGGGTCCGGTCGGCACGGGCCAGCGTCGACACGCGGTCGGCGTCGCCGGTGCGGCCGCCGTGGTCGCGACCTTCGTCGGCCCGCACCGCGCGCGGCGCCCGCGGCCGGTCATCCACGAGAGAACGCCCGAGCCGCGCGGAAACTCGCCACCCAGCGAGAAAGCTCTGGCCAGGCGCCCCGCCGGCGTCCGCCACGGCCGCGAACGGCGGAGGAAACTCGCCACCCAGCGAGAAAGCTCTTGGCCAGGCGCCCGGCGGCAGGTATCGCCGAACTCGAACACGCTCAGTCCTGCGCGCGGCCGCCCAGCCAGTCCGTGAACGCCTGCTCGCTGCCGTCGAGGGCGAACACCGACCTGTCGACGGCGCCGAACTGCTCCGCGGTGGCCTGCAGCTGGGCGAGGACGCTGGCGCTGGCGCACGCCGTCGACGCGTCCGGCAGACGCTCGCGCAGCTCGGCGGACAGGTCGATTCGCGCGGTGCCGTCCTCGATCGTCACGCTGTGCACCGCACCGAGAGTCGCGTCGCCGAAGAGGCTGTCGGCGCCGGCCTCCCGCTCCTCGGCGGTCGGTCCGGCCAGCAGAGCTTCCAGCGCGAACCGCAGGACGCCGGTGGTGGGTGACTGCCGCGTGACCGGCTCGACCCCGCCGCAGTCCTCGCCCGCCGCGGTCGCGAAGAACACGCGCACCGGCACGGGGCTGGGCGCGGCGCCCACCGTCGGTGTGGCCGCGGCCGGGTTGACGGCCACCGCCTCGGGCTGTTGAACACCCAGGTCGAGACGGACCGCCTCGCCCCCATCGGGCACCCACCACACGGCTGTGTTGTCGGTGGCCAGCCAGCCCAGCCCGTCCGCGGCCCGCCAGCCCCCGCCCGCGGTGGGCTCCAGGCCATGGGCCATGGCGAGATCCACCCCCTCGACAGGCGCGCGGAACTCGCTCGGCAGATCGACGAGCGGCGTGGTCGCCACGGTCTGGTCCTCGCGGACCGCTGTGGGGTCGACCCGCTTGACCTTGTACCGGGTCGGCACGTCGCCGTCGTCCACGGCGCAGCAGCCGTGGAGGGCGTAGACGGCCCCGTCCGCGCCGACCGCGGACGCGGCCAGCCGCGCGCCATCGTCACGGTCCGCCGGATCGAGCGGGCGGGGCTGCGGGTCGTTCAGCTCGGCGGTGAACAGGCGCCGCCCGTCCAGTCCCGCGTCCCAGAAGACCCGCTCCCCCGCGCGGTCGAAGCTCAGCTGGGCCGCGGTCACGCGCTCGGCGCTCTCATCGAAGACCCCGAACATCCCGTCCCCGTACGTCGAGCCGGCGTCGTCGGAGGCGAGGCTGCTCAGCTGGATCTGCGGCTGCGCCTCCCGCGGAGCGTCCACGATCCAGCCGAGGTCGCCGGCGGCGCTCACCGCGGGCGATGTGCCCTCGGCGCGCTCGACCAGGCCGCCCCCCGACACGTCGAGCTCGTAGATCACTGAGGGGCCGTCAAGCGGCCGGCGCTCGAACAGCAGCCTGGCGCCGTCCGGGGTGAACACCGGCGCCGTGTCCGTGTCGGCGGTGTCGGTGAGCACGACACGCGCGCCGCTGGTGGTGAATCCCACGAGGTTCCCCTCGTCGCTCACGACGACCGCGACGGCGTCGGCGGGTGTCGGCTCTGGCGCGGGACCCGGCTCCTTGCTGGAGGGATCCAGCTCGTCCGTCGGCGCGACATCGGTCCCCGGCGGGCCGGGCGGGGCGGGTGAGGGCGAGCCCGCCCCACTCGGCTGCTCCGCGACGCGGTCGTCGAACCGCACGCGCGGCAGGTCGGGCAGACCGGTGAGCGTGACCACCAGCGCGGTCACAATCGCCGTGATGCCGGTGACGGCCACCGCGCCCAAGACCCGCGGGCGCTCGATGCGGTCACGGACGCGCCGCCACGTGCGCGGGTCGGGCTCGACCTCGCCCGCCTGGGCGCGCAGCGCCGCGCGCAACCGCTGCTCGAAGTCGCTCGCCACGCTAGCTCACCTCCTCGGACACCAGGACGCGCAGCTTGGCCAGACCCCGCGACAGGCTGGACTTGACTGTGCCCGCGCTGCAGCCCATCACCGCGGCGGCTTCCCTCTCGCTGAGGTCCTCGTAGAAGCGCAGCACCACCGCCGTCCGCTGCCGAGGCGGAAGCCGGTCCAGGGCCGCCAGCATGGCGGCGCGCTCGGCCACGTCGTCGGCGTGGGCGCGGACGCCGCGGTCGTCGCCGCGGCGGCGCGCAGCCTCACGGCGCTCGAGCGCCAGCCGCCGGAACGAGGAGTTGACCTGGTTGACCACCGAACGCCGCAGGTAAGCGCGCACGTTGTCGACCGAGCCCCGCTGCAGCCGCCGGTACAGCTTGGTGAACACGTCCGCCACCAGATCCTCGGCCCGTTCATGGTCACCGCAGAGCAGGTACGCGAGGCGGACCACGTCGGCGTGGTGGGCCCTGAACACATCGGCGAGTGCGTCAGCGTCGGTCGTGCGCGTCGCGCGCAGGGTCAGCGTCCTCACTCCCTCGTTGCAAGCCGAGGCCGAGGCCAACGGTGCCAATGCGCGGTCCACGCCCCCTGTGACGCACGGGTCGCATGGATGGTTGACCCCGCTCGGTGCCGCCGAGCAGGCACTCGACCCGTTGGAACCTCAGCCGGTGCCCGTAGTATCCCGGTTCGGCGTGGGCGCGCCCAGTGCCCCGGGGAGGGAGCAGCGTGACCGAGCCGTCCGGCATCCGCCGCAAGGTCGACGATCTCGGCCGCATCGTCATTCCCGCAGCCGTACGCAAGGCGCTGGGGATCGGCGTGGGCGACGAGCTGGAGGTGCGTCTGGAGGGGCGTAACGTCATCATGTCGAGGCCGGAGGACCGCTGCGCCTTCTGCGAGGCCGACACGGGCCTCACCACGTTCCGCGGGCAGGCGGTGTGCTGGTCGTGCACCGCCGCGCTGCGCGCGCTGGATCGCGAGCACCGCGGCGAAGCTCCCCCGCGCTTCGGCTGAGCGCGAACAACACCCCGCGGTCGGTCAGTCGCCCTGAGGCGGGGCGGACGCGTCGAGGACCGCCTGGTAGAGCTCGCGGCGTGACGCGCCCGTGGCGGCGGCCACCTCGGCCACCGCGTCGCGGCGCGAGCGACCGCCCGCCACAAGACGCTCCACGCGCGCGACCAGCGTTGCCACGTCGGGTGCGCCCGTCGCGTCGGCGGGCGCTCCGCCCACGACGACGGTGACCTCCCCCCGCACCCCGCTCCCAGCGCGCTCCGCGAGCTGGCCGAGCCGCCCGTGCCACACCTCCTCATGGAGCTTGGTCAGCTCACGGGCCAGCGCGGCGGGCCGCTCCGCGCCGAACGCGGCGGCCATCGCGCGCAGCTCAGCCGCGGCGCGGTGCGGCGGGACGTAGAGCACCAACGTGCGCGGGTCGGCGGCCAGCTCCGCGAGCCGCCGGTCACGCAGCCCAGCCTTGCGCGGCAGGAAGCCCTCGAAGGCGAACCGGTCCGTCGGGAGCCCGGACAGGATCAGCGCCTGGAGCGCGGCCGCCGGCCCGGGGATCGCGGTGACGTCCAGGCCGCGGGCGACGGCCTCGCGCACGATCCGGTAGCCGGGATCCGCGACCGCCGGGGTCCCGGCGTCGCTGATGACCACCACCATCTCGCCGGCCGCGACGCGGTCCAGCAGCTCGCGTCCGCGCGTCTCCTCGTTGTGTTCGTGGTAGCTCACCATGGCGGTGCTCGCGCCGGCATGCCCCAACAGGCGGCCGCTGCGGCGGGTGTCCTCGGCCGCGACCACGTCGGCCTCGGCAAGCGCCGCGGCCGCGCGCGGGCTCAGGTCGCCCAGGTTGCCGATCGGCGTCGCCACCAGCACCAGTCTCCCCGCAGGGACCTCAGTCATCACCGCTCCTGCCCTTCTGCCACACTGTGCGGCCATGGCCACCGACCTCGACCCCGACACACGGTCCGCCGCCGGCGGCCGGCCTCGGGCGACGACCGATTCCCCGCCTGACGCCCAGCGGCAGCGCGTGGCCGCCGTCCTGGTACCCCTGCTGCTGGTAGCGGTGACGGCGACCCTGCGGTTGTACCTCCTCGACACCCCCGAGCGGATCTACTTCGACGAGACCTACTACGCCAGCGATGCGGTCACCCTGGTCGACCAGGGTGTCGAGGACGGGTTCGTCGTACACCCGCAGGTCGGCAAGTGGGTGATCGGCGCGGGTGTCGCGCTGCTCGGCGACGGACCGCTCGGCTGGCGCGCGCCGGCCGCGGTCATGGGTACCGCGACGGTCCTGCTCACCTACCTCGCCGGCCTGCGGCTGTTCCGGCGTCGCGGCCTCGCCGCACTCGCCGGGCTCCTCGTCGCGGTCGACGGGCTCGCGTTCACGATGAGCCGCATCGCCATGCTGGACGCGACCCTGGCGTTCTTCGTGGTGCTCGGCTTCTGGCTGCTGCTCATCGACCGCGACCGTCAGTGGCGGGCGCTGCCCACCCATACGGCCCCGGACCCGGAGACCGACGCTGACCGGGCGACCGCGACGGCGCTGCCACGGCGCGGCCACGCCTTCCGCTGGCTGGCCGGCCTCGCGTTCGGGCTGGCGCTGGCCACGAAATGGTCAGCCCTGCTTCCGATCGGCGCCGCCGGGCTGTTCGTGCTCGGCAGCGACCTCGCGTTCCGCAGGCGCACCACGGGCCGCCTGCTCATCGCCTGGCCGCGGATCGTGGCCAGCGGCGTGGCCACCCTCGTCCTGCTCCCGGCCCTGGTGTACCTGGTCGGCTACGCGAGCTGGTTCGCCAACTACCAGCTGACACGGCCAGGCCAGGAGCGCTGCGAGCAGGGCGGGCCAGCCGTCGCGTGCGACTTCGCTCCGACGGTCATGCTCAGCGACTGGTTCGGCGAGCAGCGGGAGATCGCGCGCTTCCACGCCGACCTGGAGACCGAGCACCAGTACCGGGCCACTGCCTGGACTTGGCCGCTGATGCTGCGCCCGGTGGCGTACTACTACGAGAACTGCACCCCGGAGACCCAGGAGCGCCGCGCCGAGGAGGGCGAGACGTGCGAGGTGGCGCCGGGCAACGTCGCCGAGATCCTGGGGATGGGCAACCCGCTGCTGTGGTGGATGGCGCTGGCGGCCTACCCCGTGCTCCTGCTCGGCGCGGCGTGGCGGCGTGACTGGGCGGCGGCGGCCATCGCGGTGTTCCTGCTGGGACAGTACGTCCCGTGGCTGTTCGCCAGCAGGCCGGTGTTCCTGTTCTACGTCACGCCGATCGTGCCGTTCATCGCACTGGCGGTGGCCTGGGCGGCGGGCTGCGCCCAGCGCTACCGCCCGCTGCGCTGGGTCCCCGCCGCGGTGGCGCTGGTCGCCGTCAGCGGGTTCGTCTACTGGTATCCGGTGCTCGTCGGCATGGAGATCAGTGACGAGGCCTGGCGGCTGCGCATGTGGAGCGACCGCTGGATCTAGCTGCTCCAGGACTGAATCGAGCTGTTCCAGGACTGTGGAGCGAGCTGTTCCAGGAACTGTGTCTCAGTGTTGGCCAGCCTCACTTCCACGCCCACCGCCCCGGCAGGAAAAGGCAAAAAAGCTTCGACTCGTCATGCGCGGGATGGGAGCGTGCTCACTGTGCTGTCGATGTTCTCGGTGACCGGCGTGTCGATGCCGGTCCACTGGCTCGGCCTGCTGATCATCGTCGTATTCGCCGTGGACCTTGGGTGCGGGGCTGGCCATCTTCCTCGCCGTGCTCCCGTTCAACCTGATGGGCGACGGTCTGCGCGACGCCCTCGGCCCCCGCCTCGTGCACGAAGGTCAGACCGGTGTCGGGAGGTCGCAGCGACACAACGGGCGTCGTGCGAGGAAGCGATAGCCGCCCCAGCGCGGTGCACTAGTCCTGACGAGCCACTGGCCAAGCCGATGGATCGGGCTCTTTCCTCGCCGTACTCACAGAACGTGAACGATTGTTCCCCGCAGAGTCACGCCTAGGGGTTGTCGCTGCGAGATCGGGCACATCTCACAGCGAGGCGGGTCAGCTCTTCGGGAGAAGGGAAGGCACGCAGTCGGAGCACCGACGGCGCTGGGGGGCGACTCGCCGGGAGGCTTCGCGGAGGTGGGACGGCGTGGCCTTCACCGGCTACGGCGGGACCGGACCACCCCAAACCGCGCAACGCGTGGCTTTCGCTCGCGAAGGTCGCGCGTTGCGGCGTGTCAGCGGCTCGCGCGTTCCCTCTGGCGCCGACGCGGAGTAGAGTCGGGGCCGAGGCGACGTCTACCGCGTCGTTCGTGTGCGCATGCAACCGCAAGCTGAGGACTCCGTGGCGGGAGACCGTGTGTCCGGCGCCCAGGCTGTGCACCCCGCGGCCGGACGCCACCTGTCCCACGTCAAGGCCGAGCAGCCGCCTCCCGCGGGACCCACCACCCAGGCGAGGCGCTCCGGCGTGCCCGAGCATCCCGCAGGTTCCGTTCTCCACGCCACCGCCGCCGACCGCCCCGCCCACCACCGCAGCGGGCTGATCGGTCGCGTCCGGGAGCTCGACGAGCTGAAGGGCGCCGTGCAGCGCCTCGCGCTCGGGGAGGGCGCGGTCTACCTGCTGGCGGGCGACGCGGGCAGCGGCAAGACCCGCCTGGCCGACGAGCTGGCGCACCACGCCGCCGGAGCTGGCGGCGCGGTCTGGTGGGGCCGCTGCTGGGAAGGAGGAGGCGCCCCGGCCTACTGGCCGTGGCTGCAGGTGCTCCGCGCGGGCGCCGCGGGACCGCAGGGCCGCCAGGCGCTGGAGGGCCTCGGGCAGGGAGTGCAGGCCCTGCTGACCCTGCTCCCCGAGCTCGCCCCGGAGGGCGTTGCCCTCCGTCCCGACGTCGAGCACGCACGGTTCTACCTGTTCGACGCGGTGCGCTCGTTCTTCGCCGCATGCATGGCACAGGCACCGCTCGTGGTGGTCCTCGACGACGTGCACGCCGCTGACGCCTCGTCGCTCCTGCTGCTGCAGTTCCTCGCCAGGTCGCTGCGGACGCTGCCGTTGCTGCTGATCGTCACCTACCGGCCGCAGGCGACCCGCTCGTCGATCGAGACGACCCAGCTGCTGGGCGCCGTCGCCCGCGAGGGGCGACACCTGCCGCTGGGTGGGCTCCCCCGCGACGAGGTGGCGGCCTTCCTCGCCGCAGCCACCGGGGCACCGTCGACGGACACGGTCGTCGAGCACGTCCATGAGATCACCGACGGCAACCCCTTCTTCGTGAGAGAGTTCGCCCTGCTGCTCGCCGAGTCGGCATCCGAGGGCAGGCCGGCCGGCGACGCGGCGGCGCTCGGCATCCCACAAGGGGTACGCGGTGCGCTGCGTCGCCGCCTCGAACCACTCGACCACATGGTCGTCTCGGCGCTCGAGGCCGCTGCGGTGGTCGGCCGGGAGTTCGACCTGACCAGGCTCGGGCACGTGACCGGCCGCCCTGGCGACCAGCTGCTCGAGGAGGTCGGCTGCGCTGTCGAGCAGGGGGTGATCGAACCCTCCCGCCGGCCTGGGCGCTTCCGCTTCGTCCATGGCCTCATGCGCGACCTGCTCGCCGAGGGACTGCCGGCGGTCGACCGTGTCGAACTCCACCAACGCGCGGCCGAGGCGCTCCGCCACCTCTACGGCGACGCGGTCGAGGAGCACCTCGACGACCTGGCTCACCACCTCCAGCGGGCGGCCACGCCGGGCCAGGGCGCCGACGCCCTGGAGGTGACGGTGCGTGCAGCCGAACGCGCCCACGCCAAGCTGGCTTTCGAGCAGGCCGCCGCCCGCTACGCCGAAGCGCTCGACCTGGCAGAGCGGCTCGGCACGGACCGCACAGGACAGCTCGACCTGCTGCTCGCCCGGGGGGAGGTCCTCGCGCGGGCGGGGGCCAACGCCGCGGCGCGTTCCACCTTCCAGACGGCGGCGGTCGCCGCCCGGGCTCTGGACGACCCGGTGCGCCTGGCGCGCGCAGCTCTCGGTTCGGGCGGCGCCTCCACGACCCCGACCGCGGGCGTGGTCGACACCAGCCTGGTCGATCTGCTGAGCGAGGCACGAGCGGCGCTCTCCGACCGTGACGACCGCCTGCGCTCGCTGGTGACGGGCCGACTCGCCATGGAGCGCTGCTACGTCGGTTCCCGCGACGAGCGAGAAGCGCTCACCAGCGAAGCGGTGGAGCTGGCCCGGCGCACCAACGATCGCGCAACGCTTGCGGCGGCGCTGAACGCGCGCCATTTCGCGCTGTGGGGTCTGGAGGATTCCGAGAAGCGACTGGCCGCCGGGACCGAGATCCTCGAGCTGGCCAGCGCGGCGGGCGACGACGACCTGGCGATGCAGGGCCACACGTGGCGCGTCGTCGCGCTTCTGGAGCAGGGCGAGGTGACGGCGGCGGACCACGACATCCGGCACCTCACTCGCCTCGCCGAAGCGCGCCGCCAGCCCTACCACCGGTGGAACGCCGCGGTGCTGCAAGCCATGCGGGCGCTGCTGGACGGCCGGTTCGCCGATGCGGACTCCCTGGCCAGGCGCGCGCTGGCGCTGGGCGAGCGCCTGGACCTGGGCACGGGTGGGCTGTCGGTCGGTCCGAACGCCCGGATGATGTACGCGGTCCAGCAGTTCAATCGCCTCAAGGAGGAGGGCCGGCTGCGCACCATCGCCGACACCGTCCGCGGTTTCGTCCAGCAGTACCCGACCCTTCCGGTGTGGCGCTGCGCGCTCGCATTCCTGTGCTGCCAGGCCGGCGAGCTCGACGAGGCTCGCGCCGAGTTCGAGCGGCTGTCGCTCCACGACTTCCTCGACCTGCCCAAGGACGGCAACTGGCTGGTGGCGATCACGCTGCTGGCCGAGGTCTGCGCCGCCCTCGGCGACGCGCGCCGCGCCGAGCAGCTGGCCGAGCTGCTGGCGCCCCACGCCGGACGAGTCATCGTGGTCGCTCAGGGAGCATCGTGTCGGGGCGCGGTGACTCACTACCTGGGCCTGCTGGCCGCCACTGCCGGCCGCGGCGACGAGGCGCTGGCGCACTTCGGCGACGCCGCCACCACGCACGACCGGCTCGGCGCCCGGGCCCACGCGATCACGACTCGGGTCGCCTGGGCGCGTTGCCTGTTGAGCCACCGTGGTGACGCCCAGCTGGCTCACAGGCTGCTCGCGCAGGCGAGGGAGGCCGCCGCCGAGCTGGGGTTGACCGATCCCGCCGGCGACCTGGATGCGGATCGGGTGGCACCGCTCGATCGCGGCCCTGGGGCCGCGCGCGCACCCGCTCCGCGGGCCCGCGCACGCGCGACCCTCCGGCGCCGTGGGCTGGTGTGGACGATCGCCTACGATGGGGTCATCACGTCGCTCAAGCAGGCTCGCGGGCTCGAGTACCTCGCGTTGCTGCTGTCGGAGCCCGGCGTGGAGCAGCATGCCCTCAGCCTCGAGCAGGCGGCACGCCCGACCGCCGGGTTCGTCGGCCCGGCAAGCGGCAAGGACCCGCTGGCAGAGCTCGGGGACCTCGATCAGCTGCGCGAGCGGTTCACCGAGCTGCGCGCTGAGATCGACGAGGCCGAGGCGTTCCACGACGAGGAGCGCGGCGCGCGGGCAAGCGCGCACCTCGACGCGCTCACGCGACGGCTGGCCGAACGCGCCGGTGTGGACGACGGCGACGGCGCAGCCAGGTCCGAGCGCGCGCGGGTGAACGTGACGCGGGCCATCAGAGCCGTTATGGCAAAGATCGGGGCGAACGACCCGGCGCTCGGGCGTCACCTCGAGACCACCGTACGTACCGGCACGTACTGCGTGTACCGTCCCGACCCACGAGTCACGCTCACATGGGACATCACGATCGCCGAGCCGGAGAGCGCCTGATGAGCCCGATGAGACTGAGTCGCCCTCAGGTGCTGAGGTGAGCGCAGCGAGGCAGGGACCGGGCAGCCTTCTCGGGCGGGATACCGAGATCGCCGAGTTGGAGCTGGCCCTGGACGGCGCAGTCCGCAGCCGGGGGACGCTGGTCGTCGTCACCGGCGAGGCGGGCATCGGCAAGACCCGCCTGTCCGACGAGACCGCCGCCCGTGCCGGCGCCATGGGCTTCATGGTCGCGTGGGGCCGTTGCTGGGAGGGCGGCGGCGCGCCCGCGTACTGGCCGTGGATCCAGGTGTTGCGCACCTGCGCGACCGTGACGGATCTCGACCCCCTCGTGGCGAAGTTCGACCCGGCAGGCGCGCACCTCGCGTCCCTAGTCCGCGGCGTGGCCCCCAAGGGGCGCGGCGACGGTGACGGCGCCTACCCAGAGCACGAGCGCTTCGTGCTGTTCGACGCGCTGACCCGGCTGCTCGCCGAGGTCGCGGCCACGCGGCCACTGCTGGTCATCCTCGACGACCTTCACGCCGCCGACGCGGCGTCGCTGCGGCTGCTGCAGTTCCTCGCCCGCGGCCTGCGAGAGCTCCCGCTGATGGTCGTCGGCACGACGCGCGACCCCGGCGGGCCCGCGGATCCCGAGAAGGCGCGGCTGCTCGGCAAGCTGCACCAGGACGGCCGTCGGCTCGCGCTGAGCGGCCTGCCGGCCACCGTGGTGGGCCTGCTGATGCGCGATCGAGCGGGACGCGCGCTCGACCAGAGCCTCGTCACCGCCGTGCACGCGGCGACCAGCGGCAACCCCTTCTTCGTCGACGAGATCGTGCGGCTCCTCGCTGCGGAGCGCCTCCTCGACGCGCGCGGTCTGCAGGAGGCTGTGCGCCTTCCGCAGCAACTGCGAGAGGTCATCTGGCGCCGGCTCGACCCGCTGCCGGAGCCGGTGATCCAGGTCCTCTCGGTGGCTGCGGTCCTGGGACGGTCGTTCGAG
The DNA here is from genome assembly GCA_013695145.1 of Euzebyales bacterium. Taxonomy (GTDB): domain Bacteria; phylum Actinomycetota; class Nitriliruptoria; order Euzebyales; family Egibacteraceae; genus JACDBB01. Next base: position 47,996 of record JACDBB010000158.1, read on the forward strand.
CTGACGCTCCTGGCCGACGTGGCCGGCTCCGAACCGGACGCGGTGCTCGAGCTGCTCGGGTCCGCGGCGGCGCAGGGGCTCCTCGAGGAACCCGCGGCTCCGGCCGGACGCTGGACGTTCCGGCACGGCCTGATCCGCGAGGCGCTCTACCACGAGCTGTCGACGGCCTCCCGCGTGCGTCTGCACCGCAAGGCCGCGCAGTCGCTGGAGGCCGAACACGGGCAGCAGCTCGACGCCCGCGTGACGCTGCTCGCACACCACTACCTGCAGGCCGCCGCTGGCGGGGATGCCGACAAGGCGGTGAGCTACGCCTGGCGCGCGGGCGACGCGGCGAAGGCGGTGCTCGCGTTCGAGGAGGCGGTCGCCCAGTATCGTCACGCGCAGGAACTGGCCGACCAAGCGGGCCTCGACCGGCGCCAGCGCACCGAGCTCATGCTCGCCATGGCGGCGGCGCAGACCCGCAGCGGCGCGTTCACCGCCGCGCAGGGCTCGTGGGAGGAGGCGATGTCCATGGCCCGGGCGACCGGCCAGGCCGAGCACATGGCCCGAGCCGCCCTGGGCGCGTCGCTGCAGGGGATGCTGTTCGGCGTGACCGACACCAGTCGGGTCGCGTTCCTGGAAGAGGCGCTCGCGGCCCAGGATGTCCAGGATCAGGATGCTGCGCCGACAGCCGCCCGCACGCGCCTGCTCGCGCGGCTGGCCGCCGAGCTGTACTGGTCGGACCGGGAACGCAGCCGCGCGCTGTCAGAGGAGGCGGTGGCCCTGGCCGACAGCCTGGACGACGACGCGGTCCGGGCGTACACCCTGCACGCGCTGCACTATGCCCAGCGGGGACCGGACGCGGGCCCCGAGCGGCTGGCGATGGCCGCGCGCATCGTCGCGCTGGCGGAACGGGCGCACGACACCGAGATCGCCCTCGCGGCCCGCGCGGCGCACGTCGTGGACCTGTTCGAGGTCGGCGATCTCGACGTCATGGACGACGAGCTGGAAGCCCTGAGCGAGCGGGCCGGTCGGCTGCAGCATCCCGCCTTCCGCTGGTACGCCGCGGTGTACCAGATGGTGCGTGCACTCCTGGAAGGCCGTTTCGAGGACGCCGATGCCCTCGGCGCCGCAGCGTCCGAAGCGAGCCTCCAGGCGCCCGAGTTCCTGGTCGGCAGGTTCTTCGCCGAGGCGGTCAGCGACCTGCGCGAACTCGACGACCGTGCCCTGCGGCGGCACGGGAACCGACTGGAGGAGATGGCCGACCGCTATCCCGGCGTGTTCCTGTGGCGCTGCTTGCTGGCGCTCAACCGCGCCGTGCGGGGCCAGATCGGGAGCGCGCGTGGCGACGTCACGGTCCTGACGGATCAGCTGCTCGACCAGGAGCGGCGCGACGCTCACTGGCTCGTCGGCTGCTGCCTGCTCGCCGAGGCGGCCGCGGTGCTGAGCGCTGCCCGGCCAGGGGGCCCGGACATCGGTGGTGCCCATCGTCAGGCCCTCAGGTCGGAGCGCGACGACGCGGACGATCTGAGCGCGGCGACTCGGCTCGCGGACGCGCTCCGGCCCTACGCCGACCGGCTGGCGGTCGCAGGCCGCGTCGCCGCCTGCCGCGGGTCGGTGTCCTACGCGCTGGGCGTGGTCGGGGTCGCCACAGGCGCGCTCGACGTCGCGATCGCCGACCTGGACCAGGCCGCGGCCTCCCACCGTCACCTCAACGCGCGCCCACACCTTGCCCGGAGCCTGGTGGCGCTGGCGGGCGCGCTGGAGCGGCGCGCGGCCAGCGGCGACCGGGCGCGGTCGACGACCGTGCGGCGGGAGGCCGCCGCGCTCGCGGAGGAGCTGGGCCTCGACCGCCTCGCCGGACGGGCCCATGCGCTCGCGGACGCGCCCGAACTGGCGTGGGAGGGGGTGCTGCGCCGTGAGGGCGAGTACTGGTCCATCGCCGACGACGCGCGGGTGGTCCGCCTGAAGGACGCTCGCGGGCTGCACCACCTGGCCATGCTGCTGGGCTCCCCGGGACAGGCCCTCCACGCGCTCGACCTGGTGGTCGGCCGCGGCGGCCGCCCCGGCGGCCTGCGCGGTGGGAGCGCGGCTGCCTCGACCGACCCCGCCGACGGGCTCGTCGTCCGCCGCGGGGACGCCGACGACGCCGTGCTCGATCTGCAGGCCAAGGCCGCCTACCGGCGACGCCTGGGCCAGCTGGTCGAACTGATGGCCGCGGCCGAGCGGTCCGGCGACCAGGATCGCCTGCTTGAGATCCGCGCCGAGTCGCAGGCGCTCGAGGAGGCGCTGGCGGGCGCGCAAGGCCTCGGAGGCCGGGACCGGTCCGCCCCGAACGCGGCGGAGCGGGCGCGGGTCAGCGTGCGCAAGGCCCTGTCGACGGTGCTGGCGCGCATCACGCAGGCGCACCCTGCGCTCGGCGAGCACCTGCAGGCCACGATCCGCACCGGGACCTACTGCGCCTACGAGCCGGATCCGCTCGCACCGGTCCGCTGGCGGATCGAGTGACCGCTTGGCCCGTGACGTGAGGGCCCGTGACGTGAGGGCCTGTGACGTGAGGGCCCGTGACGTGAGGGCCCGTGACGCGCGCCGCCTCCACCGAGAGCTGGTCGACCAGCTCGTGGGATCGGGCGCGATCACCGATCCCAGGGTCGAGGAGGCCTTCCGTGCGGTGCCGCGCCAGGTGTTCCTGCCTGGGGTGCCGGCCGAGCGCGCGTACGCCGACGAGGCGATCGTCACCCGTCGGGACGCGCAAGGCCGGCCCATCAGCTCGTCGAGCCAGCCGACGATCATGGCGCTCATGCTCGGCCAGCTCGGGGTGCGCCCCGGCCACCGGGTGCTGGAGGTGGGCGCGGGCACCGGCTACCACGCGGCGCTGCTGGCGCGTCTCGCGCTGCACGACGGGCGGGTGACGACCGTCGATCTGGACCGCGAGATCACGGCGGAAGCGCAGCGGCGCCTGCGCGACGCCGGCGTGCGCGGCGTCCGTGTGCGCACCGGCGACGGCTGGGACGGCTGGCCGGCAGATGCGCCGTTCGACCGGGTGATCGCCACGGTCGGGGTCGATGACGTTGCCCCGGCTTGGGCCGCCCAGCTCGCACCTGGAGGCCGGATCGTGGCGCCGCTGTGGTTGCGGGGCGGCTTCCAGATCACGGTCGCGCTGGAGCCGCGGGACGATTGCCTGGTCGCGACGAGCGTGCTGGGGTGCGGATTCATGCGCCTGCGCGGCCCGCACGCCGGGCTCGCCGCCTACGTCGACGCCAGAGGCTGGACCGTGTCGGTGGACGACGGCGAGGCCGAGGCGGCCCGAGCGCTCGACGCCGCGCTCGCGGGAGGATTGCGGGAGGAGCCGGTGGCGCGTCCCCCGCAGCATTGGGAGCTGCGCCTGCTGCTCGACGAGCCCGACGCCGTGGCGGCATTCCCACGCGGCGCCACCTGCTCGCTGCCCGCCCTGCTGACCTCAGACCCGGCCGGCTTCGCCGTGGTCGACGGCGCCACGCTGCGCTCCGCGGGCGCCCCGGAGGTCGCCGCTCGCTTGCGCGCAGCCGCGGCCCGCGCCGCGCCACTGACCGTCGACCGGCTGCGGCTGCGCGTCGCGCCGCACGCCGATCCCGCTCCGGCAGCGCGTTGGGTCCTGGTGCGCCGCGACCACGTCCTGCTGCTGGACGAGCCCGAGGCGGAGCACCAGTGACCGCGACCCGACCGCGACACGCCGTCCACCTCAGGGTACCCGCCAGCCCACCAGGCCAGGACTCTCCCCATGGTGAAGACCCGCCGGTCCCGGTTGCCCCATGTCCGGCGCAGCGCATAGATCAGGGGACGAGCACGAGTCCGACCTGGAAGGCGACCCCCGCGTCGGTGCGGGGCAGCAGGATGTCGGGTGGAGGAGGGCCGTCAAACCTCGTCTTCGAACTCGTCGACGAACCGCTCGAGACGCTGCACGGTCTCACGGTCAGGCTCGTCGGCGAGTCGGGCGAGCCCGGCCTTGATCCCCCGGAACGTGTCGGCTGCCAGGCCGCAGCGACGACAGGCGTCCACGTGCCTGGAGACGAGGATGGCGTCGTCCTCGCCCAGCTCACCGTCCAGGAAGGGTTGCAGGAGCGGCTTGACCCGCCTGCACTCCAGCATGTCCCGCATCTGTGCGAGCAGCGTTCTCACCGTGCCTCCCTCCAAGGAGTCGACTTCGATCGTGGAGAACCCCGCTGCTGTGCTGGTGCATTCCCTCGGCCTACAGGCCTCGGTCCGCCTCCAGCAGCCGCAGCCACACCTCGTTCAGCGTCGGGAACGCCGGCACGGCGTGCCAGAGCTCCTCGAGCGTGATCTTGCTGACGATGGCGATCGTAGCGGCGTGGAGCAGAGCGCCGGCCATCGGTCCGACGAACGTGGCCCCGACGATGGTGCGCCGCGGCTCGTCGACGACGAGCTGTGCCACACCGTCGATGTCGCGGCCGAGCAGCGCGGTCGCGGCCACCGAGCCCAGCGGTACCGACAGCACCTTCACGCCGATCCCGGCATCGCGGGCCTGCGCCTCGGTCAGGCCGACCGCGGCGACGTGGGGGTCGGTGAACGCCACGCGTGCCACGGCGTGATGATCTGCCCAGGCCTGGATGTCCTTGCCGCCGATGACGTCGGCTGCGACTCGAGCTTGGTACTTGCCCTGGTGGGTGAGCAGCGCCCGGCCGTTCACGTCCCCGAACGCGTACAGCCAGCCACCGCCGACATCCGTGGCGAGCAGCCGGTCGTCGACCTCGACGGGGCGGCCAGGCTCCAGTCCGACGGTGTCCAGGCCGAGGTCGGCGGTGTTCGGCCGGCGGCCGGTCGCCACGAGCAGCTTGTCGGCTTCGAGCTCTCGGCCGTTTTCGAGGACCACGGTCACCGCGCCGTCGGCGCCGTCACGGGCGACGCGCACGGTCTTGGCGCCGGTGAGCACAGTGATGCCCTCGGCCTCGAACGCCTTCTGCAACAGCTCACTGGCTGCCGGCTCCTCGTTGGCCACCAGACGGTCGAGCATCTCCACGACGGTGACCTCCCGCGACCCCAGCCGGCGGTATGCCTGGGCCATCTCCGCACGGGGGGGGGGGGGGGGGGGGGGGGGGGGGGGGGGGGGGGGGGGGGGGGGGGGGGGGGGGGGGGGGGGGGGGGGGGGGGGGGGGGGGGGGGGGGG
>JACDBB010000166.1 GCA_013695145.1 Euzebyales bacterium
AGATTGTGAGAATCGCCTCCGCAGGCTCCGGCGATTCACGTGTCAGCAGGTCATGGGGCTGGCGCCCCACCCCGGATGATGAGAATCGCCTGTCGCAGGCTAGTTCGGCACTGTGTCGGAACTGCCATGCATAGCGTAGGAATCTCGACACGGTGTCGACCGGGGGGGCTCCGGCGATTCACGTGTCAGGCGCGCTGGCGGTCACTCGGCGGCGCGGTACACCTCGATGAAGCGCGTGTAGCCGTCCGCGATCCGCTGGGCGGCCGCGGCGCGCTCCAGATCGCCCGCCAGGTAGCCCGCCAGGGCGTTCCACCAGATGCTGCGCCCGATCGCGAACCCGACGAAGCCGTCCACAGGTGCGGCCTGGGCCAGCCAGTGGTCGACCTTCGCGTCGTCGGCGCCGCGGCCGAGCAGCACGCACACCACGCCGTCGCGACCGCCGTCGCGGCACTGGGCCGCGAGGCGCTCGCAGTCCGAGCGCTCGTCCACGCCCTCGATCTTCCAGATGTCGACCTCGACGCCGTGCTCCTGGATCTCAGCGATCGCGCGGACCATGAGGTCGGGCCGCAGCTGCGCGTCGTAGCGGTCCGTGTCGCCGTCGACGCTGGCGAGCTGCTGGTCGGTGGCGGGCACCAGCAGCTCGAACAGGAACTTGCGGTCGTGCTCATGCAGCCAGTCGGCCAGACGCTTCAGCCGGTCGAGCTGCGGCCGGTTGGTGTCGGCGCCGTCGTCGGGGTTGTAGCGCACCAGCACCTTGGAGAAGTCCGGGTCGAAGCGCGTGATGTGCTCGCCGAACCGCTCGCCGTACTCGAAGTCGAAGACGTTCTGCCCGCTCTTCTCGACGGGCATCGACAGCTTGAGCCCCGACTCGCGAGCCCGTCGCGGGATGTCGCCGCCGAACTGCTCGTCGACCAGCACGCCGAGCGCCGACGGGCTCTCGCCCCTCGCGGCGGCGGCGAGCATGCCCTCGAAGATGAGTCGCTTGCCGTCCGCGATGCGCTCGGTCTGCTCCGGCGTGGGATCGCCCTCGATGCCGAACATCTTGGTCTGGAACGAGCCGCGGTGGTCGAACGCGAGGATGTACAGCTGTCCGTCGTAGCCGAGTGTCACGGCGTTACCCCCTGCGGGTGGATGGATGCGACCCCGCGAGCCTAGCGCCGTCGGCCGCGCCCATGCCCGCGAGCCCAGGGTGGCCGCGGACCGGAGCAGGGCATACCATCGCGGCGCCCGCCGCCGGCAGCGTCGCCGGAGCGTCATTCCACCGCCGTCGCAAACAAGGAGCTTGAGCGCACATGGCCGTCATCAAGACGATCGACCTCGTCGGGGTCTCCACCACCTCCTGGCGCGACGCCGCCACCAAGGCCCTCGCGGAGGCCGGCAGGACGCTGCGCGGGATCGAGGGCTTCGACGTCATCGAGACCTCGGCGCAGGTCGAGGACAACGAGATCGCCGAGTACCACACGCACGTGCGCATCCGCTTCCGCCTCGACCGGTAACCACCGGCATGCCCGCGGTCATCATCGTCGGCACCCAGTGGGGCGACGAGGGCAAGGGGAAGGCCACCGACCTGCTGGCCGACGACGTCGACTTCGTCGTCCGCTACCAGGGGGGCAACAACGCCGGCCACACGATCATCGTGGGCGAGCGGACCCTGAAGCTCCACCTCGTCCCCTCCGGCGTCATGTACCCCCACGTCACGCCGGTGATCGGCGACGGCGTGGTGCTCGACCCGGGTGTGCTGCTGACCGAGCTCGACGAGCTGGTCGCGCAGGGGTTGGACGTCTCGAAGCTCAAGATCAGCGGCAACGCCCACCTCATCATGCCCTACCACCGGGAGCTGGACCGGGTCACCGAGCGGTACCTGGGGCGCCAGAAGCTGGGCACCACCAAGCGCGGGATCGGCCCCTGCTACGCCGACAAGGCCGCACGCGTGGGGCTGCGCGTGCAGGACCTCTACGACATGAAGATCTTCCGCCAGAAGCTCGACGTCGTCCTCAAGGAGCGCAACGCGGTGCTGTCGCGCGTCTACAACCGGCTGCCGATGTCCTCGGCCGACATCGAGACCGAGTACGCCGTCTACGCCGAGCGGCTGCGTCCCTACATCGCCGACACCATGACGGTGCTCCACGACGCGCTGGAGCGCGGCGAGACGATCCTGCTGGAGGGCGCCCAGGGGACGCTCTTGGACCTCGACCACGGGACCTATCCGTTCGTGACCTCGTCCAACCCGGTCGCAGGCGGCGCGCTGACCGGCGCCGGCATCGGCCCCAAGGACGTGGAGAAGGTCATCGGGATCACCAAGGCGTACGTCACCAGGGTGGGGACCGGCCCGTTCCCGACCGAGCTGCGCGCGAGTGGGGGCGGGCAGGCGGACGCGGCGACCGGCGAGGAGATGGGTCGAGTCGGCCAGGAGTTCGGCACCACGACGGGCCGCAAGCGGCGTGTGGGCTGGTTCGACGCGGTACTTGCGCGCTACGCCGCGCGGGTGAACGGGCTGACGGAGCACTTCCTGACCAAGCTCGACGTGCTGAGCGCGTTCGACACGCTCAAGGTCTGCCGCGCCTACCGCTACGAGGGCGAGGACTACGAGCACTTCCCGCCCCACCAGTCGATCTTCCACCACGCCGAGGCGGTGTACGAACAGCTGCCGGGCTGGCGTGACGACATCACCGCGGTGCGGACCTACGCGGCCCTGCCCAAGCAGGCGCAGGCGTACGTCGAGCAGCTCGAGGAGCTGTGCGCGGTGCCCATCCGCTGGGTGTCGGTCGGCCCCGAGCGCGACCAGACCCTCGAGCGGGACGTCCACACGTGAAGGTGCTGGTCCTGGGCGGCGGCGGGCGGGAGCACGCCCTGTGCTGGGCCCTCGGCCGGGCGGCCAGCGTCGACGAGGTGCTGTGCGCGCCCGGCAACGCCGGCATCGCCGAGGTCGCGCGCTGCGTCGAGGTCGACCCGACCGACCTCGCGCTCGTCCTCCAGCTGGCGCTCGGCGAGGGGGTCGACCTGGTGGTCGTGGGGCCCGAGGCTCCGCTGGCCGCGGGTGTCGCGGACACGCTCGGCGAGGCGGGCGTCGCAACGTTCGGCCCCTCCCGCGCGGCCGCGCGGATCGAGGCGTCGAAGGCGTTCTGCAAGCAGGTCATGGCCGCCGCCGGCGTGCCCACGGCCGGATACTGGACCGGCACCGACCCCGGGGAGGCCGTCGCGGCGCTCGACCGCTTCCTCCCGCCGTACGTCGTCAAGGCCGACGGCCTCGCCGCCGGCAAGGGCGTGCGCATCTGCGCCGAACGCGCCGAGGCCGAGGAGGCGATCCGCGAGGCCATGGTCGAGCGCGTGTTCGGCGACGCGGGCGCGCGCCTGGTGATCGAGGAGTTCCTCGACGGCCCCGAGGTCAGCGCGTTCGGCCTGGCCGACGGCGCCCACAGCGTGCTCCTGGCCACCGCGAGGGACTACAAGCGGGCGCTGGACGGCGATCAGGGGCGCAACACCGGTGGCATGGGCGCCGTGTCGCCCGCCCCCGACCTGCCCGCAGGACTCCGCGACTGGGTCCGCCAGCAGGTGCTCGCGCCGGTCACCGCCGAGCTCGCGGGGCGTGGCCTGCCGTACGTGGGCGTGCTCTACGCGGGGCTGGTGCTGACCGCAGACGGGCCGAAGGTGCTCGAGTTCAACGCGCGGTTCGGCGACCCCGAGGCGCAGGTCGTGCTCCCGCGGCTGGCCAGCGACCTCGGCGAGCTGCTGCGCGCGTGCGCCCACGGCGAGCTCGCGGGGTTCGGCGAGCTGGCGTTCCACGACCGAGCGGCGGTCACCGTGGTGCTGGCCTCCGGCGGCTACCCCGGCCCGTACGAGACGGGGCTGCCCATCACGGGGCTGGAGGCGGCCACCGAGCGGCCCGACGCGCTGGTGTTCCACGCGGGAACGCGCCGGGACGGCGACCAGGTCGTGACGGCGGGCGGCCGTGTGCTGACGGTCACCGGCCTCGGGGCGGACGTGCACTCCGCGCGCGCCGCGGCCTACACGGCAGCCGACCGCATCCACTTCGCGCGCCTGCACCGGCGGGCCGACATCGCCGCCCCCCGCTGACCGTGGTCACACCACCCGGTGGGCGGGGACCAACGTCGTGAGGGCTGCGGTGCTCGAGTCGCAGGGCGGCCCCGTCGCCGTCGTCGATGACGTCGAGCTCGACGAGCCGCGCTCCGGGGAGGCGCTGATCGATCTGGCCGTCGCGGGTGTCTGCGGCACCGACCTGTCGCTGCGCGACGGCCGCATGGCGTTCACCACCCCGCTGCTGCTCGGGCACGAGGCCGCCGGGCGCGTCGCCGCCCTCGGGCCGAACACCGGCGGTCCCCCTCCTGGCAGGCGGGTGACGCTGTGGATGCGCCCCCCATGCCGTGCCTGCCGCGCGTGCCTGCGCGGTGACGCCGGCTTGTGCGCGAGGAGCGGCGCGATGTCGGCGCGTGGGACGCTGCTCGACGGGCGGACCGGGTTCAGCCGCGGCGGCGAGCCCCTCTACCGGGCTCTGGGCGTCGGGGCGTTCACGCAGCGGATCGTGATGCCCGTCGCAGGGCTGGTGCCGGTCCCAGACGACGTGCCGGACGAGGTCGCGGCGCTGCTGGGCTGCGGGGTCGCCACCGGCGCCGGGGCGATCCTCAACGTGGCGCGGCCGGCGCCTGGCGACGTGGTCCTCGTGCTCGGCGGTGGGGGCG
>JACDBB010000168.1 GCA_013695145.1 Euzebyales bacterium
GGCCGCCGCGGCCGCGTGGGCGGCGACCCTGCCGCTGCGCGCCGACGCCGCCGCCCGCGACGCCACCGTCGCGGGCACCGAGGCCGAGTCCGTCACCGAGATCAGGCGCGCCGCCGCCCTCGCCCCCTGGGAGTCGCGCTACCCCGCGCGGCTGGGAGCGCTGGCCATGCGGGGCGATGACCACGCCGCGGCCGTCGACGCGTACCGCGAGGCCCTCGACCGTGAGCCGCGCGGCCTGGCGCACACGATCAACCTCGGAAGGGCTGCGGCGCTGGCCGGCCAGGAGGACCTCGCGGACGCCACATACGCGCGCCTGCTGGAGCTCGACCCCCACACGCCCGAGATTCTCGTGGAGGTGGCCGCCTACCACCTCGAGCAGGGTCGCACCGACCGGGCAGAGGCGCTGCTCGGCGAAGCCGTCGCGCTGCGCGACGACGAGGCGCGGTGGTGGGTGGCGCTCGGCGAGGCGCGCGAGGCCCAGGGCGACACCGACGGCGCCGCCGACGCCTTCACCCGCGCGCTCGAACTCGATCCCGACGCCGAGTTCGCCCCCGACGCCGAGGGCGCAGCTACGAACGGGGAATGAACCGGGCGGGACGGGGGTTGACGCGCGTTGCGGCCCGTCGTATCTTCGCCGGCCGCCACCCAGACGGTTGGCAACGCTTCGAGCAGCAGAGGAAGGAGGGCGACGCCACATGATGATGACCCACTGCCGCACGACCGCACGGTGCGGGATCGTGCCGCTCGGCGCCGCCCTCGATGCAGCCTCCGCACAGGCAGGCTGCGATCGCGGCCTCGCTCCGGACGGCATTCGCGTCCCGCGCAGCTAGCGCTTCCCCGAGGCCCCCAGCGGCCTCCTCTCCCTCTGCACCTCCACCTCCGCCGGTTGTCACACCGGCGTGCGAGAACAGGCGTTGCCATGCACCCCGAACTCAGCTACATGATCGCGACCGAACGCGTCCGGCGCCTCTACGAGGACGCCGCCAACGCGCGCCGCGCGCGGCTGGCCCGCCAGGCCGCCCGTGCGGGGCGCACCCACCCTCCCTTGGCCGCCGGCCTGCGGCGGAAGGTTGGCTTCCGCCTCGTCGAGGCGGGACTGCGGATGGCGGTCACCTCGAGCCCGGCGCGTCTCTCGGCCCGCGACTGAGCCGCGAAGCGCGTGTGCCCCGCCACCTCGGCGGGGCACGCGCGTCGTGCGACCTTCGGCGGGGCAGGATCCCGCCGTGCTGCAGCTCGACACCCACGCCGTCGTCCACGTCGTGGCGGGAATCGCCGTCCTGGGAGCGGCGGTCCTGCCGCGGGTGCTCGCCCAGCGCGCGCTGTCGCTGCCGATCCTCTACGTAGCGCTCGGCTGGCTCGTCTTCTCGCTGCCGCTGGGCTTCCAGCTGCCCGACCCGTTGGAGGACAGCGAGCTGACCGAGTACCTGACTGAGATCGGCGTCATCGTGGCGCTCATGGGCGCGGGTCTGAAGCTCGACCGCAAGATCGGCTGGCGCGCGTGGGCCGGCACCTGGCGGCTCCTGGCGATCACCATGCCGCTCACCATCGCCGCAGTGGCGCTGCTCGGCTGGTGGGGACTGGGCCTTGCCCCTGCCGCGGCGCTGCTGGCCGGGGCGGTCCTCGCGCCGACGGATCCGGTCCTGGCCTCCGAGGTGCAGGTCGGCCCGCCACAGGAGGATCAGGAGGACGAGGTGCGCTTCGCGCTCACCTCAGAGGCGGGGCTCAACGACGGGCTGGCCTTCCCGTTCACCAACGCCGCGGTCGCCATGGCGGTGGCCGGCGCCGCGCCGGGGGTCTGGATCGGGGAGTGGCTCGCCGTCGACGTGGTCTACCGCATCGTCGTCGGCGTGGGCGGCGGCGTGCTCGTCGGCCGCGTCCTCGCCTACGCCGTGTTCGGCGCCACGAGGAGCAACCGCTTCGCCGAGTACGCCGAGGGGTTCATCGCACTGGCGGCCACGCTGCTCGCCTACGGGCTGACTGAGGCGGTCGGCGGCTACGGCTTCATCGCCGTGTTCGTCGCGGCGCTCACGATCCGGGGCTACGAGCGCGAGCACTCCTACCACCAGGTCCTGCACCGCTTCTCCGAGCAGACCGAGCAGCTCCTCACGGCGGTGCTGCTGGTGCTGTTCGGCGGAGCCCTGTCGAACGGCCTGCTGGACCCGCTCGGCTGGCGCGGCGCTGTGGCCGCGCTGGTCGTCGTGGTGATCATCCGGCCGCTGACCGGGCTGCTGGCGGTCCGACGCCTGCCGTGGTCGGTGCGCGAGCGGTTCGCGGTCGCGTTCTTCGGCATCCGCGGCATCGGCACCTTCTACTACTTGGCGTACGCGCTCAACCGCGCGGACTTCGACCGCGCCGACCTCGTGTGGGCGTTCGCGGCGGCCGTCGTGCTCTGCTCCATCGTGCTGCACGGCCTCACCGCGACCCCGGCGATGCGCCGCCTCGACCGTGACCGCGGGCCGGTGCCAGCCAGGTGATCCACAGGCTGGCCGGTCGGATCCGGTCGCCTGCCCGGCGCGCGGCGTAGCGTCGCCCCGACGGGCGCGACCGACGGGCGCGACCGACCAGCGCGACCGACCGGCGCGACCGAGGGGGCAAAAGGCGATGGGGGCGAGTTTGACCGCGATCGACCCTCGGCTGCCGCCGATCGGCTGGCGACCCAAGGATCCGGACTGGGTGGGACGGCTGGCGCGCAGGCTGGTGTGGCGCCTGTCGGACGACCTCGGCGAGGACGTGATCGTCAGCGCCCACCTCGTGGTGCGGCTGGGCAGGGCCAACCCTCGCAACCCGCTGGTCGCCGCGGTCGGCGGCCCAGCCACCCACGACGGCACCGTGCGCGTGGCGCCCATGCTCGTGGTGGCGCTGGCGCCCGCCGCGGGCGAGTCCGCCTGGTGGCGCGCCAAAGGGGTGGGCGAGGTGTGGGTCATCCGGCGCGACGGCGGCGCGCACGTGCACCGGGACGGCGAGGACGCACCGGTCGACGTGGCGCCGGGAGACCGGTTGGCGCACGCCGCCCATCCCGCGCTGGCCGTCGACCTCGGCAAGCTGCAGGTGGGCGTCCGGTAGCGCCATCGTCGACTCCGGTACCGACGTCGTCGACGGCGGCAGCGGCCGCGGCCGCCCCGGCGCTGGAGCCGCCCGGGGTCCGGTGCCGCCGTCGGAGACGACGGACCGACAGGTGCACTACGCTCCCCGCGAGACAGGTGGGCCGACGGAAAGGTCGAGGATGCAGTCCCGAGCAGTTGTGGTGGCGACGGTGCTGGTGCTGGCGGTGGCCGTCGGGATGGTGCTGGCCGGCTCGCAGCTGGACGTCAGCCCGTTCGGCGTCGCGGCGATCATCGCCGCCGTCGCGCTGGCCGCGGCGCTGATCGCGGTGATGGCCGTGCTGCTGACCCTGATGGGCACGGTCCGAGAGCTGACCAGCGCCGTCGAGCAGATCACGGACCACACCGTGCCGCTGCTGTCGAGCGTCAACGAGACCGTGGCCGGCGTGAACACCGAGCTGGCGCGCGTCGACGCGATCGTGGGCAGCGTCCAGCACATCTCCTCCACGGCCGAGAACATCGCCGAGGTCGTGCACGCCGCCGTGGCCAACCCGCTGATCAAGGCGCTGGCCTTCGTGTCAGGCACCAGCGTGGCGCTGCGCGCCGCGCGGAAGGTCACCAAGTAGTCCGTCGCCGTCCAGTCCGTCGCCGTGTAGTCCTTGGGGAGATGAGCACATGTTCAAGCGTCCGTTCTTCGCGATGGTCGGCCTCGGCGCCGGGGTGGCGCTCGGCGCATGGGCCGTCCGCCGGATCGACCAGACCAGGGCCAGGTTCACCCCCGAGCACCTGACCGGCTCCGCCGTCCAGCGGGCCGAGGGGCTGCGCACCCGCATGGCGCTCGCCGTCGAGGAGGGCAGGGCCGCCGCGGCGGCCAAGGAAGCCGAGCTGCGGGCGGTCTACCGTGTGCACCACGATCCGCAGCCGCCGCAGCCCCCCGGCACCTAGGGAGCACCCCCCCGATGCGTTCCGACGAGATCCGCCGCACCTTCCTCGACTTCTGGAGCGACCGCGACCACCGCGTCTGGCCGTCGTCGTCGCTGATCCCGAACGACCCGACGGTCTTCCTCACCGTGGCCGGCATGGTGCAGTTCAAGCCGTTCTTCCTCGGCGAGGCCGCGCCCGAGCTCCCGCGCGCCACCAGCGTGCAGAAGGTCGTGCGGATCCGCGGCAAGCTCGACGACATCGACATCGTGGGCCGCACCACGCGGCACCTGACGTTCTTCGAGATGCTCGGCAACTTCAGCTTCGGCGACTACTTCAAGGCCGACGCCATCCGCTGGGCGTGGGAGCTGTCGACCAGCGGGTTCGGCTTCGATCCTGATCGCATCTGGGTGTCGGTGTACACCGACGACGACGAGGCGGCCGAGCTGTGGACGTCGGAGGCGGGCGTGCCCGGTGAGCGCGTCGTCCGCCGCGGCAGGGCCGACAACTTCTGGACCATGGGCGGCGCGGGCCCGTGCGGCCCGTGCAGCGAGCTGTTCTACGACCGCGGCCCCGACCACGGCTCTCCGGGCGGACCCGAGGTCGACGAGTCGCGGTACCTGGAGTTCTGGAACCTCGTGTTCATGCAGTACGAGCAGGACGACGACGGCAACATCCTCGGCGAGCTGCCGCGGCGCAACGTCGACACCGGTCTGGGGTTGGAGCGGCTCGCCATGCTGCTCCAGGACGTGCCCAACGTGTACGAGACCGATGTGATCCGGCCGCTGCTCGAGCGCGCCAGCGAGGTGACCGGCGTCGCCTACGGCCAGGATGACGAGCGGGACGTCAGCCTCCGCGTCATCGCCGACCACGCCCGCAGCACCAGCTTCCTGATCGCCGACGGCGTCCTGCCGTCCAACGAGGGCCGCGGTTACGTGCTGCGGCGGCTGCTGCGGCGCATGGTGCACCACTCCCGGCTGCTGAGCCCCGCCCAGCCCGAGATCATGCCGGCGATGACCGACATCGTCCGCTCGACGCTCGCGCCCGCATGGCCCGAGCTCGAGCAGCAGGCCGAGCTCATCCGGCGCAGCACGGCCGCGGAGGAGGAGGGCTTCACGCGGACGCTGCGCAGCGGGCTGGCCATGCTCGACGAGGCGATCGGCCAGGCCAAGGCCGTCGGCGACGGGGCGCTGCCGGCCAAGACGGCGTTCACGCTGCACGACACCTACGGCTTCCCTGTCGATCTGACGCTGGAGATCGCCGCCGACCATGGCCTGGACCTGGACCGCGACGCGTTCGCCGCGTTCATGGAGGGGCAGCGCGCGCGCGCCCGCGCGGCCGCCAAGGGCATGACTGGCGAGGCGGGCGTGCCCGTCGAGCGCTACCGCGAGGCCGCCGACCGCACCGGCGCCACCACGTTCCTCGGCTACGCCGACAGCGAGGCCGACAGCCGCATCGGCGCGCTGGTCACCGCGGCGGAGCTGCGCGAGAGCGCCGAGGAGGGCGACGAGGTCGAGGTCGTCCTTCCCCGCACGCCCTTCTACGCCGAGGGGGGCGGCCAGCTCGGCGACCATGGCCTCATCACCACCGACACGGGCAGGCTGGAGGTGGTCGACACGGTCTCGCCGGTCGAGGGCATGATCGTGCACCGGGCGCGGGTCGCGGCCGGCGAGGTGCGCGCCGGTCAGGACGCGCACGCGGCGATCGACACGGCCAGACGCGCGTCCATCACGCGCGGCCACACCGCCACCCACCTCCTCCACGCGACCCTGCGGGAGGTCGTGGGGGAGCACGCCGCGCAGGCGGGCTCGGCGATCGACGCCGGCCGTTTCCGCTTCGACTTCCCGCACTTCTCGGCGGTGAGGACCGACCAGCTCGCCGAGCTGGAGCAGCGCGTCAACGACCGCATCGCCGCCGACCCCGGCATCGCGACGGTCGAGACGACCCAGGCGCAGGCCAGGGCCATGGGCGCCACGGCGCTGTTCGGCGAGAAGTACGGCGAGCACGTCCGCGTGGTGCGCATCGGCGACTTCTCCGCCGAGCTGTGCGGCGGCACGCACGTCGGGCGCACCACCGAGGTGGGGCTGTTCACGATCCTGTCCGAAGGGTCGATCGCGGCCAACCTGCGGCGCATCGAGGCCGTGACGGGCCCTGAGGCGTTGGGGTACCTGTCGCGTGAGCGGCTGGTCGCCGAGCAGGTCGCGCGGCTGCTCAAGGTCGGCACCGACGAGGTTGTCGAGCGGGTGACCGGCCTGGTCGAGCGCCTGCGCGCCGCCGAGAAGGATCTGGCCAGGGCGCGTCAGGCGAGCCTGCTGGCCTCGGCGCCCGCACTGGTCGAGGGCGCTGAGCGCGTGGACGGCGCCGGGATCGTCGCGGCCACGGTGCCCGGCGCGGACCGCGACAGCCTCAAGGCCCTGGCGCTGGACCTGCGCAACCGGCTCGGCCGGGGGATCGTGGTGCTGGGCAGCCCGGCGGAGGACGGCAAGGCGCAGCTCATCGCCGCGGTCTCGGCCGACCTCGCCAAGGCGGGCGTCCAGGCCGCGGAGGTCCTGCGGCCCGGCGCGCAGATGGTCGGCGGCGGCGCAGGCGGCCGGGGCGACGTCGCTCAGGCCGGCGGCCGCGACGGCGGCAAGCTCGACGAGGCTGTCGCGATCAGCAAGGCGGCCGCGCGCGAGCGGCTGGCCGGCGTCAGCGGCTGAGCGGCGCGTGGGCAGGGCACTCGGCGTCGACGTGGGCACCGTGCGGGTGGGCCTGGCGCTCAGCGATCCGGACGGGGTGCTCGCCACGCCGCTGGACACCCTGGACGGCGCCCCGGACACGGCGGACGGCACCGCCGCCCTGGTCGCCCGGTTGGCCGAGCGCGCCGGCGCGGAAGACTGCGACACTGTGGTGGTCGGCCTCCCCCGCGCACTGTCGGGCCGCGACACCGCCTCCACCGCGCACGCGCGCGCCGTGGCGGAGGCGCTGCAGAACGCCGGACTGACCGTTGAGCTGTGGGACGAGCGACTGAGCTCGGTCGAGGCCGAGCGCGCGCTCATCGGCGCCGGACGGCGCCGCAAGGAACGCCGCCACACGCGGGACCGCGTCGCTGCGGCGATCATCCTCCAAGGCTGGCTGGACGCCCACCGCGGTCCAGCGCACGGAAAGTGATCATGGCTCTGTCACGAGGCTCGAAGGGTTTCCTGTTCGTCTTGTTCGTGGTGGTCGGCGCGCTGGTCGGCGCGTGGTTGGCTTTCGCGAGCGGCGACGCCCCCGCTGACGGCCCCGCCGAGGGCGAGGAGATCGTCGTCGACGTGCCAGAGGGCCTGGCGGCCTCGCAGGTCGCCGAGCTGCTGGAGGAGCGCGGGGTGATCGGATCGGCCACGAGCTTCCGGCTGGCCGCGCGCTTCGACGATCGCGCGAGCCGCCTGCGACCCGGCACCTACGAGCTGGCGGCGGGGATGAGCAGCGACGAGATCCTCGAGATCCTCTCCACCGCTCCAGAGGGCGCCGAGGTGTTCCGCGTCACGATCCCCGAGGGCCTCACGGTCGACGAGACGCTGCGGCGGCTGGCCGACGCCGGGCCGCACTCGGTGGAGGACTACCAGCGGGCCCTGTCCGCCGTGGCGCTGCCGCAGTGGGTGCCGGTGGACGACCTGCCCGAGGAGGCCGTCGACTTCGAGGGCCTGCTGTTCCCCGACACCTACGACTTCCGCGTCAACGACGACCCCCAGCAGATCATCGCCGCGCTGGTGTCCCAGACGGAGACCATGCTGGACGACATCACGCCGCCGGAGGGCTACGACCGCTACGACGTGCTGACGGTCGCGTCGCTGATCGAGCGGGAGACCCGCGTCGTCGAGGAGCAGCCTGTGGTCGCGTCGGTGATCTACAACCGGCTCGCCAGACCGATGCGGCTCCAGATCGACGCGACGGTGCAGTACGCGCGCGGGGAGCACACCAACCGCGTCCTGTTCGAGGACCTGGCGATCCAGTCGCTGTGGAACACCTATGAGACCGACGGGCTGCCGCCCACGCCGATCTCCAACGCGGGCCGCAGCGCGATCAGCGCCGCCGCCGACCCCGACCAGACCGACTTCCTGTTCTACGTCGTTGCGGACCTCGAGACGGGCGAGCACGCCTTCGCCACCACCAACTCCGAGCACAACGCCAACGTCGCCGAGTACCGCCGCCTGGTCGACGAGGCCGAGGCCGCCGCCGACGGCTGACCGGTCACCGCGTCGAGGGCAGGTCAACCGTCACGACGGCGCCTCGACGGGGATCCCGACCGCCTCAGCCGCCTCGGCACTGCGCAGCCTGGACGCGATCCACATCGACCAAGACCTCCGCGCCTGCGGGACGAGCTCATCTGAATGGCGTCGGGTGGCGCGCGGTAGCTCCAGCCGCGCGATCTCGGCGGTCACCTGGTCCCGTCCGTCGCGTACCAGATCGCGGAGTGCGGTGGACTCCCTTTCCGTCAGGACGAGCTTCGCCAGAGCCGACGTGTCCAGATAGCGCACGGTTAACTCACCAGCGCTCGTCACGGCGCATCCGCGCGAGGGTTTCGCTCAACGGCTCTTGGCTTGGTCTCGCTGGAAGAGGCGGCCCGAGATCTGCCAGGCCGCGCTTCGCGCGGATGAGCCGTCCTTCGCGTTCGAGCCGGTCCAGCACGTCGATGTCCTTGGGCGGCACGGGCACCAGTTGCGCGAGCGGACGGCCGCGATCGGTGATCTGGATCGTCTCGCCGCCCTCGGCCAGCCGCAGGTAGCGGCTGGCGTGCTGGCGGAGCTCGCGGATGCCGATGGTCCTCATGTGCTACTCATAGCACAACCGGAGTGCCAGACCGGGGTGCGTGTCGACTTCGGCCGCTCACGGCGGCCAAGCTCGACACGCCGAGCCTGCGAGGATGCGCGGCGATGACGTCACCCTCCACGTCCGCGGCCACCCGGCCGGTGTTCCTGCTCGGCCATCCGGTCGCGCACAGCCTGTCGCCGCGCCTGCACAGCGCGGCGTTCGCCGCGGCGGGCGTGGACGCGGTCTACGTCGCGGCCGACGTGGCGCCTGACGAGCTGCCGAGCGCGGTCGCCGGCCTGCGGGCGCTGGGCGCGCTGGGGGCGAACCTCACCGTCCCGCACAAGGTCGCCGCGCTCGGCCTGGTCGACCGGCGCACCTCCGAGGTCGACGCCGTCGGCGCGGCGAACACGTTGTTCTGGGACGGCGACGAGCTGGCCGCCGACAACACCGACGCCGCGGGCCTGGAGGGCGTGCTCCGAGACGAGCTCCACCTGCGGCCGGGGACGCGAGCGCTGGTGCTCGGCAGCGGGGGAGCGGCGCGTGCGGCGGCGGTGGCGCTCGGCCGGGTCGGCGCGGCGGTCGCGGTGCGGGCGCGCCGTCCGGAGGCGGGGGATCGGGTCGCGGCGCTGGCCCGCGCCCATGGCGCCGCGGGTCCGTTCGACGGACCGCCGCGGGTCGTGGTCAACGCGACCCCGCTGGGGCTGGGAGGTGAGTCGCTGCCGGACGACCTCATGCGGCTGGGACCCGGCCAGGTGGCGCTCGACCTGCTGTACGGGCGCACCACGCCGTTCCTCCAGGCCGCATCGGACCGGGGCGCCACCGCCGTCGACGGGCTGTCGATGCTCGTCCGCCAGGCCGCCGCGTCTTTCACCCGCTGGACGGGCGCGCCCGCCCCGCTCGACGCCATGCGCGCCGCCGCATGGGACGTGTCCACAGACGGGCCGGGCGATCTGCTACGGAGCCGTGGGGGTCCGAGGGACGCTGGCGGCGTTCCACGTCGTCGAGGAGGGGAGTAGCGTGGATGTCATGTCGCTGGATGTCGCGATCGACGCGCCGCCGGTCACGTACGCGGAGTACGTGGCGTCGCCGGAGACGACCCAGCCGGTCGAGGTGGTCGACGGGCGGACGATCGTGAACCCGAACCCCGCCAACCCCCACCAGTACGCGTCCGCACGCCTGGCGCAGATCCTGGGCGCCGCCGCTGTCGCGAGCGACCTGTGCGTCCTGGTCCCATCCGGCGACTGGGTGCTCCGCAGGGATCCCCTGCTGGTCCGCCAGCCCGATGTCGTGGTCGTGACCCGCGAGCAGGCGAGGGCGCCGTTGTTGGAGTCGCCACCGGTGCTGGCGGTGGAGGTCCTCAGCCCGGGCTCTCGGGAGCGGGATCTGGTGGCCAAGCGCCGCGAGTACGCCGAGGCAGGGCTGGGCTGGTACTGGCTGGTGGCCCTGGAGGCGCCCCAGGCGCTGGTGCTGCGCAACGACGGCGGGACGTTCGTCGAGGCCGCGTCGGCGCGCGGGAACGGGCGCCTGGTCGTCGCCGAGCCGTTCGCGGTGGACCTGTCGCCGTCCGATCTGGTGGTGTAGGGCCCAACGCTGCGCCGCCGCGGCGTGTCCGACACGCTCGTCTCGCCGTCGCTGCCCGGCTTCGCCGCGCCCGTCGCGTCGCTGCTCGCGCCCGGCCGAGGCCCGCACGCCCGGCTGCCGATGGGCGGTTGGCGAATCGGTCTCAAGCGGGCCGCCCCGCGAGCCGAGACCTGAGGACAGCGCGCTTGGGGCCATTCGATGGCGCGGGGGAGCACCGAAGGGCCTCAAGCGCGCTGTCGTGTTGCCGACAGGAGACGCGCAGGGGCGTCCTTCCCAGCGCTCAGGATCTTTCGTGACCACCGAGACCCGGCACCTCCTCATGGAGGATGGCCTGGTCGACCAGGCCGACTTCGACCGGGCGTGGGCCGAGCACAAGGCATACGGCCGCGGCGCCCGCTCCAACCGCTCGTCGGCGGTGGGCTCGTACCGACGACCTGGCGTCGATGAGCGCCGCCTCCATGCCGATTCGGCGACAGCCGCTTCACGCTCTGCAAGGGCGACACCATCCGGAAGTAGGCCGCGCGCGGCCCCCCGAGCGCGGGAACCCCATGCCAACCGACGTCAACCTGGCCCGGCAGCCGATCTTCGATCGGGACATCGTCGTGTGCAGCTACGAGCTGCTGTCGCGGTCGTCGTCGCTGCTCGACCACTTCAGCGACCTCGACCCCTCGGCGGCCACGGGGCGGGTGATCGGCGACGCGTTCCTCAACCTGGACCTGCGCGGGCTGACGGACGGGCTGCCGGCGTACATCAACTTCACGCGCGACCGGCTGGTCGACGCCAGCGTCCGCGCGCTCCCCGCCGATGCCGTGGTCATCGAGGTGCTCGATGGGGTCGAGGCCGACGAGGAGGTTGTGGCGGCGTGCCGTGCCCTGGGCGACGCCGGCTACCGACTGGCTCTGGACGACTGGGTCGGCGGACACCTGCGACGCCCGCTGGGGCTGAGCCCGCTGGTAGGTTGCGCGGCATGACGCTGCGCTACCTGACGGCGGGTGAGTCCCACGGGCCGGCTCTTGTGGGGATCCTGGAAGGGCTGCCCGCCGGCATCGCTGTGACCACCGCCGACGTGGCCGCCGAGCTCGCGCGGCGGCGGCTGGGCTACGGGCGCTCGCCGCGGATGGACTTCGAGAGCGACCGGCTCGAGGTCCTCGGCGGCGTCCGCCACGGCCGCACGCTCGGCTCCCCGGTCGCGCTGGTGATCCACAACACCGAGTGGCCCAAGTGGACGCAGGTCATGGCCGTCGACCCCCCCGACGACGCCGAGGCGGCGGCCGCCAGCGCTCGCGGCGCCACGCTGACCCGCCCGCGCCCCGGCCACGCCGATCTGGTCGGCATGCAGAAGTACCGCTTCGACGACGCCCGCGACGTGCTGGAGCGCGCATCGGCGCGTGAGACCGCCACCCGCGTGGCGCTCGCCGTGTACGCCAAGGCGCTGCTCGCCGAGGTGGGCGTCACGGTCGTGTCCCACGTGGTGTCGATCGGCGAGGTCGCCGTGCCAGACGACACGCTGATCCCCGGCCCCGGCGACCTGACCGCGATCGACGCCGACCCCGTCCGCTGCGCCGACCCAGCGACCAGCGCGCGCATGCGGGAGCGCATCGAGGCGGCCAGAGCCGGGCGCGACACCCTCGGCGGCGTGGTCGAGGTCGCCGCGCACGGCCTCCCGCCCGGTCTCGGCAGCCACGTCCACTGGGACCGCAAGCTCGACACCCGCCTGGCCGCGGCCCTGATGAGCGTCCAGGCGTTCAAGGGCGTCGAGGTCGGCGACGGCTTCAGGACCGCAGCCACACCCGGCTCGCAGGCGCATGACGAGATCGACGCGGCCGAGGACGCGGCCGACGACGTTGGCGACGGCGGTGGCGGTGGCGCGCGGTTCCGGCGGCGCACGCACCGCGCCGGCGGGATCGAGGGCGGCATGAGCACCGGCGAGGTGCTGCGCGTGCGGGGCGCCATGAAGCCGCTGTCGAGCCTGACCCAGCCGCTGGCGACCGTCGACGTGGCGACCGGCGAGCCCGCCGAGGCGATCACCCAGCGCTCGGACACCTGCGCGGTGCCGCGCGCGGGCGTGGTCTGCGAGGCGGTGGTCGCCCTCGTGCTGGCCGACGCGCTGCTGGAGAAGACGGGCGGCGACCATCTCGCCGAGGTCCGGCGCAACCTCGACGCCTACGTCGACGACGTGCGCCGCCGCCTGCCGCGGCCAGGCGGCGGGGAGCCGGCGCGATGAGCATGCTGTCGCCAGGGCGCAACCTGGTCCTGATCGGGCTGATGGGCGCCGGCAAGACCACGGTCGGCCGGCTGCTGGCCCAGCGCCTGGAGCGGCCATTCGTCGACACCGACGACGTGGTGGAGCGGCACAGCGGCCGCACCATCGCCCAGCTTTTCGCCGAGGGCGAGCGGGTCTTCCGTGACCAGGAGGCCGCCGCGGTCCGGCACGTCTCGGCGCTGCGGGGCCAGGTGATCGCGGTCGGCGGCGGAGCGGTCGGCGACCCGATGAGCGTCACGAACCTGCGGTCCACCGGCGACATGGTCGTGCTGGACGCGATGGCCAGCGTGCTCGCGGGGCGGGTGCGGGACCCCGAGGGCCGGCCCATGCTCGCCGGCGCCGACGACCTCACCAGCAGGCTGGCCGAGCTGCAACAGGCCCGGCGGGAGGACTACCGGCGGGCGGCCCTGTTCACCGTCGACACCAGCGGTCGCACCCCCGATGAGGTCGCCGACGAGATCCTGGAGTGGGCGCGCACGCGCCCCGGTCTCCTGGCCCGCGGGGAGGCGCCGGGGTGAGCGCCGCGGGCGATCTCGGCGGCCGCCTGCACCGCGTGCCGGTGCCGCTGGAAGGGGCCTTCTACGACGTGCTGGTCGGCGCGGGCGCGCTGGACGCGCTGGCCGACGAGGTGCCGTGGCCAGCCACGGCGTCCCGCGCGGCGGTCGTCACCAGCGCGACGGTGGCCACGCTGTACGCCGACCGGGCGCAGGCGGCGCTCGAGCGCGCCGGCCTCGACGTCCGCGTGCTGACGGTCCCCGACGGCGAGGAGGCCAAGACCCTCGACACCCTCGGCGCCCTCTACCACCGGCTGGCGGCATGGCCGCTGCGCCGCGGTGACGTCGTCGTCGCCCTGGGGGGCGGGGTCGTCGGGGATCTGGCCGGCTTCGCCGCCTCGACGTGGAACCGCGGGGTCGCGGTCGTGCAGGTGCCGACCACGCTGCTGGCCCAGGTCGACGCGGCCATCGGCGGCAAGACCGGCGTGAACCTCGCCGAGGGCAAGAACCTGGTCGGCGCGTTCCATCAGCCCCTCGCCGTGGTCGCCGACACCTCGACGCTCGCGACGCTGCCCGACCGCGAGCGGCGCGCCGGCCTGGGCGAGGCCGCCAAGTACGGCTTCATCGCCGACCCTGAGGTGCTCCGGCTGCTGGAGGCGCGCCCGGACGCGATGGTCGCCGGCGACCCGGGCGTCCTCACCGAGGTGGTGCGCCGCTGCGTCGCGGTGAAGGCGCGCGTGGTGGCGGCAGACGAGCGCGAGGCAGGCGAGCGCGCCCTGCTCAACTACGGGCACACGGTCGGCCACGCCATCGAGGCCCTGGCCGGGTACGGCACCTACCGGCACGGCGAGGCGGTCGCGCTCGGCATGGTCGCCGCCGCCCGCCTCGGCGAGCGGCTCGGCGTCAGCGAGGACGGCCTGGCCGCGCGCACCGTCGCGCTCCTGGAGGGCCTGCGCCTGCCGACCGGCGGGCTGCGCCTCGACCCCGCCCGCCTGTGGGACGTGCTGGCGCGGGACAAGAAGGCCGGCGCCGGTGGGGTGCGCTTCGTGCTGTGCCGCCGCCCTGGCGACGCGGTGGTCGTCGACCCTCCCGCCCGCGCCGACGTCGACGCCGTGCTCCGCGGCCTGGCGTGACGCCCGACCCCGACCCCGGCCGCCCGACACCGTGTCGACATCCCTGCGTCTGGCGCCGGTTATCCGACACCGTGTCGACACCCCCGTGTCAGGCGCAGCGATTCCGACACGGTGTCGCCTGGCCTGGCGGGCGGTCGATCAGGCCCCGGCCGGCCAGTGCTCCACGACGAGCGCGTCCATCGGGAAGTCCCGTGGGTTGCCGGTCGCCAGATGCGCGCTCGCGCTGACCGCGGCGGCGGCAACCAGGCAGTCGGCTTGGCTGAGGGTCGTCCCGCGCAGGGCGTGCTCTCGCCGCCAAGACCCAGCTCGCGCCCCTTCACGCTCGCCCAGCGGCACGACGCGAAGGCTGGCGAGCAGTCGATCGATGGCCTCGTGCTCGTCGGGGCGGGCTCCCCGCCACACCTCTTCGATGTTGATCGCGCAGATCAACGGCGGTTCGTGAGTTCGAGCTAGACCGGCCAGCCGCCGCGCCGCTGGCCGTCCACGCAGGACGTCGATCAGCACCGTGGTGTCGAGCACCAGCCGAGGCAACTGGTCCGCCTCAGCCGACGCGGCGGACGTCCGCCGCGCGCTGCCGGCGCACCCACGTGGCCGGGTCCTCATCCCATTCGTGGCCCTCGTCGCTGATTCCACCAGCCGCCGAGAGCAGCTCGTCCCAGCGACACGCGTCATCGAGCGCGCGCCTGATGGTCGCCGCGATGAAGGAGCTGCGTCCCCTGTGCCCGACGCGCCGATCGAGCTCGGCGACGAGTGCGTCGTCCAGGGTGATGTGCAACCGCATGGCCACACGTTAGCACACTGGCGGCCCGGCGCTCAGCTGGCGAGGACGACGCGGCCCTTGCCGGCGCGCTTGGCGACGTACATCGCCGTGTCCGCGGCGTTGAACAGGGCGTCGCCGGTGCGGCCGTGCCGCGAGTGCTCCGCGATGCCCGTCGACAGGGTCAGCGCCGGGACGGCGTCGCGCGCGGCGCCGAGGGCGGCCGCGGCCCGGTCGAGGACGGCCATGGCCTCGGTGGCTCCCGAGCCCGGCAGCAGCACGACGAACTCCTCGCCGCCGACGCGGTAGGTGCGGTCGGTGTGGCGGGTGCTGCGCACGAGGCGGTCGGCCACATGGCGCAGCGCCTGGTCGCCCACCGCGTGGCCGTGCTGGTCGTTGACACCCTTGAAGTCGTCGATGTCGATGACGGCCAGCGCGAAGGCGCTTCCGGTGGAGATCAGCTCCTCGAGGTCGGCCCAGAACATCCGCCGGTTGCGCAGCCCGGTGAGGCTGTCGCGTTCCGCCGCCTGCCGCGCCGCGTCGTACAGGCGCGCGTTGACGAACGCGACCTGCACCTGCCGCGCGTACAGCTCGAGCTGCTCGATCTGGTCGTCGTCGGGCAGGCGCCCGGAGTGCGGCTCGTCGACGGACAGGAACCCGACGATCTCGCCCTCGCCGTCGAGGAGCGTGGTGATGAGGGCGTGATCGGCGCTCCACGCGTCAGGGTCGTCGGAGTGGGGGATGTCGGGCACGTCCGACCACTCGATCGGCGCGTCAGGCGGGATCAGGTAGCTCAGCTCGCCGCGGAGCCAGTCGGGCTGCAGCAGCCACTTCCACTTCTCGAACGGCGTCTCCAGGCCGATCCTCACGTCCTCGAGGCCGGAGGACGCCAGCCGACGGCAGCGGTCGCCGTCCCGCAGCGTCATCACGGCGACACGGAAGTCGGTGAGCTCGGTGATCCCGTCGACGATGCGCTGCGCCAACGTGGAGAAGTCCAGCCGCTGGGCGATCTCGGAGGTCAGCTCGAGCAGCTGATGGGTGTGCGCGGTGCGCGCGGCCAGCTGGCCCACCAGCTCCAACCGGTCGAGGACCGCGCCGAGGTGCGAGGCGATGACGTCCACGGCGGCCATCCCCGCCTGGCTGATCCCGGTGTCGAATGTGTACAGGACCCCGCGGGCGTGCTCCGCGCTGTCGATGCTCGCGCCGTGCACCGGCGGCGGCCAGCCTCCCGGCAGCAGGCCGTGATCGGACTCGAAGCCCTCACCGACCACCAGCGCGGCCGCCCCTGGCAGCTCGGATGCCGATGCGTGCCAGTCGCCCCCGTCGGGCAGGCCGCGCTGGTGGACGACGCGAGCGCGCCCGTCGCGACCGACGAGCAGCGCAGCCGCACGCTGACTGCCGGTGACGTCGCTGACCCCCTCGACGGCGCGCTCGAACGCGGCCTCGGGGGAGGGTGCGGCGCGCTGCGCGCGCAGGTGACGCAGCAGGGCGCCGACGCCCGTGCGCTCACCCACCTGCATGTCCACCGCCTCCCTTCGCCCGTGACCGTGCCTCCATACTTGTCGACCGTGACCGGCCCCCGCTTGAGCGCGCATGTGCTACCCCGACCAGGGGGCATACCCACCGGATAGACTCCCTGCGCGGCGAAAGGGTTGCGAGCGCCATGCCGATCCTGCTCATCCACGGCCCCAACCTGTCCCAGCTCGGCCACCGCGATCCCGCGGTCTACGGCACCGCGACGCTGGCCGAGGTCGTCGACACGGTCCGCGCCGTCCTGCCCGACGTCGCCGACTACGACTCCGAGCGCGAGGGCGACCTCGTGCAGCGCCTGCACGCCGCGCGGACCGACGGCACCACGGCGGTGATCGTCAACCCGGGCGCGCTGTCGCATTACAGCTACGCGCTCCGCGACGCCCTCGAGCAGCTGGACGTGCCCAAGGTCGAGGTGCACCTGTCCCAGGTGCACGCGCGCGAGCGGTTCCGCCACCACAGCGTCGTGTCAGCGGTCTGCCACGTGACCATCACCGGCGCCGGTCTGTTCGGCTACCGCCTGGCGGCCGAGGCCGCCGTTCACTTGCTGGAGGACCGCTCCCAGGCCTTCCAGGCTGTCACACCCCCCGACTAGCTGGCGGGCATGGTCGCCATGGTTCTCGCTCCTGGCCCATTCCGGACTGCGGGAGTTCGCCCCGCCGGCGGGGGCGTTCCCACGCAGGCGGAGGGTGAGCATCGCCTGTCGCAGGCTGGTCCGACACTGTGTCGGAACAGCCACGCATAGCGCAGGCATCTCGACACGGTGTCGACACTGGGCGCTCGGGCGCATTCACGTGTCAGCGCGGGAGCAAGGTCTCGCGCGAGCTTGCACCGATCGTGATTCGCGCTGACGATCGGCGCAAGGCTCTGGCGAGGGGGTCCAGCCCGGGCGGCTACTGTCCTGATGACCATGAACGACATCGACGCACCCGAGATCTTCCAGCCGGACGCTGAGGGGAACGGCGACGCTCCCGCGCGCGCGGCCGCGGGTTCCGCCGTGAACGCGCCGCAACGGCGCGCGGCGCTGCGGGAGCGGCTGGCCGCGGCCGCCATCGCCGCGCTGCTGGTGACCGACCTGCGCAACGTGCGCTACCTGACGGGGTTCACCGGCACGGCCGGCCGGCTGCTGGTGACCGCCGACGGGCACGGCGACGTGTTCGCGACCGACGGGCGGTACGCCACCCAGGCCGCCGAGCAGGTGGCGGACCTGCCGCGAGCGATCACCCGGGCCGACGACTGGCTGCCCGACGCCCTGGCGGGCCGTGACCGCCTCGGCCTGGAGAGCCACGTCGTCCCGTGGGCGGTCGCCGAGCAGCTCCGCGCGCTGCTCACCGACGTCGAGGTGGTGCCGGCCGCCGGGCACGTCGAGGCGCTGCGGGCGGTCAAGGACGCGGGCGAGCTGGCCGCCATCGGCCGCGCGTGCGCCGTGGCCGACGCGGCGTTCGCGGTGCTGCTCGCAGACCTGCGGCCCGGCTGGACGGAGCGCCACGCCGCCCGGCACCTGGAGCGCGCCATGGAGGACCGCGGCGCCGACGCGAGGGCGTTCGAGACGATCGTGGCCTCCGGGCCCAACGGCGCCCGTCCCCACCATCGCCCCACCGACCGCCGCCTGCGGCGCGGCGAGCTGGTGACCATCGACTTCGGCGCACGCCTCGATGGCTACCACTCGGACTGCACTCGGGTCCTGTCCCTCGGTGAGCCGGACGGCGACGCCCGCGCCCTGTTCGAGCTCGCGCTCGCGGCACAGCAGGCGGGCCTGGACGCGGTCGCCGACGGCGCTGCCACCGCCGACGTCGACGCCGCGTGCCGCGACCTGATCAGCGCGGCGGGCCGCGGCGAGGAGTTCACGCACGGGACGGGGCACGGCATCGGCCTCGACGTCCACGAGGACCCGCGACTCGCGGCGGACGCAGCCGGTACACTGCGCGCCGCGATGGTCGTCACCGTCGAGCCCGGCGTCTACGTGCCCGGCCTCGGGGGCGCGCGCGTCGAGGACACCGTCGCCGTCACCGGCGCCGGCAGCGACATCCTCACGGCGACGCCCAAGCCCCTCGCCGTCCTCTAGCCCTCACTTTGAATCCCACTGGAGCGCGAGTCCCGCCATGGTGTCCACGAACAACCTGAAGAACGGCATGACGCTGAGGATCGACGGCGACCTGTGGCGCGTCGACTACTTCCAGCACGTCAAGCCGGGCAAGGGCGGCGCCTTCGTGCGGACCACCCTGAAGGGCGTCCAGACCGGCAAGACGGTGGACCGCACGTTCCGCGCCGGCGAGGACCTCGAGCAGGCGTTCCTCGAAAAGCGCGCCCTGCAGTACCTCTTCCGCGAGGGGGACGCGTTCGTGTTCATGGACGCCGAGCACTTCGAGCAGACCCCCGTCGACGAGGCGGCGCTCGGCGACGCCCCCAAATGGATCAAGGAGGGGGACACCATCGAGCTGGTGCTGTACGAGGAGCAGGTGGTGGGCGTGAACCTGCCGGCGGCCGTCGAGCTGGAGATCACCGAGACCGAGCCCGGGCTGCAGGGCGACCGCGTCTCAGGGGCGACCAAGCCCGCCACGCTGGAGACGGGCGCCGTGGTGGCCGTGCCGCTGTTCGTCAACGTCGGCGACCGTGTGAAGGTGGACACCCGCAGCGGCGACTACCTCTCGCGCGTCTAGTGGCAGGACCCGGCGAGGGCGCCCAGGAAGGGCGCCGCCGCTCCGCATCGCGGAGGCAGGCGCGCAAGCGGGCGCTCGACGTCCTCTACGAGGCGGACCTGCGGGGCCGTCCGGTGTCGGCGGTGCTGACCGACCACATCGCTCGCGATGACCCGCCGCCGGACTTCGCGCTCGCCCTGGTGCGCGGTGTCGATCGGCACAGGCCCGAGCTCGACGGGCTGATCATCTCCCACGCGCGCGACTGGCGCCTGGAGCGCATGCCCGTGGTGGACCGCAACCTGCTGCGCATGGGGCTGTTCGAGATCCTGCACGACGACGAGATCCCGACCGCGGTCGCCATCGACGAGGCCGTCGACCTCGCCAAGGAGCTGTCGACCGACGACTCCGGCCGCTTCATCAACGGCATCCTGGCCCGCGTCGCCGCCGAGCGGTCCCCGACCTGACCGACGGGCAACTGACGTCGAGTCCACGTCAGGACCCCGCGGACCCACCACTTCGCTCCTGGTCCATCGCCTCGACTGCTTCGTCGATCGCTCGGACGAGGCCATCCAGGTGATCCGCCACAATCTCATCGATGGCTGCAGGCTCGATCTGCCAGTACGCGTGCGCCGCGATCGTCCTGAAGCCCTTGATGGCGGTCCAATCGGGTCCGACCACGCGTTCGAGATCTTGGTCCGGGATGCGCGTGGTGGCTTCACCGATGATCTTGAGCTGGCGAATCACCGCGTCGAGATACATCTGGTCGAGTGCCGCATCATCCCGTGGTGCGCGGCCCCGCGCCAAGGCGTGCCGACGTATGGACGCGACGGCTCGGCGGATGTCATCGAACCGTTGCCCGGTCGACCGTCCCCTGGACGGAGGCTCAGAGGGGTGTGGCATCATCCTGTACCGCTCGGCTGAGGCCGCCGCGCAGCAGTCGATTCGTGACGACGTCGACCTTGACGCCGAGCAGCTCCGACAGCTCGTGC
Organism: Euzebyales bacterium; assembly: GCA_013695145.1. GTDB lineage: Bacteria > Actinomycetota > Nitriliruptoria > Euzebyales > Egibacteraceae > JACDBB01. The sequence continues at coordinate 20,122 of JACDBB010000168.1, forward strand.
GCGAGGGCGAGCACGGCCATCAGTTCCGCGCCTGGCCTCACACCCGGAAGCTCGATCAGCAGATCGATGTCACTCGCTGTGTCCGCGTCTCCGCGCGCCACAGAGCCGAACACCCGCGGGTTGACGGCGCCGCGGCGCGCGAGCAGGTCGAGCACCGCGGCGCGATGTGCGGTGAGGAGGTCTCGTAGCTCGGTGACAGGCAACGACCCCATGCATCGAGCCTACCTCCCCGTCCGGACGACTGGCTCTCAGGAGTCCTTGACAACCGCGGTGGCTGCACGCCGCGCCTGGTTCCGCCGTTCGGGTCCTACGGCGTGGTGTCGCTGGTGACGATGCTGCCGCTCTGGTCGTTGGCGGTTGGCGCGCCGTCGCTGGTCGTCGCGGGGCTGCTCGCGTTCGGCCCGCTCAACATGGCGCTCAACACCATGGGCGACACCGTGCTGCAGATCGTGACGCCAGCAGAGCTGCGCGGACGGACGTTCGGAACCGTGATCTCCCGACGGCCCGGCGATGGACAGCACGGACCGCCCACCACGCCCGCCGTCAGCCGCTGGTGACGACGCCTTCGAGGATCGCCACCGCGCCGCCGCGTCGATGCGTCTGCGCACGTCGTGGCGGTGGATCGCCTTGCGCCGCTCCTTGGCCTCGGGATGCGCCCGTTTGGGCAGCGCGCCGTGCGCCGTTGGCGATCTTGTGCACCCAGCATTTCGGCTGCGGGTCCCCCGACCGGCCAGCGTTCAGGCGCGCGGGGCTGCCGTCGAGGAGCGCACCACCAGGGTCGGCGTGATGCGGTGCAGCACCGCGCGGTCGCGCTCGCCGCGGATGCGCTCCAGCAGGCACGCCAGCGCCAGCTGGCCCATCTCGTGGCGGGGCTGGTTCACGGTGGTGAGGTCGACGTGGCGGACCCGCGCGAGCGCGGAGTTGTCGTAGCCCACCAGCGACACGTCGCCAGGGACGGCCAGCCCGTGGTCGTCGAGCACCGCCATCACGCCGACCGCGACCAGGTCGTTCGCGGCGAAGATCGCGGTGGGAGGCTCGCCGTCGGCGAGGATGCGGGCCGCCGCTTCGACGCCGTCCTGCTCGGTGAACCCGCCGGGGACGACGCACGCGTCCGCGCCCAGACCGAGGGCGCGCATCGCCACCCCGTACCCCCGCGCTCGCTGCTTCGCGCCGGCGCCACGCGCGCCACCGCTGACGTGCGCGATGCGGCGATGGCCGAGCTGGGCGAGGTGCTCGACGGCCAGGCGGGCGCCATGGGCCTCGTCGTTGACGACGGTGTCCATGCCCGGTCGGCGCACGGGACGGCCGACCACGACCACAGGCACGCCGCCGACCTGCTGGGCGATCACGCCGCTCGGGGTGTCGGGACTCAGCAGCACCAGCCCGGCGGGGCGGAACTCGAGGATCGTGCCGAGCACCGACAGCTCGCGCGCGGAGCCGCCACCGTGGCCCAGCAGCAGCCGGAAGCCCAGCGCGTCCGCGAGCGCCTCGATGCCGTCGACGATCTCGGCGAAGAACGGGTTGTGCAGGTCGTTGATCAGCACGCCGACCGTCCGGCCGTGGCGGCTGGCGAGGCCCCGCGCCATGGCGTTCGGCCGGTACCCGAGCTGGTCGGCGACCTGCAGGACCCGTGCCCGGCTGCGGTCGCTGACCCGCGGGGAGTCCCGGAACACCAGCGACACCAGGGCTCGCGAGACCCCGGCTCCGCGAGCCACGTCCTCCATCGTCGGATGTCTCATCCGCACAAGACCCCTTGACACGATGCGCCGAGTTGCGCATCGTACGCTCACAGGGTGTTAGAGCGCTCTAACGATCGTTGATGCTGCGCGGGAGGAGCACGATGGGGTTCGACGGCCGCCTGGCCGCTGCGCCGATCTCCTGGGGTGTGTGCGAGGTCCCGGGGTGGGGGCTCCAGCTGTCACCGGACCGGGTCCTGGCCGAGATGGCCGCTCTCGGCCTGGAGGCCACCGAGCTCGGTCCCACCGGCTACCTGCCCACCGACCCTCACGCGCTGCGCGAGCTGCTGGAGAGCTACGGCCTCGAGCTGGTCGCAGGCTTCGTCCCCGTGATCCTCCACGACCCGGCCGCGCGCGAGGCCACGCTCGCGACAGCGACCGCCTCCGCGAGGACCCTGGCCGCCGGTGGCGCCGAGGTGTTCGTGTCCGCCGTGGTGACCGACGCCGACTGGGCGCCCCGCATCCGGCTGGACGCCGCCGGCTGGCGCCACCTCGTCGACATGCTGGCCCGGCTGGACGAGCTGGCGGCCGAGCACGGACTGGCGCACGCGCTGCACCCGCACGTCGGAACGCTGATCGAGACCGCCGAGGACGTCCGGCGCGTGCTGGACTCCAGCGACGTCGGCTGGTGCATGGACACCGGCCACCTCATGATCGGCGGGACCGATCCGACGGGCTTCGCCGAGGACGCGGGCGAACGCGTGCGTCACGTGCACCTCAAGGATGTCAGGGCCGAGGTGGCCGCTCGCCTGGGGGCTGGGGACGTCAGCCTGGTCCAGGCCACCCGGGAAGGTCTGTTCTGCCCGCTCGGGCAGGGCGACGCGCGCGTCGACGACACCCTCGCCGCGCTGCGGCGCTCCGGCTACGCCGGCTGGTACGTGCTCGAGCAAGACGCCGCCCTCACCGGTCCGGAGCCGCCGGTGGGGAGTGGTCCGGTGGACGACGTGCGTGCGAGCGTCGATCACCTGCGGTCCTCCTCCGGCGACTCGTCCGCGGGCGAGCAGCCGGCGCGGACACCCGACGGCGCTCCGTCGCACCGATGATGGGAGTGACAACGATGACTCGACGCCTGCTGATCAGCCTGTGCTGCGCGCTCGGCCTGCTGCTGGCCGCCTGCACCACCGACGCCAACGAGAACGAACCCGACGACGTGGCCGCGGGCACGGACGCCGCTGCGGACCCGGCGACCGGGGCTGCCACCGACGCCGAAGCGGTCGCCCAGGGCGACGAGGAGGAGGACGAGGGCGGCGAAGGCGGAGGTGGCGGCGCCGACCCCGCGGACCTCACGATCGCGATGGTGACCCACGGCGACGCGGGATCCTTCTGGTCGGTCGCCAAGACCGGCGCCGAGGACGCCGCGGCGGCCATGGGCGTGAGCTTGTCCTACCAGGAGTCCAACAACGACCCGGAGGCCCAGGCGCAGCTCATCGAGACCGCCGTCAGCCAGGGCGTCGAGGGACTGGCGGTGTCCGCGCCGAACCCGGACGCCATCGCCGGCGCCGTCCAGTCGGCCGTCGACGCGGGCATCCCCGTGATCACCCTGAACTCCGGTGTCGACTCCTACCAGGACTTCGGCGCGATCACCCACGTCGGCCAGACCGAGCGGATCGCCGGCGAGCAGGCGGGCGAGCGACTGGCCGAGGAGGGGGGCACGAAGCTGTTGTGCGTCATCCACGAGCAGGGCAACGTCGGCCTGCAGGAGCGCTGCGACGGCGCGGGTGAGACCTTCGGCGGCGAGGTCGAGAACTTCCAGGTGACCGGCACCGGCGACGTCTCCACCACGCTGACGGAGCTGCAGACCAAGCTGTCCACGGACACCGGCGTGGACGCCGTCCTGGCGCTGAACCCTGACATCGCAGTCGCGGCCCGCGACGCCGTCGCCGCCGCGGGCAGCGAGGCGCTGCTGGCAACGTTCGACCTGTCCGGCGAGGTCGTGTCCTCCATCGAGGCGGGCGAGATCCTGTTCGCAGTCGATCAGCAGCAGTACCTCCAGGGGTACCTCCCCGTCGTGTTCCTGACCCTGTTCAACACCAACGCCAACACCGCCGGGGGTGGCCAGCCGGTGCTGACCGGCCCGGGCTTCGTCGACGCCTCGAACGCCGCGACGGTCGCCGACCTGGCGGAGCAGGGCACCCGCTGACACGTGAATCGCCGGAGCCTGCGAGGGCGATTCTCACAATCT